>NZ_JBFTPS010000028.1:0-91797 GCF_056398605.1 Variovorax sp. 01T432
TTCGAGCTCCTCTTCGAGCTCCTCACCAACGCGCAACCGCTGCACCTGCGCGCCCTCGCGCTCGTGCAAAACATCAAGCCGTAGACAGAAAACTCCCTCTCCAACTCAAGCAAGTGCTTGAGTCACAAGGGAATCTCGTTATTCGCTTCAGGGAACTTCAGGCTAGCGCCTGGCGCCGTCGGTCCGGATGCCCTGGCCCGCGAGCGCCTGTGCAAGCGTCGTCACGGCATCGTCGACGCTTCCGGACTCCAGCAGCGTTCGCTTCTCGTCGCCCAGGGATGACTGCAGCAGAGCGAGCACCGGGTCCTTCAGCCGCGCGAGAACCAGGACCACGCCCTTGCGCGATTGCTCGATGCCGAATTCGGTCAGTGCCTCGATCGACGTGCCGTCCAGGTCCGGTGTCTCTTCCAGGCTGAGCACCACGCCTCGTGGCATCGTCGCGGCAATGCGCCTGCGGATGTCGATCAGCATGCGTTCCACGTTCGCGAAGAAGAGGGGCGCCTCGGGGCGCAGCACGAGCAGGCCGTCGATGCGGTGCGTATTCGAGTGCGAGTCGCAGCTGAGGAAATCGTGCCCTTCTCCCAGTCGGCCCAGTTCGCTGACTCGCGGCTCCGAAAGGCCCCGCAGCGTCATCGCCAGGCTGATGGCGATGCCCGCCAGGAGACCGTCGAGCACGCCCAGCAGGATGACCGCCAGCGTGGCGGCCACGACCACCACGCGATCGCGCCGCCATTGGAAATAGGGACGAAAGGCGTCGAGCGTCAGCGTGTGCCACACGGCGTGAATGACGACCGCGGCGAGCACCGGCTCGGGCGTCAGTTCGATGAGAGGCAGGAAGATCGCCACCAGCAGCAGGACCACGGCGGCGGCGACCCATGCCGACTTCCTGCTCATCGCGCCAGCCGCTTCGTTGGCGGACGTGGCGGAATACCCCGCCCCCACGGGCGTGCCATGGAACAGTCCCGACAGCAAGTTCGCACCTCCGAACGCAAGAAGGTCGCGGTTGGGAGAGACATCGTCGCCGTGCTTGAGCGCCATGCTGCGAATGGCGCCGTAGCTCTCGGCGAAAAGCAGCAGAAGCACCGCCAACGACAGCTCGCCCACGCTCAGCCATTGGCCGCGCGACAACGCAGGCAGCGTGGGTGCGGTCAGCGACAGGGTGATGGGTCCGACCAGGTTGACGCCATGTGTCCTGATGTCGAGCCATTGGCCGATCGCGATGCCCGTACCGATCACCAGCAGTGCCCCGGGGAGCTTGTGCCAGCGCGCCGATGCCTTCAGCGCGACGAGCGCGCCGAGTCCGAATGCGATGCCGATCCAGTTCCACTGCGGGAGCGCGGAGAAGAGTTGATAGCCGAACGCGAGCAACGCGTCGGCCGATGGATGCGTACCCGTCATCTTCGGCAGTTGCTTGATGATGATGGCAATGGCCAGTCCGAAGGAGAACCCGCGCAGGACCGGCTTGGAAATGAAGCTGCAGATCGACCCCAGGCGGGCCGCGCCCGCCATCAGGAATGCGATGCCCGTGGCGATGACCAGTCCGGCGGCCAGGGCCGCCCGCAGAGCCGCGTCGGGGCCCGCGATCGACAGCGTGGTCGCTCCCAGCACCGCGGCCGAAGACGAGGTGGCGGACACAATGGCGAAACGCGACTTGCCGATCAGTCCATAGACGAGCAGCCCGGCGAACAGGCCGAGCACGCCCGCCTGCGGCGGCATGCCGGCGATCCCCGAATAGGCGACGGCCTCGGGCAGCAGCAGGCCGGCCATCGAGATGCCGGCCACCAGATCGGCCAGCCAGACCGTCGCGCCGCTCCCGGTGCTGTCGACGACACCCATCAGCGGGCAGCGGCTGGCGACACCCCGGACCAGCCGGGCAGATAGCGCGCGAGCGGGCTCTTGGCGAGACCCAGCGCCTCACGCACGGCGATGTCCATGGAATTCCTGATCTGCGCCGGGGTGATGTGCTGGCGCAGGTAGTCTGCCCACAGGAACTCCGCGAACGGCGACGTGTCCTTGGCGTACCCGCCGGCGGTGCGCAGGAAGCCCGCCAGGCTGCGATAGGGGTCGTCGACGAGTTGTGGAATCTTCTCGGGGATGGCGTCGTAGTCTCGACGCTTGCCCGATCGGTCGAACGGATGGGCCCAATTTCGCTGTTCCATGACGCGCCAGAAGATGGCGATTTCCAGGTAGGAAAGGTCGGCCAGCACCATCACCTTCACGTGCTCGACGCCTTCCTCGTGGAGCGCCAGGCCCAGGTGGTGATGGTCGACGATGTGGTATCTGCCGCGAGGCCCGAGGACGGCAGGGAACCAGTGCGAATCGAGCAGCTGGCGCCGGGCCTTCTTGGCCAGGCGCGCCCATTCGACGCGCTTGCGGGCGACTTCCGCGAAGCCCGCCGTGATCTGCGTGGGCCTCAGTTTGTCGAGGTCGACTGTGATGAGCTGGTGATGCTCGGCCGTGGTCATGCACTTCTCCTGCTGGGAAATCAACCGGATGCCCGCCAGTGGCAAGGTCTTGCGCGAGTGTAGGGTCCTCGCACTGGCGCACCTGTAGTGCCTTTACCCGCAGGGATAGTCCGGATGCCGCGGCCCGAGCGCGCCTGACATAGTGGGTCCGCCGCCCGATCCGCATCGGGTCGACGATCCAGATCAGGAAACCTGAATCCCCGGAGACACGCCATGAAGTTCGCCCGAACACTGACCTCCTTCGCCCTCGGCCTGAGCGCCATCGGCGCCTGCGCCCAGACCGTGGTGGGCGTGAGCTGGTCGAACTTCCAGGAGGAGCGCTGGAAGACGGACGAGGCCGCGATCAAGCAGCAGCTGGAAAAGCTCGGGGCCAAGTACATCAGCGCCGATGCCGGCGGCTCGCCCGAGAAGCAGCTCGGCGATATCGAAGGCTTGATGTCCAAGGGCGCCAAGGCGCTGATCGTGCTGGCCATGGACAAGGACGCCATCCTCCCGGCCGTCACCAAGGCGGCCCGGCAGAAGGTGCCCGTCGTGGCCTACGACCGCCTCATCGAGACGCCCGGCGTCTTCTACATCACCTTCGACAACACCGAGGTGGGCCGCCTGCAGGCGCGCGCCGTCTACAAGGTCCAGCCCAAGGGCAACTACGTGATGATCAAGGGCTCGCCCACCGACCCCAACGCCAACTTCCTGCGCGCCGGCCAGCAGGAGGTGATCGCCGACGCGGTGAAGAAGGGCGACATCAAGATCGTCGGCGACGAATACACCGACGGCTGGAAGCCCGAGGTCGCCCAGAAGAACATGGAGCAGATCCTCACCAAAGTCGGCAACAAGGTGGATGCGGTGGTCGCCTCCAACGACGGCACCGCCGGCGGCGCGGTGGCCGCGCTCAGCGCCAAGGGCATCCGCGGCATTCCCGTGTCGGGCCAGGACGCCGACTTCGCGGCGCTCAACCGCATCGCGCTCGGCACGCAGACCGTCTCGGTCTGGAAGGACTCGCGCGAGCTCGGCCGGGAGGCCGCCTCCGCCGCGGTCGCACTGGCGCAGGGCAAGCCCGCCGACAAGGCCGCGCCATGGAGCGGCGGCGAAAAGAAGCTGACGATCTCGTCGCGTTTCCTGACGCCTGTCGCCATCACGCGCGACAACCTCGACGTCGTGGTCAAGGCCGGCTGGATCAAGAAGGAAGAACTCTGCAAGGGCGTCTCCGGCGACAAGGCTCCGCCCGCCTGCAAGTAACTCCATGAGTTCCGCCCCCGGCATTTGGCGCCGCAGCGGCGTCGACCTCCGGCTGCTGCTGATGTGCCTGCTGCTGGTGGTCATGGCCATCGTCTTCCACCTGATGTCGGGCGGCGTGTTCCTTTCGCCCGAGAACCTCTACAACATCGCGCAGCAGACGGCGGTGGTCGGCATCGTGTCGACCGTGATGGTGCTGATCATCGTGGCGCGCCACATCGACCTGTCGGTCGGCTCGGTGATGGGCTTCGTCGGCGTGCTGATCGCCTACCTGCAGTACACGTCGGGCTGGTCGTGGCCGACAGCATGCCTGGCGGGACTGGCCGTCGCGATCCTTGTGTCGCTCTACCAGGGCGGCCTCACGGCGGTGCTGGGCGTTCCGTCCTTCGTCGTCACGCTCGGCGGCCTCATGTCTTTCCGCGGCGCGGCCTTTCTCGTCGCCGATGGAAAGACCCAGCCGGTCAACGATGAATTCTTCCAGCGCCTGGGCGGCGGCTACGACGGCGGCATCGGCACCACGGCGACATGGGTGCTCGCGGTGCTGGTGGGTATCGTGCTCTTTGCCCGCATGCTGCAGAAGCGTCGCGCGCGGCAGCGGCACGGGATGCCGGTCGAGCCGCTCTGGATGGACCTGCTCCTCACGGCCGTCCCCGCCGCGGCGGTGTTCGCCTTCGCCGCGACCATGAACAGCTACAAGATCTCGTCGAAGACCGAGGCACAGGGCATCCCGATCCCGGTGCTGATCTGGGCGGTGGTCGCGGTCGTCCTGTCCTTCATCGTGCACCGCACGCGCTTCGGCCGCTACGTGTTCGCGATGGGCGGCAACCCCGACGCCGCCGCGCTGGTCGGCATCCCGGTCAAGCGCGTGACGATGATGCTCTTCGCGTTGCTCGCCGTGCTGGTCACGGTGGCGGCCATCGTCTCCATCGCGCGGCTCAACGCCGGCACCAACTCCCTCGGCACCGGCATGGAACTCTATGTCATCGCGGCCGCGGTGATCGGCGGCACGGCGCTCGCCGGCGGCAGCGGTTCGATCTTCGGCTCGGTGCTGGGCGCGCTGATCATGCAGTCCCTCGACAGCGGCATGCTGCTGCTCGATGTGCCGATCGGCAAGCGCATGGTCATCATCGGACAGGTGTTGATCGTCGCCGTGGTGTTCGACGTTCTCTACCGGAAGTACGTCGGAGAGCAAGGATGAGCACTCCCAGGCTTGCCCACTGCGTGTGGCCGCCCACCCCCTTGCAGGGGGCTGGAATGGCTTGCGAAACGGAAAGCGATGGATGAGCAGCACCCGCAACAACGACATGTCCGTGCCGCTCGTCGAACTGCGTGACATCCACAAGGCCTTCGGCGGCGTGAAGGCCGTCGATGGCGTCAGCGTCAACCTCTATCCGGGCGAAGTGGTCGCGCTGCTGGGCCACAACGGCGCCGGCAAGTCGACATTGATGAAGATGCTCGCCGGCGCCTACCCGATCGACGCGGGCGAGACGCTGATCGCCGGCGAGAAGGTCAGCATCCGAACCCCCTCGGAGGCCCAGGCTCAAGGCATCGAGACCATCTACCAGACCCTGGCGCTGGCCGACAACCTCGACTCGGTGGCCAACCTCTTTCTCGGGCGGGAGAAGCTCACGCCCTGGCGCACGCTGGACGACCACTTCATGGAGAACCAGGCGCGCAAAGTCTTCGAGCGGCTCAACAGGAACTTCACCAATATCCGCGTGCCCGTGCGGCGCCTGTCGGGCGGACAGCGCCAGGTGGTGGCGATCTCTCGGGCGCTGTACTTCAACGCCCGCATCCTCATCATGGACGAGCCCTGCGCCGCGCTCGGCCCGGAGGAAACCGCGATGGTCGGCGCCCTCGTCAAGCAACTCAAGGCCGATGGCGTCGGCATCTTCCTCATCACGCACGACATGCCCGACGTGTTCGGCCTGAGCGACCGGCTCGCCGTGATGAAGAACGGCCGCCTGGTCGGCACCTACCGCACGGCGGACCTGACCGAAGACGAGGTGCTCGGAATGATCATCGCGGGCAAGCGGCCCGTGGACAAGGCCCAGGCCGAGCGCGCGGCTGCCGCCGAATCGCCGGCCTGGAGCCCGCTTCAGTCCGCATAGACCCCGGCGGCCCTGATGATCGGGCTCCACCTGGCGATCTCGGCGGCGACGAACTTCTTGTGGCCCTCGGGTTCGACGCGGCCATCGCTCGCCACCACGGCGCCCAGGCCTTCCTGCTTCCTGATGAAGTCCGGATCCTTCAGCGCGACCTTCAGTGCGTCGTTGAGCTTCTTCGTGACGGCCGACGGCGTGCCCTTGGGCGCATAGAGGCCGTGCCAGATCGTGACCTGGAAGTCCTTCAGCCCGGCCTCGTCGAGCGTGGGCAGGTCCTTGAGCGCCGGCGTCGTCAGCCGCTTGCCCGTGGTGACCGCGAAGGCCTTCACCTTCCTGGCCTCGATCTGCTGCGTGGTATTGGTCGTCTGGTCGCACAGCAGGTCGATCTGGCCGCCGATCAGGTCGGTGATTGCGGGGGCCGTGCCCTTGTACGGCACAGCCGTCATCTCGGTCTTCGTCGCGGACTGGAAGAGCAGGCCGCACAGGTGGGAAGCGGAGCCGACGCCGGCGTTGCCGAGATTGATCTTGCCCTTGTTGGCCGCGATCCACGCGCCCAGTTCCTTGTAGTCCTTCGCGGGCATGCTGGGCCTGGAGATCAGCGTCATCGGCACGTCGTTGACGATGCCGAGGTACTCGAAATCAGTCTCGACCTTGAAGGGTACGTTGCGCACCAGGGTCGGGATGGTCGACATCCCGATGTGATTCAGCAGCAGCGTGTAGCCGTCCGGGTTGGCGCGCGCCACCTTGGCCGCACCGATCGAACTGCCGGCGCCGGGCACGTTGTCAATCACGATGCTGCCGCCGCCCAGCGGCTTGCGCAGGGCCTCGGCGAGGTCGCGCGCCACGCGATCGGTCGGGCCGCCCGCCGTGAACGGCACCACGATGCTGATGGGCTTGCTGCCCGGGAACTCCTGGGCGTGAACGCCGGCGACAGCGGCGGCGACCGCCGTGAAAGCGAGCAGTTTCTTCATGGTCTCTCCAGCGTGAAAAGGCCGCGATCTTAAAGGCTGACTGCTGGCTGACCAATCCCGGGTTGCCCCTTAGGGGATAGCGCGATCCATCGACGCGGCGGCGCGCTCAGGCCGCTGCCGCCGGCAGCGTGCGCAGGGTGTGAAGTCGCGAACCGAAGATCACGCACGCCTGCAGGACGAAGCCCGCCAGCGCCACCCACAGGCAAGCCGGCTCGCCCCACGACGCGCCGATCAACCCGCCCAGCGCCGCGCCGATCGGGCGAGACCCTGCGTTGACGGTCAGGAACACCGCGGACACCCGGCCCAGCATCGCACTGGGCGTCACGCTCTGCCGCAGCGTGGTCGAGGTGATCGTCCAGACGATCGGCCCGGCGCCAAACAGGAAGAAGGAGAGGGCCGCCAGTGCACCGCTCGGCACGAAGAGCGTGGCCGTCATGGCGATCGCGGCCATCACCGAGACCGCCGGCCCGAGCTGAATGGCTCGGCCGAAGGCCATCGCCCCGACGACTCGCGGCGCCAGCAGCGCGCCGACCACCATGCCGGCGCCGAAGCTCGCGAGCGTGAAGCCCACGATTCCCGCGCCAAGACCGAGAACGCGGACCGCATAGGGCACGTACGCAGCCTGCAGGACGAACCAGGAGATGTTCCACGCAACGCCGGTCAGAAGGATCGGCCGCAGCATCGCATGGCGCCAGACGAAGCGCGCGCCGTCCTGGATCTCGAGCAGCGGATGGCGGGAAGCCGGTTGCGGGCGCACTGGCTCGACGAGCCGCAGCAGCAGGGCGACGGCCGAGCCCGAGAGGACGGCGGCGAGCACGAAGGCCGCCGGCGCTCCTGCCCACGAGACCAGCGCACCGGCGAGCGCCGGCCCCGCCGCGAACGCCGCGCTGCGGGCCAGTTCGAGCCGGCCGTTCGCCGCCGCGAGGGCTTCGCGCGGGACCAGGGCCGGCACCAGCGCCGGCGCGGCCAC
The DNA here is from genome assembly GCF_056398605.1 of Variovorax sp. 01T432. Taxonomy (NCBI): domain Bacteria; kingdom Pseudomonadati; phylum Pseudomonadota; class Betaproteobacteria; order Burkholderiales; family Comamonadaceae; genus Variovorax; species Variovorax sp. 01T432. The sequence continues at coordinate 7,745 of NZ_JBFTPS010000028.1, forward strand.
GCTGAAGCCGACAGTGCCCACGGCGCCGGCGAAGCCCAGCACGGCCAGCCATTCGATCGACAGCCGGCCCGTCAGCACCGCCGCCAGAAGCGCCAGCAAGGACAGCGCGCGCAGCCCCTCCGCCCAGACCATCAGCCGGCGCCGCGACGTCCGATCGGCCAGCAGCCCCAGCGGGATCGACATCAGCAGGAAGGGCAGCGTCTGCACCGCCGCGAGCAGCCCGATCTTGCCGGGGCCCGCACCCAGCAGCAGCACCGCCACCAGCGGCACCGCCGCAAGGCTCAGCTGCTCGGCCGATTGCGCCGCGAGATTGGCCCAGGCCAGGTGGGTGAACGAAGAGGGAAGGGTCGATCGCATGAAGGAGAACCGCCGTGCCGGTGAAAGCTCCGATCTTGAGGGCTGCGCCGAATCGGCGCTGGCCGTTTGCGGACCCGCGACGGTGAGCTTCGCCGCGCCGCCGCCGATGATTCATCGTCGGCCGTGAAATTGGTCCTTTGCGGCGGATGGGCGCGAGCGCCAAATGCAGTACTTCGTGATTACTCCACTGACCTTCAAATCGCACGCAATGATGATGAAGAACGACCTCGAACTGATCGTCGACGAGCCCATCGCCGGCCACTTCTACTGGACCATCCTCTGGCGCGGCCAGCCCGGAGAACTCCCGCGCGTGGTCGACTACGCGCGCGGCCCACTGCCCACGAACAGCACGGCCACGAGGATCGGCGCCGCCGCGCTGCGCCTGCAGCAGACGATCGATGCCGGCTCCGGCCGCGAGAGGGCGAAATCACCTTCCGCCATGCGGCTCGAATGGGCCGTGGAAACGATGCCGGCGAGCCTCGTGTGAGCATGGTGCGCAATCGATAGCACTACACCTGCCACAGAATGCGAACTAAGGAGCTTCACTCGAATGCGGCACCCCTGAAACTGCTCGCGTTTTCTGCCAACTATTTCACACCATCTGTGCCTCGTTCAGGATCACACTGGAGGCTCAGTTTCTCTTAGGGGATTGCTCAAGCGCAATCATTAAGGCCCGCTTCTCGCGGGCCTTTTTTTGTGCCGGGCTCGTCAATCGACCATGAGATCGTCGAGCAGCCGGTAGTCCGGCAGACGCGTGTCGATGGCGCGGCCGGCGCGCAGCACGCTGCGGTCGAACTGCGTGCGCGAGAGCATTTCCGAGTAGTTGCGTGCCTTGAGCACCAGCAGGTCGGCCGGTGCACCGGCCTTCAGCACGCCGCGGTCGATGCCCATGATCGCCGCCGGCGTCTCGGTGGCGGCGCGGATCCAGTCGCCCAGCGGATGGTCCAGGTGCAGGATCTTCACGGCCTGCGTGAAGGTGTCGAGCATGTCGTGATCCCCATAGGCGTAGAAGGGATCGCGGCAGTTGTCGCCCGCCACGGCCACGCGCAGGCCGCGCGCCTTCATTTCATGCAGCACTGTCACGCCGCGCCAGCGCGGGGTCCGTGCCTCCGGGCTGCGATCCTGGAGGTACATGTTGACGGTGGGCAGGCTCACGATGTCGATGCCGGCGTCCTTGCACGCGGCGATCGTCTCCTCGATGAACTCGTCGCTCTGCAGGGCCAGCGCGGTGCAATGGCCGCACAGGATGCGGCCGGAGAAATCCTGCGCCGCGGCGATGCGCGCGACATGGATCAGCGCGCGGGAGCGCGGATCGGTCGACTCGTCGACATGGAGGTCGACGTCCAGTCCGCGCTCGGCGGCGAGGGTGAAGACGCGCGAGAGCGCGGCGTCGAGGTCCGGCGGCATCGGCTCCGCGGGGTGGAGCGCCGAGCGCGTCACGCAGCCCAATTGCCCTGCGCTTTCGGCCACGATGTCGGCCAGTTGCCGGCCTTCGTCGCCCAGGAAGACATCGAGCGGCGCGATCGACGACACCTGCAGGTCGACGCGGCCAGCCCAGCGCTCGCGCAATTCGCGAAACACGGGAAAGGAGATCGCGGCCTGCGGCGCCAGCGAATCGAGGTGCGTGCGGATGGCGACCACGCCCTTGGCGTAGGCGGTGGCAAGCCCGAACTCCATGCGGCGACGCACGTCCTCGGCGCTCCAGCGCGCCCGGCGGTCGCGCTGCGTGGCCATCGATGCGCCCGCGCCGTCGCCGGTCGGATTGGCCTGGCGCGGCCAGATGTGGCCCTTGTCCAGGTGCGTGTGGCAGTCGATCATGCCGGGCAACACCATCGACGCGTCGAGGTCGGGCCCGAGTTCGGCCGGCATCGTGCCCGCGGCCTCGATGGCGCCGATGCGGCCCCCGTCCACGAGCAGGTCGATGGCGATCAATTCGTCGTCGGCTCGTGCGGCCAGCGCGGCGGGAACAAGGCTGCGGGGCGCGCGAAGGTTGCGCAGCGCGAAGCGCGGCGTGGTGGGTGGCTGAAAGAAGGAGTGGGTCATTGCAGGAAACCAGACGGGATCATCGGGAACGCAAGGAGCATGCCGAGCAGGACCCGCGCGAAGCGCCAGCCTTCACCGATAGCTGCGCGCGTCCTCGATGACCTTGCCGTCGTTCGGCAGGCTGCCCGGCGCGACGAATTCGACCGCGCCCCGCAGCTTGGTGACATCGCGGACCGCGTCGGCGATGCGTTCGGCCAGGCCTTCCATCGGTGCGGCGCATTCCAGGCGGAAGCTCATGCGGTCGTCGCCCATCTCGCCTTCGACCACCAGCCGCGCACGCCCCACTTCCGGAAAGCGCCGCGCGATCTCCGCCACCTGGCCCGGGTGCACGAACATCCCGCGCACCTTGGTGGTCTGGTCGGCGCGCCCGAGCCAGCCCCTGATGCGCGTGTTGGTGCGGCCCGTCGGGCACGGGTCGGGCAGCACGGCCGACAGGTCGCCGGTGCCGAAGCGGATCAGCGGGTAGTCGGGGTTCAAGGTGGTGACGACGATCTCGCCCACCTCGCCCTCGGGGACCGGGTCGCCGGTGCCGGGGCGCACGATTTCCACGATCACGCCTTCGTCGAGCACCAAGCCTTCGCGCGCGCGGGTCTCATACGCAATCAAGCCCAGGTCCGCCGTCGCATAGCACTGCGTGCCCGCGACCCCGCGCTCGGCAATCCAGTCGCGCAAGCTCGGCGGGAAGGCTTCGCCCGATACCAGCGCCTTGCTGAGCGAGGGCAGGGCGATGTTCCGTTCGGCGGCCTTCTCGATGATGATCTTCAGGAAGCTCGGCGTGCCCGTGTAGCCGGCGGGCTTGAGATCGACGATCGCCTCCACCTGCTGCTCCGTCTGGCCCGTGCCGCCCGCGAACACCGTGCAGCCGAGGGCGCGCGCGCCGCTTTCCATGATCGCGCCCGCCGGTGTCATGTGGTAGCTGAAGCAGTTGTGCACCAGTTCACCGCCGCGAAAGCCCGCGGCATGCAGCGCGCGCGCGGTGCGCCAGTAGTCGCGTGCCTCGCCTTCGGGCTCGTAGATGGGGCCGGGACTGGCGAACACGCGCGGCATGCGCGAGCCGAACCGAATCGCCGCAAAGCCGCCGAAGGGATCGCTCGCCCGCCGCGCGCCCTGCAGCGCCAGCAGCTCCGACTTGCGCGTGACCGGCAGCTTCGCCAGCGCTTCGCGGCTCGTGATGTCACCGGGCCTGACGCCGTCCAGGATCTTCGCGAAGGCCGGCGTCGCCGTCTGCGCCTGCGCAATCTGCCTGGGCAATGCCGCCAGCAGGTCGCGCTCGCGCTGCGCCGGCTCCCGCACTTCCAGGTCGTCGTAGAAGTCCGTCATGCCAGCCACCGTTTCCTGCGCTTGTAGCTCTTCACGTCGCGAAAGCTCTTGCGGTCCGCGCCCCCGACGCCCAGGTAGAACTCCTTGACGTCCTCGTTCTCGCGCAGGCTGCCGGCCGCCCCGTCCATCACGATGCGGCCGTTCTCCAGGATGTAGCCGTAGTCGGCGAATCGCAGCGCCATGTTGGTGTTCTGCTCGGCGAGCAGGAAGGTCACGCGCTCCTTCTCGTTCAAGTCCTTCACGATCTCGAACACCTCCTCCACGATCTGCGGCGCCAGGCCCATCGAGGGCTCGTCGAGCAGCACCATGTTCGGGTTCGCCATCAGCGCGCGGCCGATGGCGCACATCTGCTGTTCGCCGCCCGAGGTGTAGGCCGCCTGCGAGCCGCGCCGCACCTTCAGGCGCGGGAAGTAGGCATAGACCTTCTCCAGCGTGGCCGCCACCGCGGCCTTGCCGTCCGTGCGCGTGTAGGCGCCCGTCATCAGGTTGTCCTCGATCGTCAGGTGGGCGAAGCAATGGCGCCCCTCCATCACCTGGATCAGGCCGCGCTTGACCAGCTCGGAGGGCGTCAACGCCTCGATGCGCTCGCCGCGCAGCTCGATGCTGCCCTTGGTCACCGCGCCGCGCTCGCCGGCGAGCAGGTTCGAGACCGCGCGCAACGTGGTCGTCTTGCCCGCCCCGTTGCCGCCGAGCAGCGCCACGATGCCGCCCTCGGGCACCTTGAGCGACACGCCCTTGAGCACGAGGATCACGTGGTTGTAGATGACCTCGATGCCATTCACATCGAGAAGAACGGGAGCGTCGCTCATGGTGACCTGGAAGATTGGCGCGGCGTCGTGGCGCGTTCAGGACTGGCAATCGGCGCCGTCGCGGCGGTTGAGCTTCTTCTCGCTGGCGTACTTCTCCCCGGCGGCCTTGACCATCGGCTTGATGATCTGCTCGTCGGCTTCATACCAGTCGGACATGCCGCCCCACTTCGTGCCGTCCCAGGTCTGCACGCGCGCCCAGGTCGAACCCATGTGGTCCTGGCACGAGGTGCTGATGGGCCGCATGACGCCGGAGAAGCCGAGCGCGTCCAGCTTCTTCTGGTCGAGCGCCAGGTTCTCCAGGCCCCAGCGCACCTGCTCGCCCGTCATGACCTTGCCCTTGCCGAAGCGCTCCTGCGCGCGCTTGACCGCCTCGACCCCCAGCATCTGGATGATCACGCCGCGCGTGTAGAGCACCGAGCCCACTTCCTCTCGCGGTCCCGTGCCCTCGCCCTTGTCATGCACGTTCTTCAGGATGTCCTGGATCACCTTCGGCTGCGTGCCCGCGGGATTGAGCGCCAGCGCGTTGTAGCCCTTGGCGCTGGCGCCCACGTCCTTCACGTCGGGTTCGGCGCCGGCCCACCACACGCCGTACATCTTCTCGCGCGGGTAGCCCGTGGCCACGGCCTCCTTGAGCGCGGTGGAGTTCATCACGCCCCAGCCCCAGAGCAGCACGTAGTCGGGCTTCGACTGGCGCACCTGCAGCCAGGCGGATTTCTGCTCGATGCCGGGCGCGGCCACGGGGATCAGCGAGAGCTCGAAGCCGTTCATCTTCGCGCGCTCCTGCAGCAGCGGAATCGGCTCCTTGCCGAAGGGAGAGTCGTGATAGACCAGCGTGATCTTCTTGCCCTTGAGCTTGTCCATCCCGCCTTCCTTCTTGCCGATGTGCTGGATCAGGATGTCCGCCGCCGTCCAGTAGGAGCCCATCAGCGGGAAGTTCCACTTGAACACGTTGCCGTCCTGCGAGGCCGACAGGCCGTAGCCCAGGGTGATCAGCGGAATCTTGTCGGTGGGCACCTTGTCCGTGAGCGCGAAGGTGATGCCGGTGGCCTGCGGGTCGAACAGCGCGACGCCGGGCCGGCCCTTCAGGCGCTCGTAGCACTCGACGCCCTTGTCGGTCGCGTAGCCGGTCTCGCATTCCTCATAGGCGATCTTCACGCCGTTGATGCCGCCGGTGGCGTTGATGAGCTTGATGTAGTCCTGCTTGCCGTTGGCCCACGGCGTGCCGTTGGGCGCATACGGGCCGGTGCGATAGACCAGCAGCGGAAAGAACTGCTCCTTGGCCTGCGCCTGCGCGAGCGAGGGCGCGAGCGCGGCACCGAAAGTGCCGGCCAGCAGGGCGGCGGTCAAAGCCAGTGACTTCAATTTCATGCCTGTCTCCTTGTGGGGCACCGCGGTGCCGGGTTGCCGATCAAAAACCGAGTTGCGCGATCAATGGGGGAAGGGCCAGAGCCGCAGCTTTTCCTTCGCCGTCGACCACAGCCGCGCAAGACCATGCGGCTCGACGACGAGAAAGAAGACGATGAGCGCGCCGAAGATCATGAATTCGAGGTGCGAGGCCAGCGCCGTCGAGATCGAGAAGCCGAGCCACCCCGGCAGCTGGTTCAGGAACAGCGGCAGCAGGACGATGAACGCCGCGCCGAAGAAGCTGCCCATGATCGAGCCGAGCCCGCCGATGATCACCATGAAGAGCAACTGGAACGACCGGTCGATGCTGAAGGCGGCCGGCTCCCACGCGCCGAGGTGGACGAAGCCCCACAGTGCCCCCGCCACGCCCACGATGAAGCTGCTGACGGCGAAGGCGGTGAGCTTCGCGTACACCGGGCGGATGCCGATGACCGCCGCCGCCACGTCCATGTCGCGCATCGCCATCCATTCGCGCCCGATCGCGCTGCGCACCAGGTTCTTGGCCAGCAGGGAGAACACCACGAGGAAGAAGAGGCACAGCAGGTACTTCTGCACCGGGCTCTCGATCGGCAGCCCGAACACGTTCAGCCCCGCCACGCTCACCGAGCCCGAGGACGAGTTGTTCGTGAACCAGTTGATGCGAAGGAAGGCCCAGTCCATGAAGAACTGCGCGGCCAGCGTCGCCACCGCGAGGTAGAGGCCCTTGATGCGCAGGCTCGGCACGCCGAAGAGCACGCCGACCAGCGTGGCGCAGAGTCCGCCCAGCACCAGCGACAGGATGAGCGGCATGCCTTCGATGCGCACATGGAAGTTGTAGGCCGCATAGGCCCCCACCGCCATGAAGGCGCCGGTGCCCAGGGAGATCTGCCCGCAATATCCCACCAGGATGTTCAGGCCCAGCGCCGCGAGGGAGAGGATCAGGAACGGAATCAGGATCGCGCGGAACCAGTATTCGGGCGCCGTCAGAGGCACCACGACGAAGGCGAAGGCCAGCAGCGCCAGCATCACCAGGCGGTCCTGGAGGATCGGAAAGATCTGCTGGTCGGCGCGGTAGCTCGACTTGAACTGGCCGTTTTCCCTGTAGAACATGCTCAGACCCGATCGATGATCTTCTCGCCGAACAGCCCCTGGGGCCGCACGAGAAGGAAGACGAGCGCCAGTACATAGGCGAACCAGATCTCGATGCCGCCGCCCAGCATCGGGCCGAGATAGATCTCCGACAGCTTCTCGCCGACGCCGATCAGCAGGCCGCCGATGATCGCGCCCGGAATCGAGGTCAGCCCGCCGAGGATCACCACCGGCAGTGCCTTCAGGGCCACCAGCGAGAGCGAGAACTGCACGCCGAGCTTGGAGCCCCAGATGACCCCGGCCACCAGCGCCGAGAACCCCGCCACCGACCACACGATGACCCAGATGCGGTTGAGCGGAATGCCGATCGACTGGGCCGCCTGATGGTCGTCGGCCACCGCGCGCAGGGCCCGTCCCGTGGCCGTCTTCTGGAAGAAGATCGCCAGAACCAACACCAGGGCGGCCGCCACCAGCGCGGCCACCAGGTCTTCGCCGCTCAGCAGCAGCCCGCCCTCGAAGATCCCCTCCAGCACCATCGTCGGCTCCTTGGGCATGCCGACATCGATCTTGTAGATGTCGTTGCCGAACAGCGTCTGCCCCAGTCCGTCGAGAAAGTACGCAATGCCCAGCGTCGCCATCAGCAGCGTGATGCCTTCCTGGTTGACCAGCCGGCTCAGCGCCAGGCGCTCGATCAGCCAGGCCACCACCACCATCACGGCCATCGCCGCGATGAAGGCCAGGATGTTGGCGAGCACCAGGCTCTGGAAGCCGAACCACAGCGGAAACCATTCGGCGAAGCGCGCCATGGCGAGCGCGGCGAACAGCACCATCGCGCCCTGCGCGAAGTTGAAGACGCCCGAGGCCTTGTAGATCAGCACGAAGCCGATCGCGATCAGCGAATAGAGCATGCCGACCATCAGGCCGCCGAAGAGAGTTTCGAGAAAAAAGCCCATCAGTGTTCCGTCCCCAGGTAAGCGCGAATGACGTCTTCGTTGTTGCGGACCTCGTCGGGCGTGCCGTCGCCGATCTTCTTGCCGTAGTCCAGCACCACCACGCGGTCGGAGATATCCATCACCACGCCCATGTCGTGCTCGATCAGCACGATGGTGGTGCCGAACTCGTCGTTCACGTCGAGGATGAAGCGGCTCATGTCCTGCTTCTCTTCCACATTCATGCCCGCCATCGGCTCGTCCAGCAGCAGGACCTGCGGCTCCATCGCGAGCGCGCGGCCAAGGTCGACGCGTTTCTGCAGGCCGTAGGGCAGGCGCCCCACCGGTGTCTTGCGGTGCAGCTGGATCTCGAGGAAGTCGATGATGCGTTCCACGAACTCGCGATGCCGCAGCTCCTCGCGTTCCGCCGGGCCCCAGCGCAGGGCCTGGGCCAGCAGTCCGCTCTTCATCTTGAGATTGCGTCCCGTCATGATGTTGTCGAGCACGCTCATGCCCTTGAAAAGCGCGAGGTTCTGGAAGGTGCGCGCCACCCCCATCTCGGCCACCTGGCGCGAGTTCATGTGCCTGAACTGGTGGCCGCGGAAGGTGATGGAGCCGTGCTGCGGCTGGTAGACGCCGTTGATGCAGTTGAGCATCGAGCTCTTGCCCGCGCCGTTCGGGCCGATGATCGCGCGCACCTCGTGCTCGCGCACGTCGAAGCTGATGTCGGTCAACGCCCTCACGCCGCCGAAGCTCAACGAGATGTTCCGCACGTCGAGGATGAGCTCGCCGATCTCTCTGCCGCTCATGCCGCCGCCTTCACGAGCGGATAGTTCCGCGCCTCGACGATCGCCAGCGTGGCGCTCACCACGCCCGTGCGGCCGTCCTCGAACTTGACCTGGGTCTCGATGTACTGGCCGGTCTTTCCGCCGTAGAGCGCCTCCAGGAGCACCGCGTACTTCTGGGCGATGAAGCGGCGCCGCACCTTGCGCGTGCGCGTGAGCTCGTCGTCGTCCGGGTCCAGTTCCTTGTGCAGCACCAGGAAGCGGGCGATCTGCGTCTCGCCCATGCCATCCTCGGTCGCCAGGTCGGCGTTCACCTTGGCGACGCATTCGCCCACCAGCGCCAGCACTTCGGGCTTGCCGGCCAGGTCGACATAGCCGGCGTAGGCCAGTCCGCGCCGCTCGGCCCAGTTGCCCACGGCCTCGTAGTCGATGTTGATGAAGGCGCACACCTCGCCGCACCCGTCGCCGAAGCACACGGCTTCCTTGATCTGCGGAAAGAACTTGAGCTTGTTCTCGATGTAGTTGGGCGCGAAGATCGCGCCGCCGGAGAGCCGGCCCACGTCCTTGGCGCGGTCGATGATGCGCAGGTGGCCCTCGGCGTCGAGCACGCCGGCGTCGCCGGTGTGGAAGTAGCCGTCGGCGTCCAGCACCTCCGCCGTCGCGTCCGGGCGCTTGTAGTATTCCTTGAGCACCGACACGCCGCGCACCAGCACCTCGCCGTCGTCCGCGATGCGCAGCTCGATCCCGGGCGCGGCGCTGCCCACCGTCTGCAGCTTGACCTTGCCGTCCCTCTGCAGGCAGACATACGCGCAGGTCTCGGTCTGGCCGTAGAACTGCTTGAGGTTGACGCCGATCGAGCGGTAGAAGCGGAACAGGTCGGGGCCGATGGCCGCGCCGGCGGTGTAGGCGACGCGGATGCGGCTCATGCCCAGCACGTTGCGCAGCGGCCCATAGATCACGACATTGCCCAGCGAATACATCGCCCGGTCGAGCAGGCTCACCGGCGCGCCGTTGAGGATGTCGGCGCCCACCCGCCGCGCCAGCGCCATGAACTTTGCGTACAGCCAGCGCTTGGGCGCGGACGCATCTTCCATGCGAATCGACACGGAGGTCAGCAGGCCCTCGAAGGTGCGCGGTGGCCCGAAGTAGTAGCTCGGCCCGATCTCGCGCATGTCGTTCATCACCGTCTCGGCCGACTCGGGGCAGTTCAGCGTGAAGCCGCCGACCAGCCATTGCGCCACCGAGAACAGGTGGTCGCCGACCCAGGCCATCGGCAGGTAGCTCATGATGTTGTCGCCGGGCCCGAGCCGATCCGTCTCCACGCCGCCGCGCCCGGCCGCGATGAAGCTCGCATGCGTCTGGCACACGCCCTTGGGCCGCCCGGTGGTGCCGGAGGTGTAGAGGATCACCGCCACGTCGCCCGGCTCGCCGCTGGCCACGCACTGATCGAAGACGCCGGCATGCGCCTGGTCCCATGCGCGCCCGCGTTCGCGCAGTTGCTCGTAGCCCATCAGGCCCGGCTGGTCGTAGTGGCGCAGGCCGCGCGGGTCGTCGTAGACGATATGGCGAAGGCGCTGCCCCTTCGGCATCAGTTCGCGGCACTCCAGCAGCTTGTCGACCTGTTCCTGGTCTTCCGCGATCACGAAATCGATGGCGGCGTCTTCCAGCATGAAGACCATCTCGCCGGCCACTGCATCCTGGTAGAGCGGCACCGGCACGCCGCACAGGCCCTGCGCCGCCACCACCGCCATGTAGAGATGCGGCCGATTGGCGCCCACGATCGCCAGGTTGTCGCCGGCCTTGAATCCGAGGCTCGCGAGCCCGCAGGCGATCTCGCGCACCTCGTCGGCGACCTCGGCCCAGCTCCAGGTCTGCCAGATGCCGAGATCCTTCTCGCGCACGGCCGGCGCGTCGGGCTGCTGCCGCGCATGGGCCAGCAGCAGGCGGGGAAAGGTGGTGGCTTGGGTCTGCACGATGGGTCGGACTGTAGGACCGACTTTGACGCCAGCTTGTCGTTACGACGACAATCCTAGGGACACCCCTCCCCGGAGTTTCCCGATGACCATTGGCGGTGCCCCCGGCGCTTCAACCATTCGCGACCGCGTGCGGCCGGCCAGCGCCGAAGAGCTGGGCAACATCCCCTGGCTGCAAACGCTGACGCCCGCCGAGCGCCTTCGCGCCGAAGCTGCCGTGGTCGTGGGCGAGGCCGAGCCTGGCGATCTGGTCTGCCGCATCGGCCGACCGCCGACCTACTGGTTCGGTGTCGTGGAGGGCCTGCTCAAGATGAGCAACGACAACGCCGACGGCACCTCGATGACCTACAGCGGCCTGCCGCCCGGCGGCTGGTTCGGCGAGGGCACGGCCCTCAAGCGCGAGCCCTACCGCTACAACATCCAGGCGCTGCGGCGCAGCCTGGTGGCGGGGCTGCCGACCGACGATTTTCATTGGCTGCTCGACCATTCCATCGGCTTCAACCGCTTCGTGATGAACCAGCTCAATGAGCGGCTCGGCCAGTTCATCGCCGCACGCGAGGCCGATCGGCTCAACAACCCCGATGCGCGGGTGGCGCGCAACCTTGCGGCGCTGTTCAACCCCGTGCTGTTTCCGGGCGTGGGCGAGCTGCTGCGCATCACCCAGCAGGAGCTGGCCTACCTGATCGGTCTCTCGCGCCAGCGCGTCAACGAGGCGCTGCGCATGCTGGAGCGGCAGGGCGCGATCCGCGTGGAGTACGGTGGGCTGCGCGTGATCGACCTCGACGCGCTGCGCGGCAACGCGGTGGCTGGCAAGAGCGCGGGCGACTAGCCGCTCAGGCGTTGGGCTCGGCGGTGAGCAGCGGCATCGACGCATCGCGTGCCACGACCTGGCGGACCAGTCTCTCGATGGCGTAAGGACGCAGGTAAGCCGCGGTTTCCTCCACCGGGCAGTGCAGCCAGTCGTCGATCCATGCTTCCCGAAGGAAGACCGCCCGGCGCTGGGAAGGGTGGTCCTGGGCGGGCAGTGTCAGCAGGGCGAAGCTCTCGACGCATTCGCCCGTGGGCGAGCGCCATCCGTTCCACAGGCCGGCCAGCGCCAGCGGCTCGCCGTCTTCGCGCGACACGCGGACCACCGACTGGTCGTCCTCGCCCCTGCGGAACAGCGCGTCCGCCAGAATGACGCAGCGATGGCCGCGCTTCCAGGGCTGGTAGAAATTGCGCTCGCTGGCTGCCGTTTCGCCGCGCGCCGCATGGGTGAGGGGATAGTCCCGTTCCTTGGCGAAGAGCGGGATCAAACCCCAGCGGCCGGTGGCGGCCTCGCAGCGCGCCGCCAGTTCGCTGCCTTCGCGGTCCCCCCGTGGCCGGCGCACGAAGAGGCCCTGCTCGCCCGGCCGAACCATCGCCGTCTGCGGCTGGCACGCCAAGCCAAAGCGCTTGACGAAGTGGCGCGGCTCTCGGGTCGGCTGGAATTGAATCGGCATGAGGGCACTTTAAGAAGCACGGTCGAGTTTCGTCAACACGCCGTTAGCATTGGCGGGCCACGGCGCTGCACCGGCGCTGCACCATTTCACGAGATCCCGCTATGACTTCATCCCATCTGACCATCATCACCGGTGCTTCCCGCGGTCTGGGCCGCGCCATGGCCTTGCAATTGTCGCAGCCCGGCCGGCGCCTGCTGTGCATTTCGCGCCGCAGCGACGAGCAGCTCGCTGTCCACGCGCGCGAGGCCGGCGCCGAGCTGGAGCAGTGGCAGCAGGACCTGTCCGACCCGGTGGCGGCCGCCGCGCGCCTCGGGGCCTGGCTTCGAGGCCTCGACGGGCGTGCCTTCGACAGTGCGACGTTGATCAACAACGCCGGCACCATCGGGCGCGCGGCCCCTTTGTCCGAGGCCGTGGCCGTCGACCTGTCGCTGGCGCTGCGCGTGGGGCTGGAGGCGCCGCTGCTGCTGACCGCCGCCTTCCTGGGCGCGACCAAGGCCTGGCGTGCCGAGCGCAAGGTGCTCAACATCTCCTCGGGCTTGGGCCGCAGCGCGATGGGTAGCCAGGCCTCCTATTGCGCGGCCAAGGCCGGCATGGACCACTTCACGCGCGCCGTCGCGCTGGAAGAGCAGGGCTTGCCTCACGGTGCGAAGATCGTCTCGCTCGCGCCCGGCGTGATCGACACCGACATGCAGGTGGAGCTGCGCGGCAGCGAGGCGGACATGTTCCCGGATCGCGCGCGCTTCGAGCGGCTGAAGGCCGAAGGCAAGCTCGACTCGCCCGCCGCCGCCGCCGCGAAAGTCCTGAACTACCTGGCCCGCCCCGACTTCGGCGGTAACCCCGTGGCGGATGTCAGGGATTGACCCCCGGGCTTCGCGTGTTCATGGGCTCACCCCCAGGCTTCGCGCACTTCGTGTCGCTTCGCCTACCCCCTTGCAGGGGGCGCCGCCGGCGGCCCGGCGAAGCCGGTTCCGTGGCGGCTCACGAGTAAGACCGCCCCATTCCGCGCAGGCGGCCCTTGGGGGTTATTCGATTCTTGCTCCGGAGGCTTCGACGATCGTCTTCCACTTGAGGTAGTCGGTCTTCAGCAGCGTCGAGAACTGCTCGGGCGTCATGGCCTGCGGCTCGGCGCCCTGGGCAATGATGGCGGCCTTCATCTCGGGCGTGGCGAGCAGCTTGTTGACCTCGGCGTTCACCGTCGTGACGATCTCCTTGGGCGTGCCCGCCGGCATGAAGAGACCGTACCAGGTGGCGACGTCGAAATCCTTGTAGCCCAGCTCCGCCACCGTCGGCACCTCCGGCAGCGAGCTGCTGCGCTTGGCCGAGGTCACGGCCAGCGCGCGCAGCTTGCCGGACTTGATCTGGCCCATCGCCGAAGGCAGCGAGGACACCATCAGGTCCACGTTGCCCGCCAGCACGTCCATCATGGCGGGGTTCGAACCCTTGTAAGGCACATGCCGCATCTTGATGTGGGCCGCCGTGTTGAAGATCTCCCCGGCCAAGTGGATGGTCGTGCCGTTGCCGGGGGAGCCGAAGGTGATCGTGTCGGGCGCCGCGCGCGCCGCGTTCACCACATCGGCCAGCGTCTTGAACCTCGATTCGCTGCGCGTGACGATCACCACCGGCGTGTAGGCCACATGCGCCACGGCCACCAGGTCCTTGGTCGGGTCATAGCTCAGGTTCTTGTACAGCCAGGGCGCGACGACCAGGTTGTCCTTCTGCCCCATCACCATCTCGTAGCCGGAGGGCGCCGAGCGCACCGCTTCCGTGATGCCGATGGTGCCGCCCGCGCCCGCCCGGTTGTCCGCCACCACCGTCCACTTGCTGACTTCGGTGAGCTTGGTCGCCACCAGGCGCGAGAGGATGTCCGTGCCCCCGCCCGGCGGGAAGGGAACGATCAGGTGCAGCGGCTTGGCGGGATAGGGTTGGGCCTGCGCGAGCGTGAAGGCCAGCGCGAGCGCGATGAAGGAAAGCAGTTTGCGGATCATGGTTTGTCTCTTCGTTTCAGGCGCAGCCTGAATGGTGCGCGTGATGGGTCGGCGAGTATGCCGCAACGAGAGAAGCCAAGGGCTCGCGATTCGAGGTGGCCGCCGTATCGAATCGAGATTTCCCGCCGCGGTGGCCGCCGGCGGGCAAGCGGGTCAGTGAATGGTGGGCGGCCCGAGATCGTCGTTGCGGTGAATGAAGGCCGTCACCACGGGCACGCCGCGCGCGCAGGGCCCGCGCGATTCGGTGCGCCGCTGCAGCGCTGCAATGCCGGCCATCATCGCCGCGCCGTAGGTCGGCATCGGCCCTTCGGCGGCATCGACCGGCCGGCAGTCGTGGCCGTCCTGCTTCTGCAGCACCCAATAGAAATGGCCGGCGATGGGTTCGTCGACCACCAGTGCAATTGCTTCCGTGTCCATGAGCTTTCCTCTCGTCGCTTGTTGAGGGGGGTTGTACGCAGTGCATGGACGAACCGGTATCAACGAATTCACGGGAAGTCGGCCGGCGATCAGAAAGAAAAGCCTTGTGTGGAAATACGCACGCCGCGCTGGCGGCCGTGGCGTGCACGGCACGGACCCGCGGGAGCTAATCCCTTCGGCTCGGAGGCGTTTGGATGGAGTGGCCGCCCTATTGTAGAAACGCGGGCGCGGATCGAGCTGTCACGGTCCGCGACTGCATGCTCCAACGAGCATGGCAATCCTCAACATCAACACGCAAGAGATTGGTATGACCCCTGAACAAAAACTTGAACTCTGGATGGCCGAAGAAAGCGCCACCCTCGAGCGGCTCGAGCGCGGACCCGGGCCCGGCGTCGCGCATCCCCACCAGCTCGCGGGCAAGTCCGGTCTGGAAATCATGCAGGAGATGATGCGAGGTGAACTCCCCTACGCGGAGTGCGCGAAGTCCTTGAGCTTCTGCGCGATCAAGGCCGACGCCGGTTATGCGCTCTTCCAGGGGACGACGAGCCGCAGCCAGCTCAACCCGATGGGAATCGTCCATGGAGGATGGATCAGCTCGGTCCTCGACTCGGCATCGGGCTGCGCGGTCCTCTCCACCTTGCCGCCCGGCGCGATCTATTCGACGATCGGGCTGGACGTGAAGTATCGCAAGTTCCTCACGTTGAAGACCGTGCGGGTGCGCGCCGAAGCCAGGGTGACGCGGGTCGAAGGTCGTGACGCATTCGCCGAGGCCACATTGTTCGGACCCGACGACACCGTGTTCGCCGAGGCCTCTAGCAGGTGCCGTCTCGCTGAGATCCCTTCGAGGCCACAGGCTCAATGATGCGCTGGGCCGGTATCAGTACCCTGAAGAGCGTGCCCCGGCCGAGCGTCGATCGGACTTCCACCGTGTAACCCATCCGATTGGCGAATCGCTTGACAATCGCCAATCCCAGGCCGACACCCTTTCGCTTCGAAGCGTCGCCATCCGCCGCTTCGCGGTGGAAGGCGTCGAAGATGCGGTCATGGGCCTCGCGCTTGATGCCCGGCCCCTGGTCCCACACTTCCAGCGAGAGGAACGCGCCCCGGCGGCGCGCGCACACCAGGACACTCTTCCGGGTGTACTTGAGCGCATTCGAGACCAGGTTCTCCAGCACCCGCAGAAGCATCGAGGCATCGGTGGCAACGACGGCCCGGGCCCGTCGGATGCGCAAGCTGATGTCGTCATGCTCGGACACGTTCTCGAAATTGAGGGCGAGTTCCTGAAACAAGGACTGGATGTTCGTCGGCGTCAGTTGCACGCCGCCGTCCATCGATTCGATGCGCGCGAACTCGAGCACGTCGTTGACGTAGAGCTGCAACGAATCGATTTCCTGGCTGAGCCTTGCGAGCGGCCATTGGGCCGCATGGACGTGCGCCGTCTCGTGCATGACCGACGCCACCCACAGCTTCGTCGCGTGAAGTCGTTGTCGAAAGTCGTGGCTGGCTTCCGCGAAGAACTCGGACCTCGTCTCGAGCGTCTTGTATGCGGCGCGCCTCAGGGCTTCGAGCTGTTCGTTGGTCTCGATCTGCTTGTGCAGGGTCCTGTCGAGTTCGTTGGCCCTTGCGATCTGCGACCGGACCTCGAGGATCGAGACGAAGATGTTGAGCCACAGAATGACGGCGATGATCACGTTGAAGGCCAGCAGGGTGGCCAGCGTGGCGGCCTGGTGCCGCCAGAGGCTGTACGAGAACGCGGCCCACAAGGCGAGGTAGTAGATCATCGAGGTCAGCGGCGTCGCCGGCCACATTCCCGTCATCGAGATCGATATCGACAGGAATCCGATGCACATGACGAGTTCGCGCATCGTCAGCGTCGGGCCCGTGAAGAGCTCGATGGTCCAGATCCAGAAGGCACCTCCGACGACCCCGCTCAGGAAGGGCAGGCTCGTGAGCATCGGCGAGGGCGCGACCTTCGACGGCGGCAGCCTGTAGAGCGGCGCGAACATCAGCATCCGCAGCACCCACGACACCAGGAAGGTCGAGGCCCAGGCCCAGACCATCCGCGGCGGCAGAAGCGGTTCGGACGCATGCGCGACCAGCAATCCGATCACCGTGACCCATGTCGCCACCTGCTGCATGGCGAACTGCCGCATCGCCAGATGCTTGTGGGCCGGACTCACCCTGAGCATCAGATGGGCGGCGGCCTGCCTGCTGAGAAGGGCCGCCGCGCTCATGGGCCGCTCCCCACGCCGACGCTCAGGAGGCCGTGTCGGATCGCCTGCTGCACCGCATGGGCACGCGAATGGGCGCTCAGGGCATCCATCGCGAAATCGATGTGGGAGTTCACGGTGCCCGGATGCAGCGCGAGCAGCCGGGCGATCTGCTTGGTGGTCTTGCCCTCGCTCACGAGCTGGAGACATTCCCGCTGCCGCGAGGTCAGGCGCGGCGCGGGTTCCGATGCGCCCAGCGGATTGTCCGGTGGGAAGACGATTTCGCCCGCGATGGCGCGATTGAGATCCTTCACCAGATCCTCGGTCTCCACCGCCTTCAGGATGTAGCCGCGAAAGCCGCCGGCGGCGATCTGGGCGATGTAGTCGCGCCGGCGCTCCCCGGTCAGCACGCAGGTGATCGGTGCCTTGCCGAGCCGCTGGATCTCCATCGCGAGCGAAAGCCCGACGGCGCCGGGCACGTCCAGGTCTAGGAGTATCAATCCCCATCGGTCGCGTTCGCGGTGCAGTGCTTCCAGCGCCTTCTCTGCCGTATTTCGGACCTGGATCGAAGCGACCCGGGGGTTCAAGGAAATCTTGTACGAGGCCGCTTCCGACACGAGCGGCTGATCCTCCACGAGGAGAACGTCGATCATCTAAACCTCACCTTCCTTAGCTTGGGCTTCACGGATCTGTGTCCGTTGTCCAGCGGATGCTAAACAAGTTTCGAGCGGTGCCGGCGTGCACGCCGTTGCAGTCTTGCCGCAGCGGTCAACCACTGAAACTTCACGATTGATGCGTCGTGCGGCCGCAACTAGATTTCCGGAGTCATCCACACATCAGCCAGAAAACATGAATCTCCGCCTCGGAACCGAATCGATCGTCTTCTGCATCGTCATGACGGTGCTTGCCGCCATGGAGTACAAGTCCTGGCCGTATCTCAGGCCGCGCGACCTTCGAGTCGTCGAGGAGGCTGTCGAAGCGCAAGCGTTGGCGACCCGGTTCGAGGAACCTCGCGTCGAATGTGATTGAGCGCCCGCAGCGGCGCCATCTTTTTTTTACGCTTTCTTTACGCCCGTCGCGCGACTCTGTTCCCTGTTTTTACGCCCCCCTGCCGAGACTGAGGGCCTTGAAATGTCTCGAATGCAGGAGTGACAGATGGACATCGTTTGGATCGTCGTGATGGCGGTTTTCTGGATCGCGATGTGCGAAGCCGTGGTCGGCTTGCACAAGCTCGAATCCCCCAGGGAGGAGCGCTCGTGATCAGCCTTGAAGTTCTCTACGGCTTCGCCGGACTGATCGCCGTGATCCTCTTCGCCTACCTCGTGTTCGCGCTCATCTGCGCCGAGGAGTTCTGAAGTGACCAGTTCCGCCTGGGGCCTGCTGGCCCTCTATCTCGTCGTGCTGGGCGTGCTCGCCTGGCCGCTCGGACGCTTCCTTGCCGCGATCTGCGACGAGCGCCTTCCGCGCTGGATGCAGCGCGTCGAAGCGCCGCTCTACAAGCTGGCGGGCACCTCGCCCGGCAGCTCGATGCACTGGCGCGCCTATGCGCTGGCGCTGCTGGCCTTCAATGCGCTCGGCGCCCTGACGGTCTACGGCCTGCAGCGGCTGCAGGGCCTGCTGCCGCTCAATCCCGCGGGCATGGCGGCGGTCTCGCCGGATTCGTCCTTCGACACCGCCGTGTCCTTCGTCACCAACACCAACTGGCAGGGCTACACCGGCGAGGCGACGATGAGCTATCTCACGCAGATGCTCGGCCTCACGGTGCAGAACTTCTTCTCGGCCGCGACCGGCATCGCGGTCGCGTTCGCGCTGGCCCGCGGCTTCGCCGCCCGCCGCACGGACGGCAAGGGCTTCGTCGGGAACTTCTGGGCCGACGTCACGCGCATCACCCTCTGGGTGCTGCTGCCGATCGCCTTCGTGCTGGCCCTGTTCTTCGTAGGCCAGGGCGTGATCCAGAACTTCGACGCCTACAAGACCGTGACCACGCTCGAGACCACCGCCTACCAGCAGCCCAAGCTGGACGCCGGCGGCCAACCCGTGCTGGACAAGGCCGGCGCGCCGGTGATGGAAGACGCGACGACTCCTACGCAGACGATCGCGATGGGCCCGGTCGCTTCGCAGGAGGCCATCAAGATGCTCGGCACCAATGGTGGCGGCTTCTTCAACGCCAACTCGGCGCACCCCTACGAGAACCCGACCGCGCTGGCAAATTTCATCCAGATGCTCGTGATCTTCCTGATCCCCGCCGCGCTGTGCTTCACCTTCGGGCGCGTGGTGGGCGACCAGCGCCAGGGCTGGGCGATCCTGGCGGCGATGACGGTGATGTTCGTCGTGGCCGTCGTCGTCCTCACGCCGGCCGAGCAGGGCGGCAATCCGCTGCTGTCACCGCTGGGCGTCGACCAGGTGTCCACCGCGCTGCAGTCCGGCGGCAACATGGAAGGCAAGGAGGTGCGCTTCGGCATCAACGCGTCGGCGCTGTTCGCCGCCATCACGACCGCCGCCTCCTGCGGCGCGGTGAACGCGATGCACGACTCGCTCACGCCCCTGGGCGGCATGGTGCCGATGGTGCTGATGCAGCTGGGCGAGGTGGTGTTCGGCGGCGTCGGCACCGGGCTCTACAGCATGCTCATCTTCGCGATCCTGGCCGTGTTCATCGCGGGCCTGATGATCGGCCGCACGCCCGAGTACCTCGGCAAGAAGATCGAGGTGTACGAAATGAAGCTGACCTCCATCGCCATCCTGGTCACACCGATCCTGGTGCTGATGGGAACCGCCATCGCGGTGGCCACGACCGCCGGCAAGGCGGGTATCGCCAATCCCGGAGCGCACGGCTTCTCCGAGATCCTCTACGCGTTCAGTTCGGCGGGCAACAACAACGGCAGCGCCTTCGCCGGCCTCTCCGCCAACACGCCCTTCTACAACGCGCTGCTCGCCGTGGCGATGTGGTTCGGCCGCTTCGGCGTGATCGTGCCGGTGCTGGCCATCGCGGGATCGCTGGCCGCCAAGAAGCGCCTTCCCGTCACGGCCGGCACCATGCCCACGCATGGGCCGCTGTTCGTGACCCTGCTGATCGGCACCGTGCTGCTGGTGGGCTTGCTGAACTATGTGCCGGCGCTCGCCCTCGGGCCGACCGTCGAGCACCTGATGCTGTGGAAATGAGACCACCGACCATGAAAAAGAATCCCTCCCCAGTTCCCCTGGGCGAACTCGTCCAGCCCGCGGCCGTGGCCGAAGCCAAGGCCCTGGCCAAGAAGAAGAAACATCTCGCGCTCTTCGATCTCGACCTGGTCCGGCCCGCGCTGTGGGCCGCGTTCGCCAAACTGAGCCCGCGGGTGCAGTGGCGCAACCCGGTGATGTTCATCGTCTACATCGGCAGCATCCTGACGACCTTGCTGTGGGCGCATTCGCTGAGCTTCCCGGGAGATACCGGCATGCCGCCCGCCTTCGTGCTTGCGGTGTCGATCTGGCTGTGGTTCACGGTGCTGTTCGCGAACTTCGCCGAAGCCCTGGCTGAAGGCCGCAGCAAGGCGCAAGCCGCCTCGCTGCGCGGCCTGCGCAAGGACACCTGGGCCAAGAAGATGTCCGAGCCCTTCCATGGCGGCAAGTGGCTGCCGCTGCAGGCGCCTGAACTTCGCAGGGACGATGTCGTGCTGGTCGAGGCCGGCGACGTGATCCCGCTCGACGGTGAAGTGATCGAAGGCGTGGCCTCGGTCGACGAAAGCGCAATCACCGGCGAATCGGCACCCGTGGTGCGCGAGTCGGGCGGCGACTTCTCCGCCGTCACCGGCGGTACGCGCGTCCTGTCGGACTGGCTGGTCGTCCGGATCACCGTCAACCCCGGCGAATCCTTCCTGGACCGCATGATCGGCATGGTCGAGGCCGCCAAGCGCCAGAAGACGCCCAACGAGATCGCGCTGACCATCCTGCTGGTCGCGCTGACCCTGGTGTTCCTGATGGTCACGGCCACGCTGCTGCCGTACTCGGTGTTCAGCGTCGCCGCCGCGGGCGCGGGCACGGTGGTGTCGCTGACGGCGCTGGTCGCGCTGCTGGTGTGCCTGATCCCGACAACCATCGGCGGCCTGCTCTCGGCCGTCGGCGTGGCGGGCATGAGTCGCATGATGCAGGCCAACGTGATCGCCACCTCGGGCCGCGCGGTCGAGGCCGCGGGCGACGTCGACGTGCTGCTGCTCGACAAGACCGGCACCATCACGCACGGCAACCGCCAGGCCAGCGCCTTCCTCACGGCGCCGGGCGTCTCGCAGGAGAAGCTGGCGCGCGCCGCGGTGCTGGCCTCCCTGCCCGACGAAACGCCGGAAGGGCGCAGCATCGTCGAGCTGGCCCGTCGCGGCGGCACGGACGACAAGGGCGTCGAAGGCGCGCACTTCGTGCCCTTCACGGCGCAGACACGCATGAGCGGTGTCGATCTGCCGGCCGCCGCGAACAGCCTGGATGCCGACGCGATCCTGCTGCGCAAGGGAGCGGTCGACGCGGTGCGCCGCCATGTGGAAGCCCTCGGCGGCTCGATGCCGGCCGAAGTGCTGCGCGCCGCCGATGCTGTCGCCCGCCGCGGCAGCACGCCGCTGGCCGTGGCCGAAGGCAAGCGCGTGCTCGGCGTCGTCGAACTCAAGGACATCGTCAAGACCGACATCAAGGAACGCTTCGCCGAGTTGCGCCGCATGGGCATCAAGACCGTGATGATCACCGGCGACAACAAGCTGACCGCTGCCGCCATCGCGGCCGAAGCCGGGGTGGACGACTTCCTCGCCGAAGCCACGCCCGAGGACAAGCTGGCGCTGATCCGCAAGTACCAGGCCGAAGGCCGCCTGGTCGCGATGACGGGTGACGGCACCAACGACGCGCCCGCGCTGGCGCAGGCCGATGTGGCCGTGGCGATGGGCAGCGGCACGCAAGCCGCCAAGGAGGCCGCCAACATGGTCGACCTCGACTCCAACCCGACCAAGCTGCTCGAGGTGGTGGAGACCGGCAAGGCGCTGCTCATGACGCGCGGCTCGCTCACCACCTTCTCGATCGCGAACGACGTGGCGAAGTACTTCGCCATCATCCCGGCGATCTTCGTGACGACCTACCCGCAGCTGGGCGCGCTCAACATCATGCGGCTGGCGAGCCCGTCCTCGGCCATCCTGTCGGCGGTGATCTTCAATGCGCTGGTGATCGTGTTCCTGATCCCGCTCGCGCTCAAGGGCGTGCGCTATCGGCCGGTGGGCGCCGCGGCCCTGCTGCGCCGCAACCTCGCCATCTACGGCCTGGGCGGCCTCATCGTGCCCTTCATCGGGATCAAGCTCATCGACTGGCTGCTCGTCGCGGTCGGCCTGGTCTGAAAGGACAGTCATCCATGAAAAACATCATTCGCCCCGCGCTGGTGCTCTTTGTTCTGCTGAGCGCGCTCACCGGCGTCCTCTACCCCTTCGTCGTGACGGGCGCGGCGCGGGCCATCTTTCCGACGCAGGCCTCGGGCAGCCTGGTGGTGCTCGACGGCACCACGGTCGGCTCGGTGCTGATCGGCCAGAACTTCAGCGACCCCAGGCACTTCTGGGGCCGCCCGTCGGCCACCTCGCCGATGCCCTACAACGCGGGCTCGTCGGGCGGCTCCAACCAGGGCCCGCTGAACCCGGCTCTGGTCGATGCGGTCAAGGGCCGTGTCGAGGCCCTGCGCGCGGCCGATCCGGGCAACACGGCACCGGTGCCGGTGGATCTGGTCACGGCTTCGGCCAGCGGGCTCGATCCGCACATCAGCCCGGCCGCCGCGCGCTACCAGGCGGCGCGCGTGGCGCGTCTGCGCAACCTGCAGCTCGACCACGTCGAGCAGCTGATCGAGGACAACACCGAGACGCCGCTGCTGGGCTTTCTCGGCGAAGCGCGGGTCAACGTGCTCAAGCTCAACCTGGCGCTCGACGCCGCGAAGAAGTAAGGAGCACCTGTCATGGCCTATGCCGCTTACCGCGAACACCCGCTGGTGACCCGAATATCCAGCACGACGTCGTTCCAGGTGCTCGACGTCACCGTGACCTGCGCGGACGCCCTGCGCGTGCGCGAGGCGATGTCCCGCTGCCCCGACGCCGGGGTGGTGCGCTGCGAGCCGCTGCTGAACGGGCGCGGTTCGCAGGAGAGCGATGCGCCGCGCGTGCGGCTCATGATCCGCCTGCCGCTGTCGAGCTATGCCCAGGTGCTGCATCGCCTGATCGAAGCCGTGCCTGCCGGCGAGGTCGGTCGCCTCGTGTCCTGGCGCGATCACCTCGCGCGCTGTGGCCTGCGCCATGGGCGGTGAAATTCTTCGCGCCTTCTGCGCGCTGGCAGTCCTCTTCATTCCCCTGGGCTTCGCCTGGTTCGTGGTGTCGCGCACCGCGCGGCGTCATCAGCACGGAGACCGGCGCCAGGATCGGCCGATGAAGTAATCTTCGCCGCCTTGCCCTCCATGCCCGAAGACAACCGCCCCGATCCCGACGCCCTGTTGGCCCAGCTGCGCGCGGACGAAGAGCGCGCGCAGCGCGGCAAGCTGCGCATCTACCTGGGCGCGAGCGCCGGTGTCGGCAAGACGTGGGCCATGCTGAGCGCCGCGCAGCGCGAACGCGCCGCCGGCCGCGACGTGCTCATCGGCGTGGTCGAGACGCATGGCCGCAGCGAGACGGCGGCGCTGCTCGCCGGCCTGGCGGCGCTGCCCCTGCGCCAGGTCGCCTACCGCGGCAACACGCTGTCGGAGTTCGATCTCGACGCCGCGCTCGAGCGCAAGCCCGCGGTGCTGCTGGTCGACGAGCTGGCCCATTCCAACGCCCCCGGCTCGCGCCATGCCAAGCGCTGGCAGGACGTGCAGGAACTGCTGGCGGCCGGCATCGACGTCTGGTCCGCGCTCAACGTGCAGCACCTCGAAAGCCTCAACGGCACGGTCGGCGCCATCACCGGCATCCGCGTACAGGAGACCGTGCCGGACACGGTGCTCGACGAGGCGGACGAGGTGATCCTGGTGGACGTCACCGCGGACGAGCTGATGCAGCGGCTGGCGGCCGGCAAGGTCTACCTGCCGCAGCAGGCCGAGCGCGCGGCGCAGAACTTCTTCCGCAAGGGCAATCTCATCGCGCTGCGCGAGATCGCGCTGCGGCGCACGGCCGAGCACGTGGAAGACGACGTGCGCGGCTGGCGCGTCGAACAATCCGGCCCGCAGGGCAGCACCGGGCCGCCGGCCTGGAACACCTCCGGCGCGATCCTCGCCTGCGTCGGACCCCACGAAGGCGCGGGCCAGACCGTGCGCACCGCGGCCCGGCTCGCCAGCCAGCTCAACGTGCGCTGGCATGCGGCCTATGTCGAGACCCCGCGCCTGCAGCGGCTTGCCGCCGCGCAGCGCGACAGCATCCTCGCGGTGCTCAAGCTGGCGGAGGAACTGGGTGCGGAGACGGCGGTGCTGACCGGCGTCGACGTCGCCGAGGAGCTTGCCGCGCAGGCGCGGCGGCTCAATTGCGCCACGCTGGTGGTGGGCCGCGCGGAGCCGGCCCGGGGCTGGCGGCGCTGGTGGGCGTCCCCCGTGCTGACGCGAGAACTCGCGCGCCATGCGCCGGGGGTCGACATCGTCGAGGTGGCGCGCGCCGAGAGCTCGCGCCGCCTCGCGCGCGCGCGTCCGGGCGGGCGCGGCGACGCCGATGTCGAAGACACCGACCGCCCGTATGCCCGCTGGCCCGGCTACGCCTGGGCAACCGGCACCAGTGTCGCGATCACGCTGCTAGCCACGCCGCTGTCGCACGTGCTGGAGCTGTCCAACATCGTGATGCTGTTCCTGCTCGGCGTGATCGGCGTGGCGATGCGCTTCGGGCGCGGTCCGGCGGCCTTCGCCGCGCTGCTCAATGTCGCGGCTTTCGATTTCTTCTTCGTGCCGCCGAGGATGTCGTTCAGCGTGAGCGACGTGCAGTACGTCCTGACCTTCGTGATCATGCTCGGCGTCGGCCTGCTGGTCGGCCAGCTCACCGCGGGGCTGCGCTTCGCGGCCGGGGTGTCGGCCAGCCGCGAGCGGCGAGCGCAATCGCTGTTCGAGCTCACGCGCGAGTTGTCGGCCGCGTTGGAAACCACGCAGGTGGTCGCGCTCGGCGCCGCCGCCGTCCAGGGCCATTTCGGCGGCCATGCGCTGGTGCTGGTGCCCGATGCCGCCGACCGGCTGGTGATGCCCGCCGCGCCGCCGCCGGGCTTCGATGCCAGCGTCGCGGACTGGACCTTCCGCCAGGGCCAGCCCGCCGGCCTCGCGACCGCCACGCTGGCGGCGCAGCCCTGGCACTACGTGCCGCTGAAGGCGCCGATGCGCGTGCGCGGCGTGCTGGCGCTCGAGCCGGCGCAGCCGCGCTGGCTGCTGATCCCGGAGCAGGCGCAGCAGCTCGACACCCTGGCGCGGCAGATCGCGATCGCGCTGGAGCGCGTGCACTACGTCGAGGTGGCGCAGCAGGCCGTGGTCGAGATGGAGTCGGAGCGCCTGCGCAATGCGCTGCTGGGCGCGATCTCGCACGACGTGCGCACGCCGCTGACGGCGCTGATCGCGCTGGCCGAATCGCTGCAGGCGATGCCGGAACCACCCACGGCAAACGGGGCCGGCGGCTACCGCGCCGTGGCGCGGGCCATCGTCGCGCAAGCCCATCAGCTCCATGCGCTCGTGAGTAACCTGCTGGACATGGCGCGCCTCGAAAGCGGCATCGCCGGCGGCGCCGTCAACCTGCGGCGCGAGTGGCAGTCGGTCGAGGAGGTGGTCGGCTCGGCCATCCGCGCGGCCCGGCCCGCGCTCGGCGACATGGTGGTGCAGACCGCGTTGCCGGAGGATCTTCCGCTGGTCGAATTCGACGCGGTGCTGATCGAGCGGGTGCTGGTCAATCTGCTGGAGAACGCCGGCAAGTACGGCGCGACGCCGATCGTGGTCGGCGCGCGCGCGACCGAGCGCTCGCTGGTGCTGAGCGTGCGCGATCACGGCCCGGGCCTGCCGCCCGCGCTGAAGGGCCGCGAGCAGACGTTGTTCGACAAGTTCACGCGCGGCCAGGCGGAATCGGCCACGCCGGGCGTCGGGCTGGGGCTGGCGATCTGCAAGGCGGTGGTCAGCGCGCACGGCGGCGAGATCGCCGCGGCGAATGCCGACGGTGGCGGGGCAGAATTCACGGTGACACTGCCGCGCCGGGAGCCGCCTGAGTCCGCGGAGTCCACCGAACTCACCGCCTGAAGCCATGCCCAACATCCATCCCACCGCCATCGTGATCGAGGACGAGCCGCAGATCCGCCGCTTCGTGCGCGGCGCGCTCGAGGCCGAAGGCTGGCTGGTGCACGAGGCCGGCACGCTGCGCGACGGCCTGGCGGCGGCCGGCACGCGGCAGCCGGACCTGATCGTGCTCGACCTCGGGCTGCCCGACGGCGACGGCGTCTCGCTGATTCGCGACGTGCGCGGCTGGTCGGCCGTGCCCATCATCGTGCTCTCGGCGCGCACCGACGAGGCCGACAAGATCGCCGCGCTGGATGCCGGCGCCGATGACTTCCTGAGCAAGCCCTTCGGCACCGGCGAACTGCTGGCCCGCGTGCGCGCGAACCTGCGCCGCCCGCGCACGGCCAGCGGCGGCGAGGAGCCCGAGCCGGTGTTCCGCTTCGGCGAGGTCGAGGTCGACCGCACGGCGCGCGTGGTGCGGCGCGCCGGCAGCGAGGTGCATCTCACGCCCACCGAATACCGGCTGCTGTCGGTGCTGGTGAGCAACGCCGGTCGGGTGCTCACGCAGCGCCAGCTGCTGCGCGAGGTGTGGGGCCCCTCGCATGGGGAGCAGAGCCACTACCTGCGCATCTACATGGGCCATCTGCGCCAGAAGCTGGAGGCGGACCCGGCGCAGCCGCGGCATCTGCTGACCGAGACCGCGGTGGGCTACCGGCTGGTGCCCTGACTTCCTGCTCCGGCACCCCTCTTCATGGGGGTGACAGGCACCTCGGCGGCTGGCCTAATCGCCCCCACGTGGTCGTCGAAAGGAGTGCTTATGACCTACTTTCGAACAGCTGCATTTCTCGCCGGCTGTGCGCTGATCGTCGCCTGCGAATCCCAGCCCGGCGTGATCTTCGTGGCGGACGGAAGCGACTTCGATGTGATGGGCCTGACCGACGCGCAGGACACATGCAACACGCCCGGCCGGCTCGCCTACCTCAGCTGGTGGGACGGCGAAACCCTGCGAGGGTGCTGGTTTCGGGAGCGCGGCGAGATCCGGGTGTGTTTCCCTGGTCTGGACGACAGGCTGATCCCGGCCGGGGAATTCCGCCCGACCGAGTTCGCTTCGTATCGGGGCCTTGACCAGGACTGAGCCGCGCGACAATCGCCGGATGACCGAAGCGACCGCACCTTCACGCCTCAACAAACGCATGGCCGAGCTCGGCCTGTGCTCGCGCCGCGAGGCCGACGACTGGATCGCGCAGGGCTGGGTCAAGGTCAACGGCCAGGTGGCCGAGATGGGCGTCAAGGTGACGCCGGCCGACCGCATCGAGGTCGACAGGAAGGCCCAGAACCAGCAGCAGCAACAGGTCACGATCCTGCTTCACAAGCCCATGGGTTATGTGAGCGGCCAGGCCGAGGACGGCCACGAGCCGGCGGTGGTGCTGATCAATCCGCGCACGCACTGGCGCGAGGACCCGAGCCGCAACCGCTTCTCGCCGCCACAGCTGCGCGGCCTCGCGCCGGCGGGCCGGCTGGACATCGATTCGGTGGGGCTGCTGGTGTTCACGCAGGACGGGCGCGTCGCGCGGCAGCTCATCGGCGAGGACTCGGGCATGGAGAAGGAGTACCTGGTGCGCGTCTCCTACGGCCCCGTCGCGCAGAACTCCCAGGCGGCCTTCCCGCGTGAAGAGCTCGCGCGCCTGCGCCATGGCCTGAGCCTCGACGGCCAGCCGCTGAAGCCGGCCCGGGTCGAGTGGCAGAACCCGGAGCAATTGCGCTTCGTGCTCACGGAAGGCAAGAAGCGCCAGATCCGGCGCATGTGCGAGCAGGTCGGACTCAAGGTCGTGGGCCTGAAGCGCATCCGCATCGGCAACGTGGTGCTGGGCAACCTGCCGGCGGGGCAGTGGCGCTACCTGGGTCCGCACGAGCGCTTCTAACTCAGCTGGGTCTAAGAATCGAGGCGTAGCTTCACTGGAGCCGGCGCTGCCGCCGGCGCTGCAACAAGGAGAGGCCGGTGCGCGCACTGCTGGTGGAAGACGATGAAATGATCGGGCGCAGCCTGATGCAGGGCCTCGAGGGCGCGGGCTGGTCGGTCGACTGGGTCCGCGACGGCGCGCTGGCGCAGAGCGCCTTCGACGACGGCGGCTATACCTGCGTGCTGCTGGACCTGGGCCTGCCCAGGCAGGATGGCACGGAAGTGCTGCGCCGCGCGCGCGAGCGCGGCGATGCGACGCCGGTCGTGGTGCTCACCGCGCGCGACGGGCTGGAAGATCGCATTCACGTCCTCGACCTCGGTGCCGACGACTACCTGATGAAGCCCTTCGCCTTTCGCGAACTGCTCGCCCGCATGCGCGCCGTGGTGCGCCGCCGCGACGGTGCCGCGCATTCGGTCGTCGGCACCGCGTCGATGCAGCTCGACCTGACCACGCGCGAGGTGCAGATCAACGGTGCGCGCGAATCGCTCACGGCGCGCGAGTTCGCCCTGCTGCATGCCTTGCTCGAGCGGCCGGGTGCCATCCTGTCGCGCGAGCAGCTCGAGAACCGGATCTACGGTTGGGGCGAAGAGGTGACCAGCAACGCGGTCGACGTGCTGATCCATGGCATGCGGCGCAAGCTCGGGGCGGAGGCGATACGCAACGTTCGGGGCCTCGGCTGGCGAGTGGCGCCGGCATGACGGGGCGCCGCCCGCTGCTGCGCTCGCTGCGCAGCCAGCTCCTGGTGTGGCTGGTCGCGCTCCATCTGGTGGCGATCGCGGCGACGGCATGGTTCTCGTACCTGGCCTACGGGACGCTGGTCAACAACTTCATGGATGACCAGATGCGGCTGGTGGCGGAATCGCACGCCACCCATCGCCGCGCCCCGCCGCTGCAGCGGGTGACCCGGGAGGAGGCGTTGCGGCGCGGCGCCTTTGTCGTGCAGGTATGGACGTCCGACGGCAGCGCGCTGCTGGCCACCACGGGGCCGGAGCTCGCCGTTCCCCTGCAGCAGGCGGCGGGCTTCAGCGAGGTCCGCACCGGCAGCACCGAAGACGACAGGTGGCGCGTCTACACCGCGCCCGCCGGCGCCGATGCGCAGCAGCCGCGTGTGCAGGTCGTGCAGAACAATGGCTTCCGCGTCAACCGCATCGTTCGCCGCGCGCTGCTGGAGGGATTGCCGATCCTGCTGCTGCTGCCGGTCGCGCTGCTGATCCTGTGGATCATCGTGACGGCCGCGTCGCGCTCGCTGCGCGCCGTGGCGCGCGACGTGGCGGCGCAGGACGAAGGCAGCCTCTCGGAGCTGTCGGTCACGCGCGTGCCGGAGGAGATCGCGCCACTGGTCAGCGCCTTCAACAGCCTGCTGGCCCGGCTGCGCGAAGCCTTCGCGGCGCAGCGCCGCTTCATGCAGGATGCCGCGCACGAACTGCGCACGCCGATGACCGCGATCGGCCTGCAGATCGACAACCTTCGCGCGCACGTGCCGCCCGGCGACGCGGCGGAGCGCTTCGCGCAGCTCGAAGCGGGCGTCGAGCGCGCGAAGCACCTGATCGAGCAGCTGCTGCGCCTTTCGCGCCCCGGCGCGTCGACGGCCGGCGGGCGCGGCGTGGTCGACGTTGCCGCGCTGCTGCGCGACAGCGTGGGCCAGCTCATGGTGCTGGCCGACCGGCGCCATGTCGATGTGGGTTTCGAGGGCAGCGTGATGCCGCTGCTCGCGGCACCGCCGGCCGACCTGCGCAGCGTGTTCGACAACCTGATCGACAACGCCGTGCGCTATGCGCCCGAGCACGGCGTCGTCGACGTGCGCCTGCACGAGATCGACGGCCACCCGGTGGTCGATGTGGTGGACAACGGCCCGGGAATTCCGCGCGAGCTGCTGGGACGGGTCTTCGACCGCTTCTTCCGCGTGTCGGGGTCGCCCGTGGGCGGCAGCGGGCTGGGGCTGGCGATCGCCCAGGCGGCCGCGTTGCGGCATGGCCTGCGCATCGAGCTGTCCAATCGCAAGGACGGCCCGGGACTGGTGGCGCGGGTGTACCTGCCGCGCCTGTCGCCGGGCTCGCCCGCCTCGGTCATTTCGGCCTAAGTCTTCACTCACCGCGGACTAAGTCTTCGCTCAGTCCCGGCTCAATGTGCCTGCCTAGAGTGGCGCCAGGTCCGCCGGACCGCGCATTCGCGCACTCGGCGCGAGACCTTGCTTCCGTCCGCCCCCACTCCTGGAGACCCCTTCATGCAAGCTTCGCTCAAGTTCCTCGCCATCGGCAGCTTCGCCGCCATCGCCGCATTCGCCTCGGTCAGCGCCAGCGCAGAGAAGATGGATGGTTCCGACTTCCATCCGCTGCAGATGAATTCGCCGGCCAACCCCGAGGTGGATGCCGGCGCCATCGCCGCCGCGCACGCGGCGGGCACCGAGGCGGTCGGATCGTCGACCATGATGCCGGTCACGTCGACGCTGTCGAGCGACGAAGTCTATGCGGGCGCGGTTGCCGCGATGCATCCGACCTCCAACTCCGAGCCGATCGGCCAGTCGACCTCGCTGCCGATGGTGCGCCCGGGACCGTGAGTTCGCCGCTCACTCGTCCGACAGCAGCAGCCGATAGAGCAGTGCGCCGACGATCGCGCCGATGATCGGCGCCACCCAGAACAACCACAGTTCGGAGATCGCGTAGGACGGGCCGAACAGCGCCGGTCCGGTGCTGCGTGCCGGATTCACCGAGGTGTTGGTGACCGGGATGGAGATGAGGTGGATCAGCGTGAGGCACAGGCCGATCGCGAGGCCGCCGAAGCCCGCCGCCGCGTTGGCGGCGGTCGCCCCGAGGATGACGATCAGGAACATCGCCGTCATCGCGATCTCGCAGAGCAGCGCGGCGGTCAGCCCGTACTTGCCTGGCGAGTGTTCCCCGTAGCCGTTGGTCGCGAAGCCGCCGATGTCGGCGCCGGGCTTGCCGGTGGCGATCAGGTAGAGCACGCCCGCCGCCGCGATCCCGCCGAGGACCTGCGCGACGATGTAGCCGGGGAGCTGCGATGCCTTGAAGCGGCCGGCGACCGCGAGGCCGACCGAGACCGCGGGATTGAAGTGCCCCCCGAAATGGGCCCGAGCGCATACGCACCCGTCAGGACGGTGAGGCCGAAGGCAAGCGCCACGCCCGCGAAGCCGATCCCCAGGCCGGGAAATGTCGCGGCCAGGATGGCGCTGCCGCAGCCGCCCAGAACGAGCCAGAAAGTGCCGATGAACTCGGCGGCCAGCTTCTTCGAAATACTGTGTTCCATATCTTTTTTGATCCCTGAAAGTTGCGAGAAAAAGCGAGAAAGTTT
Organism: Variovorax sp. 01T432; assembly: GCF_056398605.1. Lineage (NCBI taxonomy): Bacteria > Pseudomonadati > Pseudomonadota > Betaproteobacteria > Burkholderiales > Comamonadaceae > Variovorax > Variovorax sp. 01T432. The sequence goes on from NZ_JBFTPS010000028.1 coordinate 38,971, forward strand.
CCCGTGCCGGCGACGCCGGCGGCGGGATTATGCGGCGCGCGCGTTATGCTGCGGTGACCGCCCCGAGGGCGTCTTCCGGAGCACGCCGCATGCCTTCGAATCCCGCGCGTTCATGGCTTCACGCCCTGATGGCAGCCGCGGCGGCCCTGGCTTTCTTCCCGGCCCACGCGCAGGGCACGCTCAACGCGCTGTGCAGCACCGACGCCGGCTGGTGCGAGGCGGCCGCCGCCGAGTTCACCCGCACGACCGGCATCCGCGTGCTGCAGGCGCACAAGGGCACGGGCGAGATCGGCGCCCAGTTGCGCGCCGAGGCGGCCAATCCCAAGACCGACATCTGGTGGGGCGGCACGGGCGACCCCTTTCTCCAGGCGGCCGAGCAAGGCCTGCTCGACCCCTACCGGCCGGCCTACATCAACGACCTCTACGACTGGTCGGTGCGGCAGTACGCGATGTCGCAGAACATGGTCGGCGGCTTCTACACGAGCGCTATGGGCTTCGGCTTCAATACCGAGGTGCTCAGGAAGAAGAAGCTGCCCGAACCCCGCTGCTGGGCCGACCTCATCAAGCCCGAGTACAAGGGCGAAATCGAGATGTCGCATCCGGCGACCAGCGGCACCGGCTACACGATCGTCGCCGGCCTGGTGCAGCTCATGGGGGAAGAGCAGGCCTTCGACTACCTGAAGAAGCTGCACCTCAACACGACGACCTACACGCGCAGCGGCCAGGCCCAGGCGCCGAACGTGGCCAAGGGCGAGGTGGCCATCGGCGTGAGCTTCATCTTCGGCTTCGAGAAGTGGCGCCAGGACAAGTACCCCGTGAAGAGCGCCGCGCCCTGCGAAGGCACGGGTTACGAGATCGGCGGCATCGCGCTCGTCAAGGGTGCGCGCAACAAGGCCAATGCCCAGCGCTACTACGACTGGCTCATGAGCCCGGCGGGGCAGTCCATCGGCGCCAGGGTGGGCAGCCTGCAGTCGCCGGCCAACAAGACCTTCAGGCCGGACCCGCGCATTCCGCCGATGACGGGCGTCAAGCTCATCAGGTACGACTTCGAGAAGTACGGCAGCGCGGCCGAGCGCAAGCGGCTGATCGACCGCTGGACAAGGGAAGTGGAGTCGCTGCCGCGCTGAGCCGGGCGCTCAGGGTTCCTTGCGAACCGGAAGATTCGCGGTGACGGTGTCGCGCACATACACCTCCACGCGCCGCGAGGGCGCGCCCGACCCGCGCCAGGGCAGGGGCACGTTGTCCTCGATCAGTTCGAGCTCGTGGCTGCCCGCGGCGACCGAGGGGAAGCTGTAGAAGCCCTGGCCATCCGTGCGCGCGAGATAGCGGCGGTTCAGCAGCACCGTCACGCCGGGAACGCCGGCCTCGTTCGCTTCGCGCCGCTCGTTGTTGTCCTGGTCGAAGAACACATAGCCCTCCAGCCGGCCCGCGCCGCTGCCCGGCGCGCCGCCGATCGGCGCGCTGGCCAGGCCGGCACGCCCTTCGTGGCGCAAGGCCACCATGAGCGAGTGGGTCGGCGGTCCCACGAGCAGAGGCTGCAGCATCGCCGCCGTCAGGGCCGACACCACGGCGGGGTTGAGCGACTCCCGGCCGCGCGAGGCGGCGTATTGCGCGATGAAGGACCATCCCGGGCCGAGAGGCCAGCTCAGGCGCGCATTGGCGCTGAGGAAGCGCGAGCTGCTGTCGCCCATGCCATGGCTGCCGCGCACGCCGAGGTCGAGCCGCGCGCCGCCGGCCAACTGCGTGGTGCCGAGCACGCCCCAGTGCAGCTTGCGCTCGCTGAAAGACGAGTGGCGCGACTGCTCGACGGCCAGAGATGTCGAGAACGACTGCGTTTCAGCCACGTTCCAGGCATGGTCGACGCCACTGCGCAGCACGCGCAGGCCGATGCCTCGCGCCGCATCGGTTCGCCATTGTGTGTAGCCCCAGCGGGACTGGTGCTCCCAGGTCCACTGGGCCGATTGCGCCGCGAAGATGCCGCTGCGTGCGGCCAGCGTGGCGGAGAGGGCGTCGCGCGAGTCGAGGCGATGGCGGCCGAAGAGATTGCCGAACAGCGAGCGGCGCGGAAGGCCGCTGACGCTGTCGCTCAGTTCGATGCTTCCGCCGAGCTGCCATTGGCGCGTCGACACGTCGCCGCGCCACGAAGCGCCGCGCAGGTCGCCGGGGAGCGCTTCGCTTCCCCAGCGCAAGGAGGGCTCGAAGCGGAACAGCGAGGCGGCCTGCTGCACGAGCCCGGTGCGCCAGGCGGCGTCGAGCCAGGCGCCGGTGCCCGCATCCGGCGGCGCGAGCGAATAGGGACCGGAGGGCTGGCTCGCACTGTGCGCGAGATGGCCCTGCAGGCGCAGGCCGCCCACCCTGTCGCCGACGCCGCCAAGGCCGGCGCCGAGCCCATCGGCCCAGGGCGCGACCCCTGCCAGGCGGCGGTGGTCCAGATCGAGCGCGTGTTGCGCGCATGGCCGCGCATGCCGTTGCCATTGACGCCGCGCGTCTCGATCGCCTGGACGGCGGCATCGGCGCGCCCGGGGGCGAAGGGATCGTCGCTGTCGCGCAGGCGTGTCTGCGCGACAGCGCCCACGGCCTGGCCCGGGTGGGTCGGGAAGTCCTGGAACGAGATGCCGTCGAAATAGCCGAGCCGGCCGGCCGAGGCATTGAAGCTGGTGCGGCCCGGCTGCTCGAAGCTGGCCGAGACGCCCTCGATCGGCGGACTGGGCAGGAGGAGCCGGCCGAAGGCGCGCGCGAGGGGCGTGCTCGCCATGTGGATGTCGCCGGCGCTGGCGTTGCCGAACCAGCCGCGGTCGAAGGGCATCGCGCGCTGGTCGACGCGCCAGGTGCCGCCGCTGCGGTCGCCGTAGGGCCTCAGGCTGTAGGGCGTGCCGGTCGCGCCGTGCGGGCCATGGCGGGCGGCCGGGCTGGTGTCGCGCTCGAGGCTCAGGTGGGCGGAGAGCGTGCCGTGGTCAGGCGTATCGAGGTGGCCCGAGAGCAGCAGGGACTGGCCGTGCGCGCGGACAGGTCCGCCCTGCCGCGTCGACTGCGCCTCGACGCTCCAGCCGCGCGGCCAGCCTGTGGCGCGGCTCTCGGGCTCGTCGGCGGGCTCGGCCTGCGGGCTGTCGTCGAGCACCCGGTCTACGTAATCGGCGTTCTCGGCCGCTGTGCCCACGGGTGCGGCGGCCAGCACCGTCCCCGCCCAGCACATGCACAGGGCGCAGCTTGCGAGCCGGCGCCTCATGGCGCGAGACGTTGATCGACGGGCAGCGAGCCCTCGCGGCCCCACTCCAGCTTGCCCTGGACGGTGATCGGGAAGCGCGGCGCGACGGCGGTCTCCGGGGCGCCGGGCCGGGTGGCCAGCAACGGGATGTCGCGCGTCTCGCCGGGCAGGATCGGTGTGTTGCCGGCTTGCAGTTCCAGCGCCTCGCCGTCGGCATCCGTGCCGTTGAGGAAGCCGGCGAGCCGGCCGTGCGCGCTGCCGCGGTTGCGGATGCGCAGCACGGCCGAGGCCCGGCCGTCGATCGACCGCACGGCGCTGCCCGCGTGCTCCAGCACCGGCGCCACGTCGCCGACGGCCACGTAGACGATGACGCCGATGCGCGCCCCCAGGGCGATCGGGACGCCCGGCGTGGTGACCGGCTGCGCGCCTTCGATCAGGAGGGCGAAGCGGCATTCCGTCGGCGGCGTGTCGGCCGGCGGCGCCACTTCGAATCGGAAACGGTAGGGGCGGCCCGAGGCGATGCGCAGTTCGCGGCGCTCGATCGCGACCCAGGGCCGGCAGCTGCCCGGACGCAGGTCGTCGCTGAAATCGACGGCGCCATCGGGGCGCAGCGTCCAGTCGGCGGTCTTGAGCTTGTACGCGCCGGCGCGCACGTCGGTGTGCGTGAGTTCGAGCACGGCGCGCAGGCGCTCTCCGGGCTTGGCGGACAACTCGAAGCGCGGCGGCGAAGCCGCCAGGGCAAACTGCGCCGACGCCGGCGCGCTGAAGGCGGATGCCGCGAGGCCGACAGCCAGAAAGGCCGCACGGCACAGGCGGCGAGGGGAGCAGGCAGGGCGCATCAAGGCGATAGCTCGATCTCGAAGAAGAACTGAAGCGATTTCGCGCGGTCGATGGCGCGTCCATCCGCGCTGAGTTCGAGCGCGAGCTCTTCCTGCAGGAAGGCATCGCGCACCTGGCCCTCGTACACCAGCGCGCGCTCGCCGCCGCGAAGGGTGCCGGCCAGCAGCCGCCCGTGGGTGCGCCATCGGGCCGTGAGTCGATCCCCGTCGGTGGGGGCGAGCGACATGTAGAGGCGCGCGCCGCGGTCGAGCCACGGCGAGAGGTTCAGGCGCAGCGCCACGGTGAGGCGCCCTTCGACCGTGTGCTCGGCACCGCGGCCGGGCACCGGCTGCCGCCAGCGCATCGGCGTGACCGGCTGGTGCACGAGAGTGCCGGTGTCATCCACGCGAAAGACAGCGGCCGTCGCGGGTGTGCTGGCCGCGAAGAAGAGCGAAAGCAGGCCGGCCCCGAGCCCGGCGAGCGGCCTTCATGGGTTCGCCAGCGTCTAGGTGGCTCGGCCGGTGAAAGTGCCGGCGGGCACCACGGCCGTATTGAGGTAGCGGAAGGCCAGGCAGCTTTCGATCCAGGTGTTGACCGATACCGACACCAGGGTTTGCACGCCGCCGATGAAGCTGCCGCTGGGAATGACCTCGATGCTGGTGTCGCCGCGGCCCGAGGATGTCCAGGCGATCCGGCCGAACGGGATGGCGTCGCCCGTGGCATTGATCAGCTGGGCCGGCGTGCTGACGCTGAGCGTCGCGGAGGAGCCGTTCAGCCCCGGTGTCCGGTAGAACCCGGCCACATAGACCTGCCCGGTCGTGGCCGGTGAACTGCAGAAGCTGTAGCCGTCCCACGGGCTGACGGTCACCGTGCTGTTGGTCGTCATGGGCTGGGCCGCGCCCGAGCCCACCTGTGCCGCGGGCACGGTGACCGATGCGGTGTTGACCGTCGCGTTGTTGCCCGGCACGCCGCCATGATCGAAGGTGGTGCCGGACATCGTGCCCGCGCCCACCTGCAGGAAGAGCGCACGCGGGCCGGGCGTGATGCCGACCGTGAAGCCCTGGGCCGCCGGCAACCCGGCACCGCATAGCAGGGCCGCGCAGAGCGCGCGGCGCCCGGGCCGTTCAGCACTGGCGAGTCGCGCCTTCACACCCACGCTCGGTCCGTGGCTTCCGCGATCAGGGCGCCGTCGCCGTGTAGGTCACCGTGCCGTTGTTGGCCACAGTGCCGTAGGTGCCGCCCGGCAGCGTCCTGGTGTTGGCGTAGGCGAAGGTCCAGCTGCCCTCGCGCCGCACCAGACCGGCCGTGCCGGTCAGCGAGGTGGGCGTGGCCGAAGGACCGCCCGCGGCGGCAGTGTTGAACGGCGGGTGCGCGATGGCGGCGTTGGTGAAGCCGGTGGTGGTGGTCGCCAGCGTGCCGGGCGTGACGACGATGTCGCTCCATGCCACGCTGGGATTGCCGGCGACGCCGCTGCTGAGCGGGCCGGTTGTCGCACTGGTGAGGCTGACAGTGCCGCTGTTGCCCAGCACGCGTACCGTCACGCCGCCGCCGGCCAGGTCGCCGCCCGTGCCTGCCACGGCGGTACCGTTGCCGACGCTGGCCGCGGGCACGGCGAAGGTGATGTCGTTCACCGTCGCGTTGGTGGCGTAGCTGGTGCCCGCCCCGACTTGCAGGAACAGAACCTTGGGGATGATGATGATGAAGTCGAGTCTGGCGCTGGCGCTCAGCGCGCCCGTGCCGGTCACGAAATTCGACTCGGCCCGGACGGCAAGCGGGGCGACGCAGGCGGCGGCTGCGATCAGAAGAACTGGCTTTTTCATGAGGCCTCCCTGGTGAATGTGAAGTGCACTTGGCGTGCACGACAGAACTTTAGGGAGGGCTTCGCGTGGAAGCCGGGCCTGCCGCGGGGTGGGCGCGCCCGATTGAATGCTTTGGTTGAAGCTTGACGAAGGAAACATTTTGTAGCCGTCGCGCAGCTGCCACGCGGCCCGCCTGGCGAATTGCGCCGCATGCTTGGTGCCGGCGTGTGCGAACCGGTGTCTTGTAAAGTCGCCGGCTCGCCCCGAACTGGCGTTTTTTCCCTTGATCGTTTCCCTGCCATGACCATTCCAAAGACAAAACTCCCTTTCCAGGCCGAGGTCGCGCAGCTGCTTCACCTCGTCACGCATTCGCTCTACTCGAACAAGGAGATCTTCCTGCGGGAGCTGATCTCCAATGCGTCCGACGCCTGCGACAAGCTCCGCTTCGAAGCCATCGACCAGCCCGCGCTGTACGAGGACCAGCCCACGCTCGACGTGCGGGTCTCCTTCGACAAGGAAGCCAAGACCCTCACCATCGCCGACAGCGGCATCGGCCTGAGCCAGCAGGAAGCCATCGACAACCTCGGCACCATCGCCAAGAGCGGCACCAAGGAGTTCATGAGCCGGCTCTCGGGCGACCAGAAGGCCGACGCGCAGCTGATCGGGCAGTTCGGCGTGGGTTTCTATTCGGGCTTCATCGTGGCCGACAAGATCACGGTCGAGTCGCGCCGCGCGGGCCTGCCGGCGGAAGAGGGCGTGCGCTGGGTCAGCGCGGGCGCCGGCGACTTCGAGGTCGACTCCATCACGCGGGCGCAGCGCGGGACCAGCGTCACGCTGCATCTGCGAGACGATGCCGACGAGTACCTCAACGCCTGGAAGCTGAAGTCGATCATCAGCAAGTACTCCGACCACATCTCCCTGCCCATCCTGATGGAAAAGGAAGAGTGGAAGGAAGGCGAGGACAACAAGGGCGGCGCAATGGTCAAGACCGGCGAGTGGGAGCCGGTCAACCAGGCCAACGCGCTGTGGAGCCGGCCCAAGAAGGACATCACCGAAGAACAGTACGTCGAGTTCTACAAGAACATCAGCCACGACTTCGAGGCGCCCCTCGCCTGGAGCCACAACCGGGTCGAAGGCAACACCGAGTACACGCAGCTCCTCTACATCCCGTCGAAGGCACCGATGGACCTGTGGAACCGTGACAAGAGCGCGGGCATCAAGCTCTACGTCAAGCGCGTCTTCATCATGGACGACGCCGAGGCGCTGATGCCGAGCTACCTGCGCTTCGTCAAGGGCGTGATCGACTCGGCCGACCTGCCGCTCAACGTGAGCCGCGAACTGCTGCAGGAAAGCCGCGACGTGAAGGCAATCCGCGAAGGCAGCACCAAGCGCGTGCTGGGCATGCTGGAGGACCTGGCGAAGAAGCAGAAGACCGCGGGCGACAGCGGCGAGGGCAAGATCGACGTGGGTTCGGGGGAGTCCGTCCCGGCGCCCGAGCCCACCGAAGGCGTGACGGACGTGGTCGACAAGAAGACCGCCGAGACCACGCCCGCGGCCGAAGCCGCCGCCGGCTACACCGACGAATCGGGCAAGTACGCGAAGTTCTACGCCGAGTTCGGCGCTGTGCTCAAGGAAGGCCTGGGCGAGGACTTCGCCAACCGCGACCGCATCGCCAAGCTGCTGCGCTTTGCGTCGAGCACGAGCGACACCGTGAGCGTGAGCTTCGCCGACTACAAGTCGCGCATGAAGGAAGGCCAGGACGCGATCTACTACATCACGGCCGACACGCTGGCCGGCGCGAGGAACAGTCCCCAGCTCGAGATCTTCAAGAAGAAGGGCATCGAGGTGCTGCTGATGACCGACCGCGTCGACGAGTGGGCGCTCAACTACCTCACCGAATTCGACGGCACGCCCTTGCAGAGCGTGGCCAAGGGCGCGGTCGATCTCGGCAAGCTGCAGGACGAGGCTGAAAAGAAGGCCGCCGAGGAGGCCGCGGAGTCCTTCAAGCCCATGCTGGAGCGGCTCAAGGAGGCGTTGAAGGACAAGGCCGAGGACGTGCGGGTGACCACGCGCCTGGTCGATTCACCCGCTTGCCTGGTGGTGCAGGACGGTGGCATGAGCACCCAGCTCGCGCGCATGCTCAAGCAGGCCGGCCAGCCCGCGCCGGACCTGAAGCCCGTGCTGGAGGTGAATGCCGAGCATCCGCTGGTGCGCAAGCTGGAGACCTCGGAGCATTTCGACGACCTGGCGAACATCCTCTTCGACCAGGCCCTGCTCGCCGAAGGCGGCCTCCCGGCCGACCCCGCCGCCTACGTCCGCCGCGTCAACGCCCTCCTGATCTGAGTCTGGCTCGCCCCCAGGCTGCGCGCACTTCGTGTCGCTTCGCCCACCCCCTACCGGGGGCGGCCGGGCGCGGCGACCCCCTGGACAAGGAATGTCTTGCCGGGCGTCAGGGGCGCGTGCCGGTAGCTCGCCGGCGTGCGGCCCAGCTTGATCGGCGAGGCGATGCCGCGATAGCCGCCTTCGAGCTCGACCACCATGCCGCGGTGCGCGGTGTGCGGATGCGACAGCGCCGCATCCACCGGCAGCACCGGCGCGGCGGGAACGCCGGCCGCCATCAGCTTCTCGACCAGCAGGCGGCCGTCGAAATCCGCGAGCGCCGCTTCGAGCTGCTGCTTGAGGCCTTCGCGGTGCACCGAGCGCGAGCGTGCGTCGCGGTAGAGCGGGTCCTCGGCCAGCCCCGGCAATCCGATGCAGGCGCAGAAGCTGGCGAACTGCCGGTCGTTGCCGACCGCGACGAAGATCGGATCGGTGCCGGTCGCGAGCGCGTCGTAGGGGTAGATGTTGGGGTGCGCGTTGCCGGTGCGCCGGGGCGTGACGCCGTCCAGGAACCAGTTCGCGGCATGCGGATGCAGCAGCGACAGTCCGCTGTCGTACAGCGCCGCCTCGATGAGCTGGCCACGGCCGCTGCGCGTGCGCTCCTGCAGCGCGAGCAGCACGCCGATGGTCGCGTTCAGCCCCGTCACCATGTCCACCACCGGCAACCCCACGCGCAGCGGACCCCCATCGGCTTCGCCGTTGATGCTCATGATCCCGGTCATCGCCTGCACGGCGGCGTCGTAGCCCGGCAGCGCCCCGAGCGGGCCGTCGGCGCCGAAGCCCGAGACCCGGCACCACACCAGGCGCGGGAAGCGCTGCGAAAGCGTCTCGTAGCCGATGCCCCAGCGCTCCATGGTGCCGGTCTTGAAGTTCTCGATCAGCACGTCGGCCTCGGGCAGCAGCGCCATCAACGCCGCGCGGCCTTCCTCCGATCCCAGGTCCAGGTGCTGCACGCGCTTGTTGCGGTTCAGGCCGTGGTAGTAGGAAGCCACGCCATCCTTGAAGGGCGGGCCCCAGGTGCGCGTGTCGTCGCCTTGCGGCGGCTCGATCTTCAGCACGTCCGCGCCATGGTCGCCCAGCACCTGGCCGCAGTAAGGCCCGCCGAGCACGCGTGATAGGTCGAGGACGCGGATGCCCGCGAGGGCGCCGGCGGGAGTGGCGGTGGTCATGGCGGCGGCGTCCATCAATCGAGCTGGGCGCCGGCCTGCTTCACGACCGCGGCCCACATGCTCATCTGCGCCGGGATGAACTTGCCCAGTTGCTCGGGCGCCGTCGACGGCGCGGGCTCGAGGCCCTGCGCGGCGAACTGCTGCTTGACCCTGGGCGAGGCCAGCACCTTGGCGAAGGCCTGATTGAGCTTCCTGACCCGGTCCTCCGGCGTGCCGGCGGGTGCCACGATGCCGAAGAACACGCTGACGTCGTAGCCGGCGAGCCCCTGTTCGGCGACGGTGGGGAGGTCCGGCAGCGCCTGCGAGCGCGTGGCCGTCGTGACGCCCAGCGCGCGCAGCTTGCCGGCCTTGACGTAGGGCAGGGCGGTGAGGACGTCGGTGAAGCTCATGCTCACCTGGCCGCCCAGCAGATCGTTGAGCGCGGGGCCGGTGCCCTTGTAGGGGATGTGCTGCAGGTCGATGCCGGCGATCGAATTGAAGAGCACGCCCGCGAGGTGCGACGAGGCGCCGTTGCCGGAGGACGCGTAGCTCAGCTTGCCCGGGTTGGCCTTGGCGTAGGCCACGAGTTCCTTCACGTTCTTCGCGGGCACGGACGGATGGACGACCAGGATGTTCGGCAGGTGGCCGACCTGGATCACGGGCGCGAAGCTCTTCACCGGGTCGTAGTTGATCTTGCGGTACAGGCTGGCGTTGATGGCGAGCGGGCCCGAGGTGCCGAAGAGCAGGGTCTGGCCGTCGGCCGGCGCGCGCGCCACGAACTCGGCGCCGATGTTGCCGCCGGCGCCCGCGCGGTTCTCCACGATCATGGGCTGGCCGAGCAGGTCCTTCATCTCCGCCGCCAGCGTGCGCGCCATCGCGTCGGTCGGGCCCCCCGGTGGGAAGGGCACGACCAGCGTGACTGGCTTGTCGGGGAAGGCGTCGGCGTGGGCCGCGGGCAGCAGGGGCAGGGCCGCGGCGCAGGCCAGGACGAGGGCGGATAGAAATCGCATGCTTGTGTCTCCGGATTCTTCGTGGGTCAGTTGATCGAGGTCGAGGTGTTCCAGTCGGCGGGCACGGCGCCGGGCGCCAGCGGATCGCGCGGCAGCACGCGGTGCAGCAGCACCCCCTGGGCCCACGCGATGCGCTGTGCCGAGCCGGCGCACGCGCCTTCCCAGGCCATCGCGATGGCGCTGCAGGTGTGATAGAGCGCCGAGGCGGCCTGCCGCGCGATCACGTCGCCGCCTTCTTGCGCGGCGAGCGTGGCCAGGGCGCCGGCGCGGGCGAGCGCATCGCGCAGGGCCGTGGCGAAGGCGGGCGCGATGGCGGCTTCTGCGAGCAGCGCGCCGAAATGCGCCTGCAACGCGGGCAGCGAGCCCTCGCGCTTGATGGCGCGGATCACGTCCAGCGCGACGATGTTGCTCGTGCCTTCCCAGATCGAGCCCAGGTGCGCGTCGCGCAGCAGGCGCGGGTCGGCCCATTCCTCGATGTAGCCGCAGCCGCCGCGCACTTCCATCGCATCGCCCGTCACCTTGCGCGCGTCGCGGCAGGCGCGGAACTTGATGAGCGGCGTGAGGATGCGCAGCAGCGGGTAGGCCGCGGCTTCGCCGCCGTCGGAACGGGCCAGCGCCAGCGCGGTCTGGAACACCATGGTGCGCGCCTGCTCGGCCGGCAGGCGCAGCTTTTCCAGCTGTCGCCGCATCAGCGGCATGTCGGCCAGGCGGCGTCCGAAGGCGCGGCGCTCGCTCGCCACGAACTCGGCTTCCGCCACCGCGCGGCGCATCAGCCCCGCGGCGCGCACGCCGTTGGACAGGCGCGAGTTGTTGACCATGTCGGCCATCTGCACGAAGCCGCGGCCCGGCTCGCCCACCAGGTGGGCCACGGCGCCTTCGAGGCGGATCTCGCCACTGGCCATCGAGCGCGTGCCCAGCTTGTCCTTGAGCCGGATGATGCGGTAGTGGTTGGCGCTGCCGTCGTCGAGGCGGCGCGGCAGCAGGAAGAGCGAGACGCCCTTCATGCCCGCCGGCGCGTTGTCGGCCCGCGCCAGCACCATCGCGAAATCAGCATCGGGGTTGGAGCAGAACCACTTGTCGCCTTCCAGCCGCCACTGGCCCGCCTCGTCCCGCCAGGCGCGCGTGAGCGTGGAGGCGATGTCGGAGCCGGCGGCCTGCTCGGTCATGAACATCGCGCCCTGGGCCAGGGTATCGAAGTCCAGCGAACTCAGGCGCGGGAGAAAGCGCTCGACCAAGGCCGGGTCGCCGAACTTCTTGAGCGTGCGGGTCAGCGAATCGGTCATCGAGACCGGGCAGCACAGCCCGAACTCGGCCTGCACGAACAGATAGGTCAGCACGTACTTGACCAGCGGCGGCATCTTGCCCTTCCAGCCCAGTGTCTCCTCGCGGTGCGACATCGCGGCCAGGCCGAATTCGGTCAGCGCCAGGCGCTCCATCTCGATGTAGGCGGGATGCTTGATGACCTGCTGGTCGTCGATGCCGGTGCGCGTGCGCAGCTTCAGCGTCGGCGGGTTGCGGTCGGCGGTGTGGGCGAGCTCGTCGAGCGGACCGCCGGCCAGCGCGCCGAGGCGCTCGAAGTGCGGCCGCATGTGCTGGAGCAACGCTGGCGGGAGGTAGAGCGCGAGCAGCCTGTGAAGCTCGGTGTCGGTGGTGAAGAGGTTCTGCCCGTGGCGGTCGGGCACGGGATGGGCGGCGGTCTCCATGTCTTGTCTCCTTGTGGGCTGGCATTCTTGGAGGCTCGACGATTCTTGTCCAATATCGAATAGCTCTTGTCTGAACCGATCTGCCTATCGTCGGCTTTTCTGTGGAAGACTGGGCGCATGGAACTGCGTCATCTGCGCTACTTCGTCGTGCTGGCCGAGGAACTGCATTTCGGCCGCGCGGCGCGGCGCCTCGCCATCTCCCAGCCGCCGCTGAGCGTGGCCATCCGCCAGCTGGAGGAATCCGTGGGCGCGCGCATGTTCGAGCGCAACAGCAAGGAGGTGCGGCTGACACCGGCCGGCGATGCGCTGCAGGTCTCGGCCCGCCGGCTGCTGCGCCAGGCCGAGGAGGCGGCGCTGGAGGCGCGGGACGTGTCGCAGGGCTCGGCCGGGCGGCTGCGCATCGGCTTCGTCGGGGCCATGCTCTACCGGGGCCTGCCGCAGGCGCTGCGCAAGTTTCAGGCGCAGCACCCGGCGGTGCGCATCACCCTGGCTGAGCTCAACTCGGGCGAGCAGATCGCCGAGCTGCTGCACGACCGGCTGGACGTCGGCTTCGTCCACACCAGCCGGATGCCGGCCGAATTGCGCCACGCGCTTCTGGTCTCCGAGCCCTTCGTGGCCTGCGTGCCGGTCGGGCACCGGCTGGCGCGGCGGCGTTCGGTCCCCATTGCCGGCCTGCGCGACGAGCCCTTCGTGCTGTTCTCGCGCAGCGCGTCGCCGGACTACCACGAGCGCATCCTCGCGATCTGCGCGGACGCCGGCTTCCGGCCCGAGGTGCGCCATGAAGTGCGCCATTGGTTGTCGGTGGTGTCGCTGGTGTCGCAGGGCATGGGCGTCGCCCTGGTCCCGAGCGCCCTGCACCATGCGGCGCTGCGCGGCGCCGTGTTCCGTCCGCTGGAGGAGGAGGTCGCGCACTCGGACGCCTACTGCGTGTGGCGCGAAGGCCCGGAGAACGCGGTGGTGCAGGGCTTCCTGCGCGCGATCGTTCAATAGCCGTGGGGCGCCGGCTCGCGCCGAAGGCGGTCAGGCGTACAGCGGCTCCTCGGCCATCGATTCGCACTGGTCCTGCAGCATCTGGATCTGCCCCTTCCAGTAATCGCTCGACCCGAACCAGGGAAAGTTGATCGGGAAGATCGGGTCCTCCCAGCGCCGCGCCAGCCACGCGCTGTAGTGGATGAGGCGCAGCGTGCGCAGCGGTTCGATCAGCGCCAGCTCGCGCCGGTCGAAGCTGCGGAACTGCTCGTAGCCGTCGAGCAGGCCGCTCAGTTGCGAGGTGCGCTGCGCGCGGTCGCCCGACAGCAGCATCCACAGGTCCTGCACCGCGAAGCCGGTGCGCGCATCGTCGAGGTCGACGAAGTGCGGCCCGCCCTCGGGTCGGTCGGTCGGGGTCCAGAGGATGTTGCCGGGGTGCACGTCGCCGTGCAGGCGCAGCTTCCTGAGCACGGCGTCTTCCTTGTGGCCCGTGCCGAGCGCGGTGGCCGAGATCATGTCGAAGGCGGCGTTGCAGGCCGTTTCCCATTCGCGCTGGACGTCGAGCGGCACCATCTCGTGGCCCAGCAGCCAGTCGCGCGAGTCGACGCCGAAGGTCTGCAGGTCGAGCGTGGGCCGGGCCACGAAGGGCTTCGTCGCGCCGACGACGTGGATGCGCGCCAGGAAGCGCCCGACCCATTCGAGCACCTCGAAGTCGTCGAGCTCCGGCGCGCGGCCGCCGCGGTAGGGGCTGACGCAGAAAGCGAAGCCGGCGTGGCGGTGCAGCGTCCGGCCCTCGAAGGCGAGCGGCGGCACGGCGGGGATCTCGGCGGCGGCGAGTTCCAGCGCGAAGCCATGCTCTTCCAGGATCTCGGCCTCGCTCCAGCGCCCGGGCCGGTAGAACTTGACCACTACCGCGCTGCGGTCCTCCAGGTAGACCTGATAGACGCGGTTCTCGTAGGAATTCAGGGCCATGAGCCGCCCGTCGCCGTGCAGCCCCAGCGTGGCCAGCGCGTCGAGCACCACATCGGGTGTGAGGCTCTCGTAGGGATGGGCGTTGGCTTTGGCTGCGGGCTCGGTCATGCGGCCATTGTCGCTATCCGGCGGCGGATATGCCGGAAAGCGACAAGATATGCCCGATACGCGGGTCGCCGCGGCCGGCGAGCACCTCGGCATACGCCGCCTGTACCGCGGCGGCGCCATCGTGATGCACCGGGCGGACCCAGGCCGGCTGTGTTTGCGTGACGCGTGCGATGAACGCGCGCCAGGCGTGCACCATGCGTTGGCCGAATTCGCCGGGTCCCCATTCGGCCGTCCGCTTCTTGATCTGCGCCGGCGCGAAGAAGAGCACGACGCGCGGCCCGGGAAGATCCTTGCCGGCTCCCTTGGCCGCGAGCTGGTCGACGTGCGTGCCGCCGATCGAGAGGCCGTGCTTCAGCTGGGTGAAGCGCGAGTGGATCGCCCGCCGGAGCGTGCCGTTGCCGGCGAAGTCGACGTACAGGATGGGCGTGTCGGCCGCGATCGCATCGAGTTCCTCGTAGGCCAGCACGCGGTGGTAGCAGCCCAGGCTGTCGCAGAAGGCCTTGTTGGCGGCCGAGGTGAGCCCCACCACTTCGATGTCTGGCCGCTGCGCGAGCTGGAAGGCGGTCCCGAACGCGGTCTTGCTCGACGCGCTCGACAGCAGGATGGTGCCGGGCCGCGCGCCGAAGAAGTCGTTGTCGTCCAGGAAGTCGTCGATCAGCCAGGAGGTGATGAAGAGCGGCCGAAGCAGGGCCTGGATGTCTTCCGTCTCCGCTGTGTAGAGCGGGTCGGACTTGCAGCGGAAGTACTGGTTGTAGACCGCGGGCAGGGCGGCGCGGTGCGGTGCGGCGTCGGCGAAGCGTTCGGGCGAGAGATGCGTGGGCGAGAGCACGGTGGCGGAGGCCATCGGGAAGTAGCCGTAGAGCCGTTCGCCCACCGCGACGCCCGGGTGCAGTGACTGCACCACCGTCGCGAACCCCCACACAGGGATGCTCCCCCAGTCTTCTTCGCCCGTCGGGAAGAACTGCCAGTAGCTCATTGCCTCGCCGAAGGCGGCGTAGGTGATGTTGTTGGCGGTGAGGGCGAAGCGGTCGATGCGCGCCCGGACCTGCCCCTCGTCCAGGCGTGTGTCCTCGGCGCTGCGCAGGCGGGTGGCGGAGAGATCGTCCTTGCGGACCAGCAGGTCGGTGGTGCTCATCGAAACCACCTTAGCGCAGACCCGCTGCGATTGCATGAACAACAACCGCAACGCCGTCACCTGGGCGACGCGCCCCTTCAAGGGAGGGCCGCCGCGCCCCCGGCAGGGGAAGGGGCGAGCCCCATCCAGAGGGCCGCCGCGCCCGGCCGCCCGAAGCGGCCGGCCCGCCCCCGGCAGGGGGAAGGCGAAGCGACACGCAGTGCGCGCAGCCTGGGGGCGAGCAATTATTGAATCACGAGATCCACGTCGATATTGCCGCGCGTGGCGTTCGAGTACGGGCACACCTGGTGCGCCGTGTCGACCAGCAGCTTCTTCTGCGCTTCATCCAGGCCGGGCAGCGTGATCGCCAGCTTGACGGAGATGCCGTAGGCCGCGCCGCCGTCCGTCGGGCCCAGGGAAACGCTGGCGTCGATCGCCACGTCGTCCGGCACCTTGACGTTGATCTTGGGGGCGACGGCCCTCATCGCGCCGATGAAGCAGGCCGAGTAGCCGATCGCGAACAGCTGCTCGGGATTGGTGCCGGGCTTGCCGGAGCCGGGCGGGCTGAGCTTGACGTCGAGCGCGCCGTCGCTGGTCTTGCCTGCGCCGTCGCGGCCGCCGATGGTGTGGGCCTGTGCGGTGTACAGGACTTTGTCGAGCTTCTTGACCATGGTGATTCCTTCAAAAGGTGGGTTGGGAGAAAGAGATGCTTCGTCGGATGAAGCGAGGGGGAAAAGAACTAGGCGGCCTTGATGCGGTCTCTCAGCGTCTGGATCTGCTTCGTGAGCGCGATGAGTTCGGGGATCGAGCACTGCGTGGCCGCCAGCAGGCAGCCCGGCACGCTGGCGGCGCGCGTCTTGAGCTTGCGGCCCGCGGCGGTGAGGCTCACGTGGACGCGCCGCTCGTCGGCCACGTCGCGGATGCGCGCCACGAGCCCGGTGCTTTCGAGCCGCTTCAACAGCGGCGTCAAGGTCCCGGAGTCGAGCGACAGGCGCTGGCCGAGCTCCGACACCATCAGCCCATCGCTTTCCCACAGCACCAGCATCACGAGGTATTGCGGGTAGGTGAGATTGAGCTTCTCGAGCAGGGGCTTGTAGAGCTTCGTCATCGCGAGCGAGGCGGAATAGACCGCGAAGCAGAGCTGGTTGTCCAGCCGCAGCATCTCGTCGGCGGAGGGTGCGGAGGGGTTTGAAGTGCGCATGGCCTAAAGTGTAGCTGGCAATTGAATTGTGTGCAACTTAAATATTGCGGCGCAAGCCTTCTTCCCGACGGGAGGGGAGGCGGGAGAGGTCAGCGTCCGCTGAAGCGGGCCGGCCGCCGCTCGACGAAGGCGCGCACGCCCTCGGCCGCGTCCTCGCTGTTGGCCAGCCGCTGCTGCACGGGGATGAACTCCTCCATGGCGGCGAGCGGCCCTTGCTCGATGGCCTTCATGACATTGAGCCGCGTCGCGACCACCGCCAGCGGCGCCTGCGCCGCGATCCGCTGCGCGATGCGAAGCGCTTCCTCGAGCTCCTTGCCGGCGGGCACGACCTTCTGCACGAAGTTCAGCCGCAGGGCTTCGGCGCTGTCGAACTCGTCGGCCGTGAGCAGATGCAGCATCGCATTGCCCAGCCCCGCGCGCTCGGCCATGCGCAGGGTCGCGCCGCCGGTGGCCATGATCCCGCGCTGGACTTCCATCTGCGAGAAGCGGCAGTCGTCGGCCGCCACCACGATGTCCGCGCCGAGCATCAGCTCGATGCCCACCGTGAAGCAGATACCCTTGACCGCCACCACCATCGGCTTGGTGCGGCGGCGATAGCCGGCCGTGCCGAAGTCGTGCGGCTCCACCAGTCCGAGGGGAATCGCCTTCTCGCCGCGCTTCATGTACTCGGCCACGGCCGGCAGGTCCAGTCCGGCCGTGAAGTGGTCGCCGAAGGCGTGCAGCACGCCCACGCGCAGGGCCGGGTCGTCGTCGAGGCGGGTGTAGGCCTCGGCGAGTTCGCGGAACATGCGCGGCGTCCAGCCGTTGCGCTTGGCCGGCCGGTTGATGCCGATCAGCAGCACGTGGTCGAGCACCTGGGTGTCGATGCAGCCCTCCGGCGGCGGCGTGGTGGAAATGGCGGTCATGCGAAAGTCTCCTCGTTGTGTTCCGTGCCTAGGGGGAGTCAGTACGTGTACACGCCGCGGCCCGTCTTGCGGCCGAGCTGGCCGGCCGCGACCATTTCCTTGAGCAACGGGCAGGGCCGGTATTTGGAGTCGCCGAACTGTTCGAGGTAGACCTCCATCACCGCCAGGCAGACGTCGAGGCCGATCATGTCGGCCAGCGCCAGCGGCCCGATCGGCTGGTTGCAGCCGAGCTTCATGCCCGCGTCGATGTCTTCGGCCGTCGCCAGGCCTTCCGCCAGCACGAAGAAGGCCTCGTTGATCATCGGCACCAGGATGCGGTTGACCACGAAGCCCGGCGCGTTCTTCACGGTGATGGGCGACTTGCCCAGCCGCTCGGCCAGCGCCTTCACCGCGTCATGGGTGGCGTCGCTGGTGAGATAGCCGCGGATGATCTCCACCAGCGCCATCATCGGCACCGGGTTGAAGAAGTGCATGCCGATGAAGCGGTCGGGGCGCGAGGTGCTCGCGGCCAGCTGGGTGATCGAGATCGACGAGGTATTGGAGGCGATGATCACTTCGGGCGCGAGCAGGCCGTCGACCTGCTTGAGGATCCTGAGCTTGAGCTCGTGGTTCTCGGTCGCGGCCTCGATCACGAGCTGGGCGGCCTTGAGCTCGTCGTAGTTCGTCGAGCCCTTGATCAGTGCCAGCGCAGCGTCCTTCTGCGCGGTGCTCAGCTTGTCCTTCTTGATGAGCCGGTCGAGGCTGCCGGCCACCGTGGCCAGGCCCTTGTCGACCGCCGCCTGGGCGATGTCGACCATGACGACATTCACCCCTGCGACGGCGCATGCCTGGGCGATGCCGTTGCCCATCGTTCCCGCGCCAATGATGCCGACCGTCTGGATAGCCATGAGAAATGCTCCTTGAAGTGGAAAAAGTGGAATTCGCAGGATTGTGGAACAGCGCGCATCCCGGATCCGTTGCCGCTGGCGACAGCGTGCTTGATTTACAGTGCCGCGTACCCCTTCTTTCCACGGACTTCCACGGACCCACGCCATGACCACCCTCGGCACGCCTCTTTCCCCCACCGCCACCCGTGTGATGCTGCTCGGCTCCGGCGAACTCGGCAAGGAGGTGCTGATCGCGCTGCAGCGCCTGGGCGTGGAGACCATCGCGGTCGACCGCTACGAGAACGCCCCCGGCCAGCAGGTGGCGCACCACGCCCGCACCATCACCATGAGCGACTCCGCGCAGCTCAAGTCGCTGATCGAAGCCGAGAAGCCCCACCTGGTGGTGCCGGAGATCGAGGCCATCGCCACGCCGATGCTGCAGCAGCTCGAGGACGCCGGCGTGGTCCGCGTCATCCCGACCGCGCGCGCCGCGCGCCTGACGATGGACCGGGAAGGCATCCGTCGCCTCGCCGCCGAGACCCTGGGCGTTCCGACCAGTCCCTACAAGTTCTGCGATTCGCTGGCCGAGCTGCAGGCTGCGATCGACGCCGGCATCGGCTACCCCTGCATCGTCAAGCCGGTGATGAGCAGCTCGGGCAAGGGCCAGAGCAGGATCGACGGGCCGGCCGACGTGAAAAAGGCCTGGGACTACGCGATGGCCGGCGGCCGCGTGAGCCACGGCCGCGTGATCGTCGAAGGCTTCATCGACTTCGACTACGAGATCACGCTGCTCACGGTGCGCGCGCTCGACGCCACCGCCGCGGTGCGGACGCACTTCTGCGAACCCATCGGCCACGTGCAGGTGAGCGGCGACTATGTCGAGAGCTGGCAGCCGCATCCGATGGCGCCGGCCGCGCTGCGCAAGGCGCAGGAGATCGCGCAGGCCGTGACGGCCGACCTGGGCGGCCAGGGGCTCTTCGGCGTCGAGCTGTTCGTCAAGGGCGAGCAGGTCTGGTTCAGCGAGGTCAGCCCCCGGCCGCACGACACCGGCATGGTGACGATGGCGACGCAATGGCAGAACGAGTTCGAGCTGCATGCGCGCGCCATCCTCGGCCTGCCGGTCGACACCACGCTCAAGAGCCCGGGCGCCAGCGCGGTGATCTACGGCGGCGTGGATGCCGAGGGCATCGTCTTCGAGGGCGTGGCCGATGCCCTGCGCGTGTCGGGCACGGACCTGCGTCTCTTCGGCAAGCCCGAGAGCTTCGTCAAGCGCCGGATGGGCGTGGCGCTGGCGCACGCGGCGAACATCGAGACCGCGCGCCGCAACGCCAAGGAGGCGGCGTCGCGGGTCAGGCCGCGCCGGGCCTGAGCACGAGTCCCACGACAACCCACGGAGACACCCGCATGCTGCATCCCCAAGCCCGAGCTTTCCTGGACCTGCTCGCGCAGCGCAAGGTGCCGCCGACGCACACCCTGTCCGTCAGCGATGCGCGCAGGTTCTACCTGGAGCGGCGCAGCCTGACGCAGCCGGACCCGGCCCCGGTGGCCGAGGTGCGCGATCTCGACGCACAGGGCCCGCACGGCGCGATCCCGCTGCGGCTCTACCGCCCGCTGGGAAGCGACGCGGCTTCGCTGCTGCCGGCGTTGGTGTACTTCCATGGCGGCGGCTGGGTGATCGGCGACCTGGACACGCACGATGCGCTGTGCCGCGATCTTTCCAATCTCTCAGCCTGCGCGGTGGTCGCGGTCGATTACCGCCTGGCACCGGAGCATCGCTTTCCGGCCGCCGTGGACGACGCGCTCGCCGCCACGCGCTGGGTGCGCCAGCAAGCGGCCTCGCTCGGCATCGACGCCCGCCGCATGGCGGTGGGTGGCGACAGCGCGGGCGGCAATCTGGCGGCGGTGGTGGCGATCGCGGCTCGCGATGCCGGCGACCTGCCGCTCGCCTTTCAGCTGCTCATCTACCCCATCACCGACGCGCGGCGTGCCCATCCTTCCTATGCGCGCAATGGCCAGGGCTATGCGCTGACCAGCGACACGATGCGGTACTTCCATGACCACTACATCGAAGACCCGAAGGACGATCTCGACTGGCGCGCGTCGCCGCTGCTGCGCAAGGACCTTGAAGGTCTGCCGCCGGCGCTGGTGCTCACGGCCGGCTACGACCCGCTGCACGACGAGGGCCTGGACTATGCCCGCGCCCTGACCGAGGCCGGCAACAGCGCGGCCTGCGTGTGCTTCGAGCGCCAGATCCACGGCTTCGCCCTGATGGGCCGGCTGCTCGACGAGGCGCACGCCGCCGTCGGCCTCTGCGCCAGCGAGCTGAGCCGGGTACTGACGCCCGCGCGATGACCGTCTCCATGCGGTCGCACGAAGCGGTCTCCTAGGGAAAGTCCCGGCGCTTTGCGCGTCGTCCGGCCGGCCCTCGCCGCTACGATGCAGCGAGCAGCGCGACGCCGCCCGACGGGCCGCCCGACGCAGCGCCGAGGAGACGCCAACTTGGTCGACCGACAAGCGAGTGACGCAGCAAGCAGCGGCGCCCACGGGGCGCGGCTGATGTGGATCGGCATGCAGCGCGTGTTCTACGCGGGTCTTCTCGGGGCCGCTGCGCGGCGCAGCCTCGGCGGGTACGGTGTGTATGTGTCGCCGACGGGCGCGCCGCTGCGCATCCGCGTCGAGGGCGGCGGCTGGCGGCGCGGCGAGCTGCTCGTGGTGCCGCCTCAGGTGCCGCACCAGGTCGCAACCGAGCACCCGCTGATCCTCAATCTGCTGATCGAACCGGAGTCTGTCGAGCCCTCGCTGCTGCCCGCCTTCCTCCGGCAGTTCGGGCCGGTCGACGCGCCGGATTTCGCGGGGCGCGTTCGCCGTGGGCACTTGCGGCTGCTCGCCGCTTCGGGCCGGGAGAGCTTGGAGGGCTTCGACTTCGACATGCTCTTCTTCGGCGCGCCGCTCGCCCCCCGTGCGCTCGATGCGCGCATCCGCGCGGTGGTGGAGCGCATCAACGGCGACCCCGCCGCGGCGCTGTCGGCCGAGGCTTGCGCGGCGACGGTGGGGCTCTCGTTCTCGCGCTTCCTGCATCTGTTCAAGCAGGAGACCGGCGTCACCTACCGTGCCTTTCGCGCCTGGAAGCGGGCCCGCAGCCTGTTGCGCCATGTGCGGCAGGCCTCCACCCTGACCGACATCGCGCTCGACACCGGCTATCCCGACTCGACCCACTTCAGCCACTCGATACGCCAGGTCTACGGCCTGCGTCCCAGCGACATCCTCGCGGGCTCGCGGCGGCTCGCGGTGCATCAGTGATGCAGCTCATCCAGCTCCTGCTCTCGGGCATCGCGCAGGGCTGCATCTATGGCCTGATCGCGCTGGGCTTCGTGCTCATTTACAAGGCGACCGAGACGGTGAGTTTCGCGCAGGGCGAGCTCATGATGCTCGGCGCCTTCTGCGCCTTCGCGGGCATGTCGCTGTTCGGCCTCCCCTTCTGGCTGGCGGCGCTGCTGGCGATCGCGGCCATGGCGGCCTTCGGCGTGCTGCTGGAGCTGGTGGTGATCCGGCCGATCCTCGGTCAGCCGCAGTTCTCGGTCGTGATGCTGACCATCGGCATCGGCTATGTCGCGCGCGGGCTGGTCACCATGATCCCGGGCATCGGCACCGAGACGCAGACGCTGCCCGTGCCCTACAAGGACCAGATCTGGCAACTGGGCGGGCTGGTGGTCAACCTGGAGCAATTGGCCATCATCGTCTCGACCATCGTGCTGTGCGCGCTGCTCTTCGTGCTGTTTCGCTACAGCAAGATCGGCATCGCGATGCAGGCCTCCTCGCAGAACCAGCTCGCCGCCTACTACATGGGCATTCCGGTGAAGCGGCTCAATGGACTGGTGTGGGGCCTGGCCGCTGCGGTGGCGGCCATCGCGGGGATGCTGCTGGCGCCGATCACCTTCGTTCACGCCAACATGGGCTTCATCGGCCTCAAGGCCTTTCCGGCGGCGGTGGTGGGCGGCTTCGGCAGCCTGCCGGGGGCGATCGTCGGCGGGCTGGTGATCGGCACCGTCGAATCCTTCGCCGGCTTCTATCTGCCGGAGGGCTTCAAGGACATCGCTCCCTACATCGTGGTGCTCGTGATGCTGATGGTGAAGCCCAACGGCCTGTTCGGCCAGACGCTGCGCAAGAAGGTCTAGGCCTCGCACCATGCGCTTCATCTTCAAGACCAGCTATGCGCAGGACATCTCGCTGGCCAGGCATGGCGGCGATGTGTTCTGGTACGGCGCGCTCGGCGTGGCGCTGGTCGCGGCGCCCTGGTTGGTACCGGAGTACTGGCTGGCGCAGCTGACCTTCGTGCTGATCTACGGGATCGTCGGCCTCGGCCTGATGCTGCTGGCCGGCTTCACCGGCCAGTTCTCGCTCGGCCATGCGGCCTTCCTGGGCACGGGCGCCTATACGCAGGGCGTGCTGACCACGCTCGGCGTGCCCTTCCCGATCGCCTTGCTCGCCGCCGCCGCCCTGTCGGCCGCCGTCGGCGCGGTGGTCGCGCTGCCGGCGCTGCGCGTCAAGGGCATCTATCTCGGCATCGCGACGCTGGCCTTCGGCTTCATCGTCGAGGAGGTCTTCGCGCGCTGGGAGAGCGTGACGGGCGGCAATGCCGGGCTGCACGTGAGCGCGCCGGCGCTCTTCGGATGGGGGCTCGGTTCGAACGAGGGCTTCTATCTGGTGTGCCTCGTGGTCGCGGTGATCTGCACGCTCGCGATCCTGAACCTGCTGCGTTCGCCGACCGGCCGCGCCTTCGTCGCAATCCGGGATTCCGAGATCTCCGCGCAGAGCATGGGCATCCACCTGGCGCGCTACAAGACCCTGTCCTTCGCGATCTCGGCGGCGCTGGCCGGACTCGGTGGGGCGCTGTATGCGCACAAGCTGAGCTTCATCTCGCCGGACCAGTTCAGCATCCTGCAGTCGATCGACTTGCTGCTGCTGGTGGTGATTGGCGGGCTGGGCTCGGTGCATGGCGCGTTCCTGGGCGCGATCTTTCTCATCGCGATGCCGCAGTTGATCTCGCTGGGCAAGGACTGGCTGCCGCCGGGCATCGGCCAGGCGCCGGGCTTGCAGGGGCTGGTGTATGGCGCGGTGCTGATTGCCTTCGTCCTGTTCGAGCCGCTGGGCCTGTACGGGCGCTGGCTGAAGGTGCTCACCTATCTGCAGCTCTTCCCCTTCTATCGCAAAGGACTGTTCAAGCGGCAGAAGTCCTTCACCCGATCGGATCGACTCGGATGATGGCGGCTCCCGGCGATGTGCTCCTTTCCGCGCAGGACCTGAGCGTGCGCTTCGGCGGCGTGCTTGCCGTCAACCGGGTCAGCTTCGAGGTGCGGCGCGGCGAGGTGTTTACGCTGATCGGGCCCAACGGCGCCGGCAAGACGACGGTGTTCAACCTGATCAGCCGCATCTACACGCCGACCGCGGGCGAGATCGTCTGGCACGGCGACGCCGGCGAGCCGATCATGCTGACGCAGCAGGCGCCGCATGCCATCGCCGCGCTGGGCATCGCGCGGACCTTCCAGAACATCGAGCTGTTCGAGCATGCGACCGTGCTGCACAACCTCCTGGTCGGGCGCCATACGCACCGCAAGACCGGGTTCTGGAGCGAGGTCTTCTTCACGCCGGCCACGCGCCGCGCGGAGATGGAGGCGCGCGAGAAGGTGGAGCAGGTGATCGATCTGCTGGACCTGCAGCATCACCGCGATTCGATGGTGGCGGGTCTGCCCTACGGCGTGCGCAAGGTGGTCGAGCTGGCGCGCGCGCTGTGCACCGAGCCGAAGCTGCTGCTGCTCGACGAACCCTCGTCGGGGCTCAATGTGGAGGAGACGGCGGACATGGCCTTCTGGATCCAGGACATCCAGCATGAACTCGGCATTTCGGTGCTGATGGTGGAGCACGACATGTCGCTGGTGTCCAAGGTGTCGGATCGCGTGCTGGCCATGAACATGGGCGAGGCCCTGGCGTCGGGAACCCCGGGGGAGGTGCAGGCGGATGCCCGGGTGATCGAGGCCTATCTGGGGACCGTGGACGACCTGAGCGGCTTGAGGAGGCGCGCATGAGCGACATCGCCCCGATCCTCCAGTTGCTCAATGTCGAAAGCGCCTACGGCCCCATCAAGGCCATCCGCGGCGTCAGCCTCAAGGTGCGGCCGGGAGAGATCGCCACCGTGCTGGGCTCCAACGGCGCGGGCAAGACGACCATTCTCAAGACGATCTCCGGCATCATCGACCCCCGCAAGGGGAGCATCGAATTCCAGGGCCGCAACATCACGGCCCGCGACCCGGCCTGCATCGTCCAGCAGGGCCTGAGCCACGTCCCCGAGGGCCGGGAGGTCTTTCCGCTGCTGTCCGTCAAGGACAACCTCCTGATGGGCGCCTATACCCGCAAGGACCGCGACGGAGTGGCCCGCGACATCGAGACCGTCTACGCCTACTTCCCCATCCTGCGCGAGCGCGCCGCGCAGGACGCCGGCCTGCTCTCGGGCGGCCAGCAGCAGATGCTCGCGATCTCGCGCGCCATCATGGCCGCGCCGCGGCTGATCCTGCTGGACGAGCCCAGCCTCGGCCTCTCGCCCCGGCTCACCCGGGAGATCTTCGAGATCGTGGTGAGGATCAACCGCGAGCGCGGCACCACCATCCTGCTGGTCGAGCAGAACGCCAACATGGCGCTCAACGCCTCGGACTACGGCTACGTGCTGGAGAACGGCCGCATCGTGATGGAGGACAGCTGCGAACGCCTGCGCGAGAAGGACGACATCAAGGAGTTCTATCTCGGCCTCAAGGACGAAGGCGTGCGCGGCGAGCGGCGCTGGAAGAAGAGAAAGACCTGGCGATGAGCCGCATGCGAAGACGCCCATCCTCGCCCGGGCTCTGGGACCTGAGCCGAATCCAGCCCCGCGCGGACATCGTGGTGCCGGGAGAGACCGTTGCTGCCGTCTTCTGGAACGCCGCCCGCGCGCGCGGCGACAGGGTCTGGATGCGGCAGAAGGAACTGGGCATCTGGCGCTCCTGGACCTGGCGGCAGACGGCCGGCGCGGTGAGCGAGATCGCCGGCGGCCTGATGGCGATCGGCTTCGCGCCGGGCGAGTGCGCGTCGATCCTCGCGAACACCGTCGTCGAGTGGGTGCTGTGCGACCTGGCGGTGCTCAGCTGCGGCGGCGTGTCCAACGGCATCTACCCGACCGACGCGGCGTCGCAGGTGCATTACATCGCCGAGGATTCGCGCACCGTCATCCTCTTCGTTGAGGACGACGAGCAGCTCGACAAGGCACTCGAAGTGCGCGCCATGCTGCCCCTGCTGCGCAAGATCATCGTGTTCGACATGGAAGGCTTGCGCGAGCTCGACGATCCGGGCGTGATGAGCCTGGCCGCGCTGCGCGCGCTAGGCCGCGACCATCTGGAGCGCGACCCGCAGGCACTGGCGCAGCGCGTCGGCGCCTGCCGCCCCGAAGACCTCGCGATCCTGGTCTACACCTCGGGCACGACGGGCAAATCGAAGGGCGCGATGCACAGCCACCGCGGACTGGTGCACACCATGCGCGGCTACAACACGCTGGTCTCGCAGGACGAGAACGACGAGCGCATGTGCTTCCTGCCGCTGTGCCACATCGCCGAGCGCATGGGCGGCGAATACTTCGCGATGTACACCGGCGCCGTCCTGAACTTCGTCGAGAACCCGGAGACCGTGCCCGAGAACGTGCGCGAGATCGCGCCGACCGTCTTCACCGCCGTGCCCCGCGTGTGGGAGAAGTTCTATTCCGGCGTGATGATCTCGTTGCAGGAGGCGAGCCGCCTGCAGCAGGCGGCCTACGCGTGGAGCATCGGCGTCGGCACCGCCGTCGCCGAGCGTGTGCTCGCGGGCCGGCCGGTGGACGCCGTGCTGCGCTTCAAGTTCCGTCTCGCGCGCTGGCTGGCGCTGGACAATGTGCGCAAGCTGATCGGCATTCATCGCGCGCGCTTCCTGGTGACCGGCGCCGCGCCGATCTCGCCGGAGCTGGTGAAGTGGTACCTCGCGCTCGGCGTGCCGATGCTGGAGGTCTGGGGCATGACGGAATCGTGCGGCGCCGCCACCGGCGTGCCGGCGGGGCGCATCAAGCCGGGCTCCATCGGGCCCGCCGCGGGCTACAACGAGGTAAGCGTCGATCCGGTCAGCGGCGAGATCCTGGTGCGCGGCACCAACGTGTTCATGGGCTATCTCAATCTGCCGGAGAAGACCGCCGAGACCATCGATGCCCAGGGCTGGCTGCACACCGGCGACGTCGGCACGGTCGACGAGGACGGGTATTTCCGCATCACCGACCGGATGAAGGACATCATCATCACGGCAGGCGGCAAGAACATCACGCCGAGCGAGATCGAGAACGAACTCAAGTTCAGCCCGTACATCACCGATGCGGTCRTGATCGGCGATGCCAAACCCTACCTGACGGTGATCATCATGATCGACCAGGAGAACGTCGAGAAATTCGCGCAGGACCACGACGTGCCCTTCAGCAACTACAGCAGCCTGACGCGCGCGCGGGAGGTGCAGGACCTGATCCAGGGCGAGATCGACCGCGTCAACGCGAAGTTCGCGCGGGTCGAGCAGGTCAAGAAGTTCTTCCTGCTGGAGACGCAGCTCGGCGCCGAGGACGAAGAACTCACGCCGACCATGAAGCTCAAGCGCAAGCTGGTGCAGGCCAAGTACGCGCAGCGCATCGACGCCATGTACAGCTGAGCCGGCAGGGCGGGCAGCCGACCGTTTTCCTTCTGCCAACCATGAATCGAGGAGACACCCGTATGAAGCTCAAGACACTGATCCCCCTGGCCGCGGCCGCCGGTCTGGCGCTGGGCAGCGGCCTGGCCGGCGCGCAGCAGCAGGGTGTGAGCAAGGACGAGATTCGCATCGGCACGATCCAGGATCTGTCGGGACCGCTCGCGGGCTTCGGCAAGCAGGCGCGCAACGGCATGCAGCTGCGGGTGGACGAGATCAACGAGCAGGGCGGGGTGAACGGCCGCAAGCTCAAGCTCTTCGTGGAGGACTCGGGCTACGACCCCAAGAAGGCCGTGCTGGCGGCGCAGAAGCTGGTGAACCAGGACAAGATCTTCATCATGGCCGGCCACATCGGCACCGCGCAGAACATGGCAGCAATGCCGGTGCAGTTCGAGAAGAACGTCATCAACTTCTTTCCGATCACGGCGGCGCGCGAGATGTACGAGCCTTTCAACAGGCTCAAGTACTCCTTCGCCGCCACCTACTACGACCAGATCCGCGTCGCCTTGCCCAAGATGGTCAAGGACAAGGGCGCCAAGAAGGTCTGCACCATCTACCAGGACGACGAGTTCGGCCTCGAGGTGGAGCGCGGCGCCGAGGCCGGCCTGAAGACGGTGGGAATGGAGCTGGCAGAGAAGACCTCGTTCAAGCGAGGGGCGACCGACTTCTCGTCACAGGTCGCGAAGATGAAGGCGGCGGGCTGCGACCTGGTCGTGCTGGGCACCATCATCCGGGAGACCATCGGCACGGTGGGCGAATCGCGCAAGACGGGGTTCAATCCGACCTTCCTCGGCTCGAGCGCAGCCTACACCGACCTGATCCACAAGCTCGGGGGCAAGGCGATGGACGGCATCTACGCCACGATGACTGTGCAGAACCCCTACACGGACGAGCAATCGCAGCCCCTGCGCTTCTGGGCCAACAAGTACAAGACCAAGTTCAACGAGGACCCGACCGTGTTCTCGGTCTACGGCTACCTGATCATCGATTCCTTCATCCAGGCAGCGCAGAAAGCCGGGTCCAACCTCACGACCGACACCTTCATCAAGACCATGGATTCGATGGTCTTCGAGCCCGACATGTTCGGCTCGCCGAAGAGCACCTACTCGCCGACCAAGCGCCTGGGCAACGACCAGTCCCGTCTGTCGCAGATCGTGGACGGCAAGTGGAAGGTCGTCTCGGACTACGTCAGTCCGTGAGCTGGGGCCCCAGCGCTTCATCTCGTGTTCTGGCAGGCAACAAAAAAGGCTCCCGAGGGAGCCTTTTTCAGTGCTGAAGCCGCAAGGGCTTAGTAACCGCCACGGCTGCCGCCGCCGCCGCCACCACCGTAGCCGCCGCCGCCACCGCTGCGGCCACCACCGCCGCCGCCGCCGTAACCACCGCCGCCGCCGCCACCACCGTAGCCGCCGCCGCCACCGCCAGTGCGACCACCACCGCCGCCGCCGAAGCCGCCGGGCGAACGGGGCTCCATCGGACGGGCTTCATTGACGGTCAGGCTGCGGCCGTCGAGCGATTGGCCGTTCAGGCCTTCGATGGCTGCCAGTGCTTCCGCATCGGTGCCCATTTCGACGAAGCCGAAGCCCTTGGAGCGACCGCTGTCGCGTTCCATCATGACCTTGGCACTGGCGACGGAACCGTAGGCTGCGAAAGCCTGTTCCAGATCGTTGTCGCGCACGGAGTAAGCGAGGTTGCCTACGTAGAGTTTCTTGCCCATGGAGGGACTCCTAATCAAACCAAAAAAACAAAGCGATGGAGTCCCAGAATCACAACAAACTAAACAGCGCTGTGGCGCGAAACTGACCGATCACCGGATCACGTACCTGGAGCGGATACCTCAGGACGTCCCGGCATTGTCGTTCACTATCGGGCTTTTGGGGGAAATGCTTTTAGTTTTTGTAGCGAATTGCTTCAGAAGGGCAATTTGTCGCCTTGGCGCCATATTGCCCTACTTCCGGCGACGCAAGGGTTCCAGCAAGCCTTTCAGGCCGTTATGGTCGATTTCGTGCATCAGCGCCAACAGCCGGCCAATCTCCCCCTTGGGGAAGCCTTCGCGGGCGAACCACGTGAGGTAGTTGCCGGGCAGATCGGCGATCGGACAGCCCTTGTGCTTGCCGAAAGGCATCTCGAGGGTCAGCAGGCGTTCGAGGTCATCGGGCTTCATGGTGGCTATGCTCCCTCATCTTTACGGCTCTCGCATTCACGCTTTCAATCCCTCCATGCCATTCACTTCCCTGGGCCTCGATCCCGCCCTGGCGCGCGCCGCCGCCGAAAAAGGCTATGCCGTGCCCACCGCCATCCAGATCGAAGCCATCCCGGCCATTCTGCAGGGGCGCGACCTGCTGGGCTCGGCCCAGACCGGCTCAGGCAAGACGGCGGCATTCTCGCTGCCCTTGCTCCAGCGCCGGACGCGTGAGGCTTCCACATCGCCGCGCCGCCTGCGCGCGCTCGTGCTCGTGCCCACGCGTGAGCTCGCGGCGCAGGTCGGTGAGGCGATGCGCGGGCTGGCGCAGCATCTGCCGGCGCCGGTCAAGATCGCCGTGGCCTTCGGCGGCGTGTCTATCAACCCGCAGATGATGGCCTTGCGCGGCGGCGCGGACATCATGGTTGCCACGCCCGGCCGCCTGCTGGACCTGATCGACCACAACGCGCTCAAGCTGTCGTCGGTCTCGACGCTGGTGCTCGACGAGGCCGACCGCCTCTTCGATCTCGGCTTCGCGGAGGAACTCGGCCGCATCCTGGCGCTGCTGCCGCAGAAGCGCCAGAACCTGCTGTTCTCCGCGACCTTTCCGCCGGCGATCCAGTCGCTGGCCGACGGGCTGCTGCACGACCCGGTGCGGGCGGAGGCGCACTCGGCGCCTTCGGCGGAGCCCGACATCACCCAGCGCGCGATCGAAGTCGACGCCGGGCGGCGCACGCAGCTGCTGCGCCACCTGGTCCAGCACGAGAAGTGGGCGCGCGTGCTGGTCTTCGTCGCCACCAAGTACGCGGCGGAGATCGTGGCGGACAAGCTGCGCAAGGCCGGCATCGAGGCCGAGCCCTTCCACGGCGTGCTCAGCCAGGGCAAGCGCACGCAGGTGCTCGCGGACTTCAAGGCATCCAGGGTGCAGGTGGTGGTGGCCACCGACCTCGCGGCCCGCGGCATCGACGTGGTTCAACTGCCGGCGGTGGTGAACTACGACCTGCCGCGCTCCGCCGTCGACCATGTGCACCGCATCGGCCGCACGGGCCGCGCCGGCGAGAGCGGCGTCGCCGTGAGCTTCGTCAGCGCCGACACCGAAGCGCATTTCCGGCTCATCGAGAAGCGCCAGGGGCTGAACGTGCCGCGCGAGCAGGTGGCGGGCTTCGAGCCGGTGGAGACGGCCGTCGCCGCGAGTGGCCCGGGCAACGGCGGCGTCAAGGGCAAGCGCCCGAGCAAGAAGGACAAGCTGAGGGCGGCCGCCAGGTCTTCCTCGTCATGACTTCGGCGGCCGCTTCGCGATGCCCATGGTCTTCGCGAGGATGCCGAGCATCACTTCGTCCGCCCCGCCGCCGATCGATGCGAGCCGGCCGTCGCGGTACAGGCGCGACACGCGGTTCTCCCAGGTAAAGCCCATCCCGCCCCAGAACTGCAGGCAGGTGTCGGCCACTTCGCGCGTGAGGCGCCCGCACTTGAGCTTGGCCATCGAGGCGAGCGCGGTGACGTCCTCTCCCCGCACATGCAGATCGCAGGCGCGGTAGGTGAGCGCGCGCAAGGCCTCGACCTCGGTCTTGAGTTCGGCGAGCTTGAATTGCACCCACTGCTGGTCGGCCAGCGTGCCGCCGAAGAGCTGGCGCTGCTGCGCCCATTCGATGGTGTCGGCGATGCAGTCGTCCAGCGGTTCGAGGGAACTGGCGGCGCACCAGAGGCGCTCCTCCTGGAACTGCTGCATCTGGTAGACGAAGCCCTGGCCTTCCTCGCCGATGCGATGGCGCTGCGGCACGCGCACGTCGTCGAAGTAGATGAGGCCGGTGTCGCTCGAATGCATGCCGATCTTGCGAATCTTTCTTGCCTTCTCGATGCCGGGGCTGTCCATCGGCACGATGACGAGCGACTTGTTGCGGTGCGCCGGCCCGTCGCTGGTATTGACCAGCATGCACATCCAGTCGGCCTGCAGGCTGTTGGTGATCCACATCTTCTGGCCGCTGATCAGGTAGTCGTCGCCGTCCTTTCGCGCGTGGCTCTTGAGGCCGGCCACGTCGCTGCCCGCGCCGGGCTCGCTGACACCGATGCAGCCCACGGTGTCGCCGGCAATGGCGGGGGCCAGGAATTCGCGGCGCAGCGCGTCGCTGCCGAAGCGCGCGAGGGCGGGCGTGCACATGTCGGTCTGCACGCCCACAGCCATCGGCACGCCGCCGCAGCTCACATGACCCAGCGCCTCGGCCAGCGCCATCGAATAGGAATAGTCGAGGCCCGCGCCGCCGTATTCCACCGGTTTGTTGAGGCCCAACAGTCCGAGTGCGCCGAGCTTGCCGAAGACCTCGTGCGCAGGGAAGCTTTCGGCGGCCTCCCATTCGTCGACGCGCGGATTGATCTCCGCGTCGATGAAGCGACGCATCGTCTTCTGGATCTCGAGGTGCTCGTGGGTGTACTCCATGCACCGCACTCTAGACCTGGGCGAACGGCCATGCTTGCGGGAATTGGCTACAGGCTGTTGCCGCGAAGAGCGCCACTCGCGGATGCCTCCGCTGGCATGCAGCCCAGGCCTTCGAGCGTGGCGCCGACCGCGAGGTCCAGTGGCGTGTGCGGCTCGCTGCCGAGCACCGAGAGCAAGCGCGCGTTGCGCAGGCGCAGGGGCTGCTGCCACAGGTAGCGCATCTCGCGCAGCTCGCGCAACAGGGGTACAAAGGGCCACGCCAGGGTCAGCAGCCACCAGGGGAAGGGCTTGACCGGCAGCTCGGGCCGGCCGCAGGCGCGCCGGATGGCCGCCTGCATCTGCGTGCCGTCGGCATCCCAGTGGCCGTTGAAGTGGAAGGTGTCGAAGCGCGCCAGCGCGCCCTCGCGCTCGACCAGCTGGGCGATGGTCTCGGCGAGGTCGGGCAGGTAGGCCCACTGATGGCCCACGCCGGGTCGGCCGGGGTCGGTGATCGCCTGGAGCGGCTGGCCGGGCTTCACCAGCCCCTGGGAGAACCAGTTGTTGCCCGCTCTCGGACCGAAGAAGTCGCCGGCGCGCACGACCAGCGCGCGCACGCCGCGCTGCTGCGCGGCTTCGCGCAGGCGCTGCTCGAGCTGAACGCGAATCGCGCCCTTGTGTGTCAATGGATGCTGCGGCGAGCTTTCGACCAGGTCGGGGAAGGCGTCCGGCCCGTAGTTGTAGACGGTGCCCGGCAGCACGATGCGCGCGCCCGAGACCTCGGCCGCGCGGATCGTGCTGTCGATCATGGGAAGCACGAGGCGCTTCCAGTTGCGGTAGCCGGGTGGATTGACCGCGTGGACGATCAGCGAGGCACCGCTCGCCGCGGCGATGACGCTTTGCGCGTCCAGCGCGTCGCCCGCCACCCATTTCGGCCGGGCCGTGCCGGCTGGCCATAGCGCCGCAGCGCTGGCGGGGTCACGCGCCAGCGCCCGCACTTGCCAGCCGTGCCGCAGCAGGGCCGCCGCCGCTTCGCCGCCGATACCGCCCGTCGCACCGAGCACCAATGCCAGACCTCGTTCCATGACGCATTCCTTTCGTGAAGAAGCCCATTCTTGAGTAGGCGCGGGATGAACACAATTGGCGAATTGGTGCCATCGGCTAGTATGAAATGTATGAACACGAATCCATTGGACTGGGAGCGCCAGCGCGCCTTTCTGGCTGTTCTGCGCGAGGGCAGCCTGTCGGCCGCGGCGAGGGTTCTCGACGTTGCGCAGCCCACGGTGCGCCGGCGGCTCGACGCCCTGGAGCGCTCGATCGGCGTGGCGCTCTTCACGCGCTCGCCCAGCGGGCTTTCGCCCACCGACGCGGCGCGGGAGCTGGGCGCGCATGCGGAAACCATGGCGGCGGCGGCCGATGCGTTCGCGCGGGCGGCCTCCGCGGGCACCGATGCCGCTTCGGGCACCGTTCGCATCAGCGCCAGCGACGTGGTGGGCGCCGAGGTGTTGCCGGCAATCCTGGCTGGGCTGCAGGATGCGCAGCCGGGACTGGTGTTCGAGCTCAGCCTGACCAACCGCACGGAGGATCTGCTGCGTCACGAGGCCGACATCGCGGTGCGGATGGTGAAGCCCACGCAGGCGGCCCTGGTGGCGACGCGGGCGGGCGTGGTGGAGCTGGGGCTGTTCGCCAGGTCCGCGTACCTGGAGAAGCACGGCACGCCGGCCAGTCTGGATCAGCTCTCCCGCTTCGCGCTGATCGGCCCCGACCGCGACACGGCCGACCTTCGCGCCTTGCGGGCGGGCGGCCTCGACCTGAAGCGCTCGATGTTCACTTGCCGCACCGACAGCCACCTGGCGCAGCTGGGGGCCATCCGGGCGGGGCTGGGGATCGGTATCTGCCAGAAGGGCATCGCGCGGCGCGATGCCGCGCTGGCGCCCGTGCTGCCCGACGTGTTCTCCGCGGGCCTCGAAACCTGGGTCACCATGCACGAGGATCTGCGGCGCGTGAAGCGGGTGCGGGCGACCTTCGGCTATCTGGTGAGCGCGTTGTCCGCCTACTGCGCGGGCGGTTGACGCACGGGGCTCAGGCCCGGAACCGCTTGCGCGTCAGTCCCAGCGCGGCCCAGAAGGCGGCGACGGTGTAGGCCAACAGCACCGCCAGATGCAGCCAGGCATCTGCCGGCCACTGATCCATGAACAGCGGCCTCACCAGCGCCACTGCGTTGGCCAGGGGCAACCAGGCCGCCACCGCGCGCACGGCACCCGGCAGTTGCTCCAGCGGAAAGAACACGCCCGACAGGAACATCATCGGCGTCAGGAAGAGCGTGAAGTAGTAGGTGAAGAAATCGTAGCCCTTGGCCAGCGCATTGAAGATCAGCGCGATGCACGAGAAGGTCACGCCAGCCCCGGCCAGCACGACCCACGCGACGAAGAGCTTCGGGCTGTGGCTGATGTTCAAGGCCAGCATCACGAAGAGAATCGCCGTGGTGGTGAAGATCGCCTTGAAGGAGGCCCAGAGCATCTCGGCCAGCACGACGTCGTCCAGCCCCACGGGCGCGTTCATGATGCCGTCCCAGGTCTTCTGCACGTGCATGCGCGAGAAGGCGGAATACAGGGCCTCGAAGGAAGCGGCGTTCATCGCGCTCATGCAGATGGAGCCGCTGGCAAGGAAGAGGATGTAGGGCACGCTGGTGCCGTCGACCACGACCCTGCCCACCAGCGCGCCCATGCCGTAGCCGAAGGCGACCAGCCAGATCAGCGGTTCGGCGATGTTGCCGATCAGGCTGGGGGTCGCGAGCTTGCGCCACACCAGCAGGTTGCGCAGGAACACCGGCCACCAGAGCATCGACAGCTCGGGCGGGCGCCATACCGAACGCGCTGCCGGATTCGATGGGGAATGGACCACGCTGTTCAACCGTCCTCCCGGATCTTGCGGCCCGTCAGCTTGAGGAACAGGTCCTCCAGGTTGGCCGGACGATGAAAGGTGCGCAGGCCGCCGTGGTCCCCCAGCGCGGCCAACAGCCCGCGCGCGTCCTGCGTGTAGAAGAACACCGTCTCGCCGCTGACCTCGACGCGGGCGGCGAATTCCTTGAGCGGCGACTGCGCCAGGGCGAGCGCGCCGGCGCCGTAGACCTCGACCACATCGGGCTCCAGGTGCTCGGCGATCAGGTCGCGCGGCCGGCCCTCGGCGATCTTGCGGCCGTGGTCCAGCACCAGCAGGCGCGAGCACAGGCGCTCCGCCTCGTCCATGAAGTGCGTGGTGAGCAGGATCGACTTGCCCTGTTGCAGCAGCAC
This sequence comes from Variovorax sp. 01T432, assembly GCF_056398605.1. NCBI lineage: Bacteria > Pseudomonadati > Pseudomonadota > Betaproteobacteria > Burkholderiales > Comamonadaceae > Variovorax > Variovorax sp. 01T432. The sequence goes on from NZ_JBFTPS010000028.1 coordinate 73,826, forward strand.
CTGCAGCCGCTCCCACATGAGGTGCCGCGCCTGCGGGTCGAGGCCGGTGGTGGGTTCGTCGAGCATCAGGAGCTTCGGGTCGTTGACCAGTGCGCGCGCGAGCGACAGGCGCCGGCGCATGCCGCCCGAGAGCTCGCCCGGCTTGGCATCGGCCTTGTGCGACAGGGCCGCGAACTCCAGCAATTCGGGGATGCGCGGGGCGATGTCGCGGCGGCGCATGCCGAAGTAGCGCGCGTAGACCATCAGGTTCTCCGCGCAGCTGAAGTCGGGGTCGAGCGTGTCGAACTGGCTCACGACGCCCAGCTGCGCCTTGATGGCGCGCGCGTCACGCGGCATCGAGAGGCCGCCGAGCGCCTCGATGGTGCCGTGGTCGGGAACCGTGAGCCCCAGGCACATGCGAATGGTGGTGGTCTTGCCGGCCCCGTTGGGCCCGATCACGCCAAGACATTCGCCCGGCGCGATCTCGAACGACAGGTCGTCGACGACGGTCGTCGTTCCATAGCGTTTGACCAGATGGCTGGCCTGGAGGAGGGGCGTCGGCACCGCGGCATTGTGGCGCATGCGAGCGGCTTGTCCGGCTCAGAGGCGCAGGCCGGTGAACTCGGTCTTCATCCAGTCGATGAAGGCGCGCGTGCGCGTCGGCAGCAGCCGGGCGTGGGGATAGATCAGGCTGACGGGACGCGGCGGGCTCTCGAATGCATCGAGCACCATCGTGAGCCGGCCCTGCGCGACCAGTGGCAGCACCTGATAGGAGAAGAACATGCCGAAGCCCATGCCTGCCGCGCAAGCTTCCACCGCCGGCGCGATGTGGTTGAACTCGAGATTGCCCTTGACCGCGATGGGCAGCGGCCGGCCGCCTTCGCGGAAGATCCACTGGGCGGAGATGCCCGGATGGATCCGCACGCAGTTGGCGTCCAGCAGTTCGCGCGGATGCAGCGGCGTGCCGTGGCGCGCCAGGTAGGCGGGACTCGCGACTACCACGCGGCGGATGCTGCCGAGTTGCTGTGCGACGAGCGACGAATCCTCCAGGGCGCTGATGCGGATGCCGACATCGATGCCTTCTTCCAGCAGGTTGACCGTGCGGTCGTGCAGCAGCACGCTGCAGCGCATCTTGTCGTAGCGCTGCAGGAAGCGGACGATGGCGGGTGCGACGTACATGTGGCCGAACAGCACCGGTGCCGTGACGGTGAGCTGCCCCGCGGGCTCGGCCGCGTCGGCGCCGAGCGCGCGGTCCGCGGCGTCCGCGGCCGCCAGCACCTCGCGGGCGCTCTCGAGGTATTGACGGCCTTCCTCGGTCAGCGAGATGCGTCGCGTGGTGCGGTGGAACAGGCGCACGCCAAGATGGGCTTCGAGCGAAGCCAGCGAGCGCACCACCGCGGGCAGGGAGCTGTCCAGCGCATCGGCGGCGCGCGTCAGGCTGCCCTGGTCGGCGATCTGCACGAAGGTCTGCATGGCTTTGAGACGGTCCATCCGCGCATTAGACCGGAATTCGGAGCAGTCAAATACAGGGAGCCCCATTACTTCGAAAGCCGCAGCAAAACAGAATCGAGACACCCCGAACCAGCCCAAGGAAGCGACCATGACACTCCGCAGCCCCGCCCAGCCCATCAAGGTGTACAGCGCCTCCATTTCCGGCCACTCGCATCGTGCAAGGCTCTTTCTCTCGCTGCTCGGGCTGCCCTTCGAGACGGTGGAGATCGACCTTTCGCTCGGCGAACAGCGCACGCCCGAATTCCTGCGCCGCAACAGCTTCGGCCAGGTGCCGGTGATCGAGGACGGCGAGCTGACCTTGGCCGACTCGAACGCGATCCTGGTCTATCTGAACGAGCGTTATGCGGCCGATCCGGCGCGCTGGATGCCGAGCGATCCGCAAGGCGCGGCGCGCGTGCAGCGCTGGCTGTCGGTCGCGGCCGGCCCGCTCGCGGCGGGGCCGGCCAGGGCGCGCGTGATCGTGCTGTTCGGGCTCGCCGCGAGTGACGAGGTGATCGCGCAGTCGCACAAGCTGCTGGGCGTGATGGAAGCCGAGCTGGCCGAGCAGCCCTTCCTAGCGGGTCCGACGGCCACCCTCGCCGACGTCGCGAACTACAGCTATGTGGCCCATGCACCCGAAGGCAACGTGTCGCTCGAAGCTTATCCACGCGTGCGCGAATGGCTCGCGCGCATCGAGGGATTGCCGGGTTTCGTGCCGATGGCGGCTTCACCGGTCGGGCTGGCGACATGAACACCCCGGCACGCGAAGTCTGGCACGAGGGCGAGCGAGCGCTTCAGGCCCGAGCGGGCATCGCCGGGCGCATGGCCCAGGTCGGGCCGGTGGTGTTGCGCGATCACATGCCCGACCAGCACCGGACGTTCTTCGCGCAGCTGCCCTTCCTGATCGCGGGCAGCGTCGATGCCGGGGGCCAGCCCTGGGCCAGCGCGCTGGCGGCGCCACCCGGCTTCGCGCATTCGCCCGATCCGCGGCACCTGCGCATCGACGCATGGCCGGCGGGCGACGATCCGCTGGCCGCCGCGCTGATGCCCGGCGCGCCCATCGGCCTGTTGGGCATCGAGCCGCACACGCGCCGTCGCAACCGCATGAACGGGACGATCGGAGAGGTCGACGCGCGTGGGTTCTCGCTGGAAGTCAACCAGAGCTTCGGCAACTGCCCCCGGTACATCCAGGCGCGCGAGGCCGTGTTTGTCGACCGTGCGCCTTCATGGCAAGTTGCGCGGCCGACCGATCGCATGGATCCGGTCGCACGGCAGATGGTGCGCACGGCGGATACGTTGTTCATCGCGACCGCTCATCCGGAGGCGGGCGACGCGTCGGTGGCGCATGGCGTCGACGTGTCGCATCGCGGCGGTCGTCCGGGCTTCGTGCAGCTCAGCGGGGAGGGGACGCTCACGATGCCGAATTTCGCCGGCAACCTCTTCTTCAACACGCTGGGCAACATCGCCGTGAATCCGCGTGCCGGCCTGCTGTTCGTGGACTTCGAGACAGGCGACCTGCTGCAACTGGGCGTGACGGCCGAGATCGTTGGGGATGGCCCGGACCTCGAGGCCTTCGAGGGCGCGCAGCACCTGATTCGCATGCGGGTCGTGCAGGCGCTGCGCAGGCCGGCCGCGCTCCCGCTGCGCTGGGGCAATGCGGAACTGTCGCCGCATCTGGAGGCGACGGGGCGTTGGGCCGCGTCCGCCTGAAGGCGCACCGGCCTGATTCAGTGGAAGACGGGAATGCGGGCGTTCACCGAAGGCCGGTAGTCCCAGCCGTGTTGCAGCAAGGCGTCGGTGTCGAGGCCGCCCGCGAGCAGCGCTTCGAGCCCGGCTGCCGCCACGGCGCAGGCGAGTGCCTGCCCCGGGCAGGCGTGCGGGCCATGGCCGAAGCCCAGGCAGCGACGGTTGGAGCGCATCGGCTCGAAGGTCGCGGGCGCGGGGTTGAGAGCCGGATCGCGGTTCGCGGCGCCGAGCACCAGTAGCACCGTGGCGCCGGGCGAGAGATCGATGCCGGCGACGATGATGGCCTTTGCGACGAAGCGGCGAGTGTTCTGCACGGGAGGGTCGTGACGCGCAACTTCATGCACGATCGCGCCGAGGGGTTCGGTGCGGTCACCGAGCTTGCGGCGCAGTCCGGGTTCACGCGCCAGCGCCGTCAGGCTGTTGCCCAGCAGGCCGGCTGTGGCCTCGCAGGTCTGGGAGAGCAGGCCAACCAGGTTGGCGAGGAGTTCGCGCGTTCCATCGCCTGGCAATTGTCCCTGCACCGCGAGAAGCAGGCTCCCTTCGCGTCCGGGCCGGGCGCTGACCAGCGTTTCGAAGCGCGCCATCAGCACGGATGCCGCCGCGCTGGCGGCATCGAGTTGCGCCTGGTTCGACAGCGGAGACAGGCAGGCGACGAAATCGCGCATCCACTGCGTCACGCGCGGCAGTTCCTCCTCGGCAAAGCCCAGCAGGTGGGCGACCGCGCTGACCGGAAAGGCGAGGCAGGTGTCCGACAGCGTCGAAGGCGGCATGCCGGCCGCGATACGCAGCGCCGCGGCATGGATATCGCGCGGGTCCAGGCTGGCGAGCGCGCGTTCGAGCGCGGGCTTGCGCGCCGCATGCGGGGCGCCGTCGTTCATGCGCACTAGGCTGCCGAAGACTTCGCCGGCAGGCGTGCCAGCGATGGCGCGCGGCACCGGCTCCGCGTACGGGCGCACGCGCATGGCGTCGCTGGTGAGCAGTTCTCGCACGATGTCGGCGCGGCTCGCGATCCAGAGGCGCAGGCCTTCGTCGAAGATCAAGGGAGGCCCGTTGCGAAGCGTGGCGTACCAGGGGTAGGGGTTCGGATGCGTGACCGCCGCGATCGCGTCCGAGGGTGGGGCGATGTGTTTCATGCGCCCAGTCTGGCGCTTTTCAAACGCACACACTTCGTTTAGGCTCGAAGTATGGATGCATCGACTGCCGACACTCACCTGGCGCGGCTGGCTGGCGCGATCGCCGAGCCGGCACGTGCGCGCATGTTGTGCTGCCTGATGGACGGGCATGCCCGCACGGCCACCGAACTGGCGGCCGTGGCCGATGTCGCCGCATCCACCGCCAGTGCGCACCTGGCACGGTTGAAGGATCAGCGGCTCATCGATTCGGTGGCCCAGGGCAAGCACCGCTACTTCAGGCTTGCCGGCAGCGAGGTTGCCGCCGCGCTCGAAGGCCTGCTCGTGGTTGCGGGAGCGCCGCGCGCCGAGTTCCGCTCGGCCACGCCCAGCAGGTTGCGCTCCGCGCGCACCTGCTACGACCACATGGCGGGCACGGCCGGCGTGGCGCTGCATGACCGGTTGCATGCCCAGGGTTGGCTGCACGCCGTCGAGGAGGGCGGCAGCTACGAGCTCACCGCCGATGGCGCGGTCGCGCTCGAAAGCCTGGGCATCGATGTCGAGCGGGCGCGCAGCGCGCGGCGGCGCTTTGCCTGTGCCTGTCTGGACTGGAGCGAGCGCAGGCCGCATCTGGGCGGCGCGCTCGGCGCGGCCTGGCTGCAGCTGTCGCTTCGCCGCGGGTGGGTGCGGCAGGAACTCGACGGTCGCGCGCTGGCGCTCACGCCCAAGGCGCAGCGCGAAATGCCGGAGCTCTTCGGGCTGGCCTGAGCGGCGCTTCCTCTACTGGAAAGCCACCTCGGCAAAGCTGCGCAGCTTGCGGCTGTGAAGGCGGCTCGATCCCTCGTTGCGCAGGATGTCGATGGCGGCCATGCCGATGCGCAGGTGTTGTTCCACGCGCTCGCGGTAGAACTGGTTGGCCATGCCGGGCAGCTTGATCTCGCCGTGCAGGGGCTTGTCGCTCACGCACAGCAGGGTGCCGTAGGGCACGCGGAAGCGGAAGCCGTTGGCGGCAATGGTGGCGCTTTCCATGTCGAGCGCGACCGCGCGGCTCTGGCTGAAGCGGCGTTGCGGCTGGTTGCCGGGCAGCAGTTCCCAGTTGCGGTTGTCGGTGCTCGCCACGGTGCCCGTGCGCATGATCTTCTTGAGTTCGGTGCCCTGCATGCCGGTGACCACCGCCACGGCGTTTTCCAGCGCGAGCTGGATTTCCGACAGTGCCGGGATCGGCACCCACAGCGGAAGTTCCTCGTCCAGCACATGGTCCTCGCGCACGTAGGCATGGGCGAGCACGTAGTCGCCGAGCTGCTGGCCCTGGCGCAGGCCGGCGCAGTGGCCGAGCATCATCCAGGCATGCGGGCGCAGCACCGCGACGTGGTCGGTGATGGTCTTGGCGTTGGCGGGGCCGACGCCGATGTTGACCATGGTGATCCCGCTGCAGTCCTCGCGCACCAGGTGGTAGGCCGGCATCTGCGGCAGGCGCGGCGGCGAGGTGCCCTGCGTGCCGTCGAGCAAGGCGCTGAAATTGGCGCTGGAGCCGGCCGCCAGCCCGCGCCGGCGGGTGATCACGTTGCCGGGTTCGATGAAGGCGATGTACTCGCTGTTCTCGTCCGTCATGGCTTCGTGCCCGAGGCGCACGAACTCGTCGATATAGAACTGGTAGTTGGTGAAGAGCACGAAGTTCTGGAACCACTCGGGCGCTGTGCCGGAGTAGTGGCGCAGCCGGTGGAGCGAGTAGTCGACCCGTGCCGCGGTGAAGAGCGACAGCGGCTGTGCTTCGCCGGGCCTGGCCTCGTAGGTGCCGTTGGCGATGCCGTCGTCCATGGCGCTGAGGTCGGGCAGGTCGAAGACATCGCGCATCAGCGCCCGGCGCTCGGCGCTCATGGTGCCTTCGATGTGCTCGTTCTCGGCGAAGGAGAAGTGAATGGGGATGGGCTGGGTGCTGGTGCCGATCTCGAGGTCGACCTGATGGTTCTCGAGCAGGAGCCGGAACTGTTCGCGGTAGTAGCGGTTGAAGAGGTCCGGTCGCGTGAGCGTCGTCTCGTAGCGCCCCGGGCCTGCTACGAAGCCGTAGCTCAGTCCGGCGTTGGCGGCCGGCGTGCGTCGCGAGACGGTGTGCGTGTGCACGCGGACGAACGGGTAGCAGGCCCGCACGCGGCCCGGCAGGCTCTCGCCGGCCACGAAGCGCTGCATGGCATCGCGCAGGTGCTGCAATCCGCCGTTGTAGATGAGCCGAACCTGTTCGAGCGCTTCGTTGGGGTCGGTGAAGCGGGCTGGTGCGATGAATGCGGGCATGTAGGGCATCTGCAGATTGTGCAGTGTGCACAAGCCCGCCGTCCCGGCGAATGACAGCGGCCGCCGCCGGGCCGCCCCAAGGCGGCCGCGCTACCCCCTCGGGGGGTGGCGAATTACACGCAGCGAAGCGAAGTGAAAAGCCGGGGGGCCGACAATGCGGCCGCCGCCGGGCCGCCCCAAGGCGGCCGGGCCGCCCCCTCGGGGGGTGGCGAATTACACGCAGCGAAGCGAAGTGAAAAGCCGGGGGGCCACATCTACCCCGGCATGGGCTCGCGCATCGTGACGAACTCCTCGGCCGCGGTCGGGTGGATGCCGATGGTGCTGTCGAACACCGCCTTGGTTGCGCCGGCACGCATCGCGACGGCGAAACCCTGCACGATCTCGCCGGCGTCGGAACCCACCATGTGCAGGCCGACCACGCGGTCGCTGGCCTTGTCGACGATCAGCTTCATGAAGGTGCGCTCCTTGCTCTCGGAGAGCGTGTGGCGCAGCGGACGGAACTCGCTGCTGAACACGCGGATTTTGCCGAACTTCATGCGCGCCTCGGCCTCGGTGTAGCCGCAGGTGCCGATGTTCGGATGGGTGAACACGGCCGTGGGCGTGTACTCGTAGTCGAGCGCTCGCGGCCCCTTGCCGAAGAGCGTGTCGACGACGACCATGGCCTCGGCCAGCGCGACGGGCGTGAGTTGCTGCCGGGTCGACACGTCACCCACCGCGAACACCGAGGGCACCGAGCTGCGGTAGTTGGCGTCGACCACCACTGCTCCGCGTTCGTTCAACTCGACGCCCGCCGCCTCGAGGCCCATGCCCTGGGTGTTGGGCATGCGGCCGGTCGCGTAGAGGATGGTGTCGGCCTCGATACGCTGACCCCGCGAGAGCATCGCGCACAGGCCGCTGTCCAGGCGCGTGATCATGTCGATCTCGGTGTTGTAGCGGATGTCGATGCCGGTGCGCGTCATCTCCTTGGCGAGGAACTGGCGCACGTCTTCGTCGAAGCCATTCAGCAGATGGGCGGTGCGCAGCAGCTGTGTGACCTTGGCACCCAGGCCACTGAAGATGGAGGCGAGTTCGCAGGCGATGTAGCCCCCGCCGACCACCAGCAGGCGCTCCGGAAAGGGGTCGAGGTCGAACATGGCGTCGGAGACCACGACGTGCTCGCGGCCCGGAACCTCGGGCACGTAGGGCATGCCGCCGGTCGCGACAAGAATGTGTTGCGCCGTGTACCGCTTGTCGCCGACCTGGACGGTATGGGCGTCCGCCAGTTGGGCCCAGCCCTGGATGATCCGGACGCCCGCGCCTTCGAGCAGACTGCCGTAGATGCCGTTGAGCCGCGTGATTTCGCGCGCCCGGTTCGCCTTGAGCTTCTGCCAATCGAAGCGCGGCTTGCCGCCGAGTTGCCAGCCGAAACCCGCCGCTTCCTCGAAGGACTCGCCATAGCCGGCGGCGTAGCTGTAGAGCTTTTTCGGAATGCAGCCGACGTTGACGCAGGTGCCGCCGAGTTCGGCGCATTCCGCAACGGCCACGCGGGCGCCGCGTTGGGACGACATGCGTGCGGCACGCACGCCGCCGCTGCCGCCGCCGATGACAAAGAGGTCGAAGTCGAAGGTGCGCATGGGAAGCTCCTTGGCGCCGACTTTAGCCGGACCAGGAACTTGCCGCCGCGCGAGCTCAGGGACGATCCGGGCGATCGCCTGCGCCGGGGAAATCTCGCCCGCCGCGCTGCTGCAGCTGCTGGCGCTGCTGGGCCGCACGTTGTTGTTGGACCTCTTGCGCCTGACGTGCCGCATTTTGTTGCTGCATCTGCATCTGCGCCTGTGCCGCGCGCTGCTGCATCTCCTGCTGTTGGCGGGCGGCCTGCTGTTGCTGTTGTTGCTCCTGCCGTTGCATCTGAATCTGCGCCCGCTGCGCCGCGCGCTGCGCTTCCTGCTGCTGCCGCATCGCCTCGCGCTGCGCTTCCTGCTGCTGCCGCATCGCCTCGCGCTGCTGCATCTGTTGAGCTTGCTGTGCCTGCTGTGCCTGCTGTACCTGCTGCCGCCGCTGTTCGAAGGGCGTCTGGCCTCGCCCCTGCATCTGCTGCTGGCGCAGGACTTCGCGTTGCTGTGCCTGTTCCATGAGTTGCTGCTGGGCCTGTGGGTTCTGCGGGGGGCGCTGCATCGGCAAGGGCTGCGGCCTCGCCGCCGATGCAGCCGGCGGGGCGGCGGACGGTCGGCCATTCCCGCTGAACCCCCGGTCGATGCGCAGCGGGACCGGCGCCGCGCTTCCGACCGGCACGCGTGCCATCCGGTCGTTCGGCAGGCGCACGGCATCGCGACGGCTGATCGGCCCTCGGCCGAAGTTCTCCACGGGCACGATCGTGACGGCGCCGGGCGTCGCGCGGTGTGTGAACTCGGCCGCGCGCGCGCTGTTCTGCCGATTCAAGGCCGAACGGTTGGCTTCGTCGATATAGCGCTGGCTCGTCCGGTAACCGGGCCGCCAGGCCTCGCCCGGGGCGAGCGGGAACCAACCCACGCCGCTGCGGCCTCCGCCGATCGGAAGGGCCGCATTGGCGCCGACCCCACCTATGAAGCCGACCAGTGCGGGTGCATAGACGGGCCGCCTGCCCGGTCGGCCCGGTACCCAGCCCCAGCGGGGCCCGATGTGCGCCCAGCGACCGTAGTGCGAGGGCGCGAAACCCCAGGGCGCGGCATCGATCCAGGTCCAGCCCCAGGGGGCGACGTCCACCCACTGGCCGTCTTGATAAGGCGCCCAGTCGACATCCACGTCGCGCGGGTACCAGACGCTTCCGTAGTTCGGGTCGTTCTGCCAGTCGCCGTAGTTGTCGAGCTGCTGGTAGCCGATCACGTCGCGCGGGACATAGCGCGCCGAGACGGACTGGTCTTCGAGGCGGTCGCGCTCCGCCACCCAGGCGTCGAAGGCGCCGCTGGACCGTGTGGCCGCGCCGTTCGCCTCTTCGAGATTGCGGCCCGACACGGTGAGTTGCTGGTGCGCACCGAGGCCCGCGGATTCCCCGCTCTCACCGTAGAGCGTGACGGCGCCCGAGGCCACCGCGACGCGAGTGGTGCCGGAGTCTGGGTCGACATCGATGCGGTATTCGCCCGGCGCCTCGATCACAGCCGCGAGGTTGCCTGTGTCGATCTCGAAACGCTGTCCGGAGAGGTCGTCGCGCACCCGCACCTGCAGACTGCCCTGCATGCTGGTGAGGCGTGCCGTGTCGTCGTCCAGTTCGGACAGGTCGAGCTCGGTCCGGTCGTCCAGGCGCACGGCTGCGGAGCCGACATGGAGCTCGGCGCGCGCATTGGCGTCGGTCCAGAGGCGGTCGCCGGTGGTGAGCGGACGGTTGGGAACGGCGTCATACCAGCTGTCGTCGCCGGCGGGCGAGAAGCTCACCGTGCCCTGATGGAAGTTGAGGCTGGCGACGCGTCCAGGAGGATCTGTCTGGGCGCCCGCCGACGTGCCCGCGACGAGCAGTGCGACACCGAGCAGCCAGCCTGCGGCGCGGCGGCATGTTGCAAGGATGGGGAGGTTCATCGATCGGTCCTTCTTCCTGTCTCTGCAGCCTTAACGCGCGAAGCGTGCTCCGCGCTGGCCGCTCGATTGCAAAAGCGCTCGAAGGATCGCGCCGGCATCGCTTCGGCGCGTGGGCGCACGGACCCGGCAAGAAGTCCGGACCGCGCCTCAGTGACCGCCGGCGCCCGGGGGATTCGAGTGGGCCAGGAAGAATCGCAGCATCTCGGCGCTCGCGTCAGGCCCGGTCGGGTCCGTGAAGGAGCCTTGAGGGCTGCCACCCGCCCAGGCATGGCCGGCGCCGTGCAGCAGCCAGTGCTCCACCGTCGGCCGGCCGTCGGCGTCGGTGTAGATGCGGCGTGTGAAGGAGCGGCCGTGCGCCGACTGGCCGCTGGCCACGTGCGGCTGCGCAGCGGAGCCGGGCTGCCCTGCGAGCGCAGCCGCGGCGACCTGCTCGCCGTTGCGCGCGTGAACGGTGGTATCCGCCTCGCCATGGAAGACGATGGCCGGCACGGTCTGCGCTGTCGCCTGTGGCGTGCCGCCCCGCTTCATCGCGGAGAGGGCCGACATCAGGTCGCTCGCGGCACCGCTGGGGAGGCCCGAGTGGACGCCCACGGCGGCAAAGAGGTCGGGGTAGCTGCGCCCGAGGATGTCCGCCATCGCGCCCCCGGCCGACAGGCCGGCGACGTACACGCGGGCGAGGTCGGCCGATTGCTCGGCCATGACGAATTGCGTCAGCGCCGCCAGCAAGGCCGGTTCGCCGCGGCCCCGTTGCTGGTGTTGAGCCTTGAACCAGTTCCAGCACTTCGAGGAATTGGCATGCTGCGTCTGCGCCGGGTAGAGGACCAGGAAGCCCTGCTCGCGTGCGAGGCGGTTCATTTGCGTGCCTGCAGCGAAGTCCTCCGGGTTCTGGGTGCAGCCATGCAGCATGAGGAGCAGCGGGCGCGGGGTGCCCGCACCCTTTGCGGGCACGAAGAGCTTGTAGGCGATGGAGCGGTGATCGTGGGCGAAGACGCCGTCGATCCACTGTTCGGTGCCGATCTCGGCTTCGACCGGCGGCGCCTCGGCCTCGACCGGCTGCGGCTCGACGAAACGAGCCGCGACGTCGACCACCAGCGTGTCCTCGTTGGCCGCGCGAGGGGGCGCAGCATCGGGGTGAAAAGGGTGCTCCGGTGCCTTCGGCATCTCGCCGCCCAGCGCCCGTTGAATGGCGCGGGTCGCCTCCTGCAGGCTTGCGCTGCGAGTGAGTTCGGTGGCCTTGCGCATCAGTCGCTGGAAGAGGTGATTCATGGGGAGCTCGCGGTTGGTTTTTAATGCAATCGGTCGGCCAGGGCGGCCTTGACTGCGGGGCTGGCGTGCAATGCGCCGAGGACGGTGATCGAACCTATGGTTTCGAGCGCGAGTTCCGGCGTCACGTCCGGCGCGATGCTCGCGAGACCGAGCACGCGGATTTCAAGTTTCTCGCCGGCGAGACGGACGACATGGAGGTCGGCGGCGCTGAATTGCTGCAGCCCGAGCACCAGCATCTTGCGGGCAACCACCTGCTTCAGCGCGTCGCCGTGTGCGGAAAGCTGATTGCGGATCGCGGTGCGGATGAAGTCCGTGCGATTCGAATAGAAACCCTCGGCGACCAGCAGGTCGATGTGACCAAGGTCGACGAAACCGAGGTTGATGGTGATCTTTTCTGCATCGGGCGCCTTCGGGCGAACGGCGGGAAGTGGGGGAGATTGCATGCTGCCATCCTAACACCATCTGATTGGATGGTGTGGGGATGGAATTATGGACGTGTAAGGTGAGACTTCCTCGCGTCCAGGGTGATCGGAAACTGGGGAAGAATCATGGATGTCGCGCCCGCGCGACCTGCAGCAGCCCCATCACAGAGGAACAAGCACATGAGCACAGCGGAATCGAAGGCCTTTTCGGCGCGAAACGCACCCGTCGCCGAATCATCCGGCCTGACCGGGCCCCGGCCAGCCGTCGGCTATGCCGGCGACGTGACGCCCGAGCAAGCCGCGCAATGGGTCGCCAGCGGCGAAGCTGTGTTGGTCGACGTGCGCAGCGACGCCGAACGTGAATGGGTTGGCTACGTGCCTGGGGCGGTGGGCCTGGCGTGGAAGCAGTGGCCGGGCATGGCGCTGAATACAGGCTTCGACGAGGGTCTCCGGGCCGCCGTGCCGGCAGGGAAGAAGGCCGTGCTGCTGTGCCGCAGCGGCGTACGCTCGATCGCGGCGGCCCGTCGGGCGACCGAACTCGGGGTGGAGGCCTACAACATCCTGGAAGGCTTCGAGGGCGACGGCGACGAAGAAGGGCACCGCGGGCGCAAGGGAGGCTGGCGGCTGCGCGGCCTGCCCTGGAAGCAGAACTGAGTCGTTACCTGGCCGGCGGAATGCGCAGCTTCTGGCCGGGGTAGATCTTGTCCGGATTGCTCAGCATCGGCTTGTTGGCCTCGAAGATCTGGTTGTACTTGTTGGCATCGCCGTAGTACTTCTTCGCGATCGCCGACAGGGTGTCGCCCCGAACCACGTCGTGATACTGCGCCGCATCGGCGGCGGGAGCGCTGAGCCTGTTGTCGACCTGGGTCACGTTGGCCACATTACCGGCGGCGAGCGAGGCCTTCTCGCTCGCCTCCAGTGAAGGCGCGCCGCCGGAGAGAGTCACCGTGCCGGTGGCGGCCACGTAGCTCACTTCCAACGCGGTCAGGCCGAGGTTCTGGGTCTCGATGTAGGCCTTGATGGCGGCAGCGGCGGCCTTGTCCGCATCGGGCTCTGCCGCCTGGGCGGACGAGCCGCCGAACAGTTTCTCTCCTGCTTCCTTGATGAAACTCAGCAAACCCATGGTGTACTCCTTGCGCCTCGGTGGATGGAAAAGGCACTTTATCGCCGCATCGTGACCGGCAGGCGTAGGCTGTGGCCGCGTGTGAAAGCGCTCCTAAGCACAACTCGCAATAATCCCGCGCATGGCATTCCTCGCGATCGACATCGGCAACACCCGGCTCAAGTGGTCTCTCTTCGAGGCTGCGCGACCGGGCGCGGCGCTGCTGGCACACGGAGCGGAGTTCCTGGACCACATCGAGCGGCTCGCCGAAGGGCCGTGGGCCGATCTGCCCTCACCAGACTCCATGCTCGGATGTGCGGTGGCCGGCGACGCGGTGCGCCGACGTGCCGAGGAACAGGTGGTGGAGCGCTTCGATTGCTCGCCGCGCTGGGTGGTCTCCAGCGCCGCGGAGGCTGGCATCGTCAACGGCTACGACCATCCGACCCGCCTGGGCGCCGACCGCTGGGTCGCGATGATCGGCGCGCGCCACCGCATGCTATCGCAGGGACCTGCGCGGCCGATGGTGGTCGTGATGATCGGCACGGCCGTGACGGTCGAGGCGGTGGATGCGAACGGCAAGTTCCTGGGGGGGCTGATCCTGCCGGGACATGGGATCATGCTGCGCGCACTCGAATCGGGTACCGCAGGGCTGCATGTGCCCACCGGAGAGGTCCGCGAGTTTCCGACCAACACCAGCGATGCCCTGACCAGCGGCGGTACCTACGCCATCGCGGGGGCGGTCGAGCGCATGGTCCAGCACCTGCGGGCGCACTGTCGGGCCGAACCAGCCTGCTTCATGACCGGCGGGGCCGGATGGAAGATGGCACCCAGCATGAACGGCAACTTCGAACTGGTGGACGGATTGATCATGGACGGCCTGCTGGTGATCGCTCAGGAGAGATTGTTGCCGGGCTGAGCGCGGTGTCGACGCTCAGAGCATTTCATCGGGCGCGAGAGCGCCGAACAGCTTGAGCAGCAGTCGCAGTCCTGCGCTGGTGTCGGGTTCCGAGGTGGCGTCCTTCAGATGGCTGCCTTCCGGCGCGCGCCAGACCAGGTGGCCTTCCGCCAGCTCCACATGCCATGCGCCATTGCGCAGTGCGCTGTCGATCTGGGCCGCGGCCGTGCCCGAGAGGGCGTCGCTGCGGATCAGGAGCGCGATCTCGGTGTTCTGCAACTGCGACCGGAGATCGAGATTCATCGATCCGACCACCAGCAGCCGGCCGTCCATCACCAGGACCTTCGAATGCAGCATCGAGCGCGACTTGCCGGAGATATTGCTGCCGGACGCGCCGGACGCGCCGGACGCGGCGAACGCGGCGAACGCGCTGCGCAGACCCGCCTGCTCGCTGCGCAGTTCGTACAGTTCGACGCCCATGGCCAGCAGTTCTTCGCGGTGGCGTGCATAGCCCACATGGGCGACGGGGGCGTCGTTGGAAGCGAGAGAGTTCGTCAATACGCGGATCCTCACGCCGCGCGAGCGCGCTGACGCGAAAGCCCGAGTCATGTCGGGTCCGGGCACGAAATAGGGGGAGATGATCAGCAGGTCGCGCTGGGCCTGGCCGATCAACTGCAGCAGCCCTTCGACCAGTGTCTCTCCGCCGGCCACGGCGTCGGCCGCGGTGCCGAGCGAATTGCTCGCTCGGCTGTCGGGCGATCTCCCGGATGGCTGCGAGACGACCAGGCCGGTTGCCGTACCGGCGCCCGCGTCAGGGCTCGCGGAATCGGCGGGGATCTTGCCGGGCTTGTCGGCCAGGACGACGGCGGGCGCCCAGACGAAGGCGGCGCTGGCCAGATCCAGAGGCTTTTCGTCCCAGGCGCGTGTGCGTTGTTCGGGGGTCGGCGCGTCGGCCGGCTTCGGTGTGGGAGCAGCACCAGTGGGCGGCGGTGTTTCCGCTCCGGCGGCGCCCTGGCGTTCGCGCTCGGCCGCGTCGTCGGCACGTACGCCCGCACGGATCTTGTCGAGCTCCTCACCGGAGACAAGGGACTGCACCGGGTAGGCGCGTTCGTTGTTCCAGTAGGCGTCGAAGCTGCGCGACAAGTCCTGGACTATCGGCCCCGCCGCGAGGACATCGAGGTCGATGAAGTTGGCGCCTTCTGCATTGCCGAAATAGGCGTCACCCAGATTGCGTCCGCCCGCGACGGCCAGTACGTTGTCGGCGATGAACAGCTTGTTATGCATGCGCTGCTGGATTCGAGAGGCGTCGTCGAGAGAGCTGAAGAGCCGGCTCAATGTCGATGCGCGCGCGCCGGCCAGCGGATTGAACATCCGCATCTCGATGTTGGGCTCGAAGGCGAGCCGCATCACGAGCGCGTCGCGCCCGGTACTGTGGAGATCATCGAGCAGGATACGGACGCGCACGCCGCGGCGGGCCGCATCACGCACGCCGGTGAGGAGGCGGGCGGTGCTTGCGTCGGCGTGAATTGAGTAGTACTGGAGGTCGAGTGTTTTCTGCGCGCCCTCCACCAGGGCAAGCCTGCTGCCGTAGGCCGGTTGTGGTCCGGCGAGCAGCATGAAACCGGAGTCGAAGCGAGCGGCTGAAGCCTCGCGGCGTTGCTGTACCAGCGCCGCCAGTGGCGTGCCGGCCGGGGACGCCAGCGCGTGGGAAACCGGCCGCTGCACATCCTGGGGGAGTTGGGCGCAGGCCGAAAGAAGCACGAAGAGGCTGGCTGCAAGGCACCAGCGACCCGACGCGACGGCAATCCGCCTGAGAGAAGAAGGTGACTGCATTCAGCGCCCGTTGAGCCCAAGGAGCCGCATATATAGCGCAGCCCGGGCCTGCCGGGCGTCGGACAAATGCGCCGTCAGGCGGTGCGCGCCGCGCCGAGTTCTTCCCAACGTTCGAGCGCGGCCAGTAATTCGTCATCGATGCGGGCGTGACGTTCCCCGAGTTCGGCCGCGCGGGACGCCTCGTTGGCATAGATGGCGCCGCCATCGAGTTCGAGCATCTCGGTGATGCGCTTCTGCTCTTCCTCCAGCGCTGCGATCCGGGCGGGCAGCGTTTCCAGTTCGCGTTGTTCCTTATAGCTGAGCTTCTTGCGGGGAGCGGCCCGGCTGGCGGTGTCGCGTGCCGGGGCAGGCGCGGGAGCAGGCGGTGCGGCCGGCGGCGAAGCGGCCGCGCGCTGTTCGGCGAACTCGCGCGCGCGTTTCGACTGGATCAGCCAATCCTGCACGCTGCCTTCGTACTCGCGCCAGCGACCGTCGCCCTCGAAGGCGATCGTGCTCGTGACGACGTTGTCGAGGAAGGTCCGATCGTGGCTCACGAGGAAGACGGTGCCGTCATAGTTCTGCAGCAAGTCTTCGAGGAGTTCGAGTGTGTCGATGTCGAGGTCGTTGGTCGGCTCGTCAAGCACCAGCACATTGGCAGGTCGTGCGAACAGGCGTGCGAGCAGCAGCCGATTGCGTTCCCCGCCGCTCAGCGAGCGAACCGGCGAATGTGCGCGAGCAGGGGAGAAGAGGAAATCGGCGAGGTAGCTCTTGACGTGCTTGCGCTGGTTGCCGATCTCGATCCATTCGCTGCCGGGACTGATGAAGTCTTCCAGGGTGGAGTCCAGATTCAGCGCGTTTCGCATCTGGTCGAAGTACGCGACCTGCAGATTGGCACCGCGGCGGATCTTGCCGCTGTCGGGTTCGAGCTCGCCGAGGATAAGCTTCAGCAGCGTCGTCTTGCCGGCGCCGTTGGGGCCGATCAGACCGACCTTGTCACCGCGCAGAATGGTCCCGGTGAAGCCGCGAATGACGGCTTTCTCGCCGAAGGACTTGGAAGCATCGGTCAGTTCGGCCACGATCTTGCCGCTGGCCTGGCCGGAGGCGACATCCATGTTGACGCTTCCGAGCACCTCTCGCCTTGACGAGCGGCTCGAGCGCAGCGCCTCGAGTCGGCTGATGCGGCTTTGACTGCGTGTTCGACGGGCTTCCACGCCCTTGCGAATCCAAACTTCCTCCTGGGCGAGCAGCTTGTCCGCCTTGGCATTGATCACCGCTTCCTGAGCGAGCTGTTCTTCCTTCTGAATCAGGTACTGCTCGAAATTGCCCGGGTACGAACTCAGCTTGCCTCGGTCGAGCTCCACGATGCGCGTGGCCACGCGGTTCAGAAAGCTCCGGTCGTGCGTGATGGTGACCACGCTTCCCTTGAAGTCGATAAGAAGCTGCTCCAGCCACTCGATTGAGTCGAGGTCGAGGTGATTGGTGGGCTCGTCGAGCAGCAAGACATTGGGCGCCGCCACCAGCGCTTGGGCGAGAGCTACGCGCTTGCGGGTGCCGCCGGAGAGGTCTCCGACTCGTGCGCTGCCGTCCAGATGCAGGCGATGCAGCGTTTCGTCGACGCGTTGCTCCCAGTTCCAGGCGTCGAAGGCCTCGATCTGGGATTGGAGCGCGTCAAGGTCCACCCCTGCGGCTCCCGAAAGGTACTGGTCACGGATCGCGATCACTCCCGCCAGTCCCGCGCTGGCTGCGGTAAATACGTCCGCATCCATGTCAAGCACCGGCTCTTGCGCGACATAGGTGATTCGCAGCCCTTGCTGGACCTGCAGGGTGCCGTCATCGGGCTTTTCGAGGCCGCCCAAGATCTTGAGAAGGGAAGACTTTCCGGCGCCATTGCGGCCAATCAGGCCGATGCGCTCCGATTCGAGGAGGGAGAAGTCCGCGTGGTCGAGCAGCGGGACGTGACCGAACGCGAGTTGCGCGTCGAGAAGTGTGATGAGTGCCATGTGGTGCGAATTATCGGAGCGCAGCGTCCCGTGGGCGCGATTGCGGCCAAAGAGCGCGAAGTTGTCATATACTCGTCGGCTCGGCTGGAGGAGCGAAAGCGAATCCGCTGTCAGGTCGACCGCAGGAAGGCCTGATGGAGCCGAGAAAAAGTCGGCGATCATTGACTGGCGTTAAAAAAACCAGGCATAATCGAAGGCTCCGCTGAAAACGGCCCCGGCGTTGCTTCTTGAGGAAGTGGCAGGCGAGGTCAAAAAAGTTAGCGGTTCGAAGTTGATGGGGTTTAAAAACCGTGTCATAATCGAAGGCTCCGCTCAAGACGAGCAGCGCCGGAC
>NZ_JBFTPS010000029.1:0-90613 GCF_056398605.1 Variovorax sp. 01T432
AATAGCGGAATAGCGGGCTCACCGCACGGCGTCCGATAACGCCGTGAGCTCGCACCAATGACGTGTCGGTCATCTTGGCGCTGCCGTTCACCTTGTAGCGCATAGTCGTTTCTTCGCGAACGCCTGGCCCGGGTACGGGTTTGGGATGCTCAATAGACAATCGTCAAGAAGACGGCACATCAATCAGGAGACTCCCCGCGTGCATCCATCGCTCCTCATTGCCGAGCGCGCCAAGATCTCAGACTGACTGCGAAAGGCTGAAGCCAGAAGGCCGGGGCGGAATTCATCAAGCCTCTTCACGCGCGTCATCGCTTGTCAGAATCCGTTTCACCTCTGCAACGGAATCTGACGCGCAACGGGGCGAGGCTTGCGCGGGATGCTTGCCGCGCACTTGCCGACTCAGCGATCAGTGCAAGGCCGCACCGGGCCGCTGCACGATGCGGTTTTCACGCGATGGCGAACGCAGCAAGTAGCCGATGCCGGCGGCCTCCGACTTCTGCCGCGTGACCTCCGTCTTGCTCGTCGCCACCACGGGGCAGGCCCCCGTGTCGCGCAAGCTCAGCGCCGCCGCGAGTCGCGCTTCCGCCGGGTCGCCGAGCCCGTGTGCGAAATCGTCGGCCACCACGCAAGTGGGCGGGAAACCGTCACCGTAGTCGCCGAAGCCCTGCTGGTTCACGCCCTGCATCTGGATCGCGAAATAGGTGGTGCCGCAGTTGTCCTGCGGAAAGAAGGCATAGGGCTTGCCGCAGGTGGTGCCGCCGACCAGGTTCACCGTGACGCCCACGCCCCGCAGGCCGTTGACGACCGACTCGCTCGCCGAGCAGGTGTCCGGCCCCGCGAGCACAGTGACGCGCGACAGGCCGAGCCTCGGCAGCGGCTGGCCCGCCGGCGTGGAGAAGCCGCGCGAGGTCGCGTAGAAAGGCACGGTGGACAGGGCGGCCGTGAGGTGGAAGGGGTTCTTGCTGTTGAACTGCAGGCGCTCGAAGGTCGCCCCGTCCGTGGCGGCCGGTGCGCTGACCATCGAGGCCAGTTCGCTGGCCACGTCGAGCAAACCGCCGCCGTTGTAGCGCATGTCGATCACCAGGTCGGCGATGCCCGCGGCCTGGAGCTGGCTGACGGCGGCGATCAGCTGCGACTCTGCCGTCTCGAGGTGGTCGTTGAAGAGCATGTAGCCGACTGACCCGCTCGCGGTGGCGATCGTCTTCACGTTCTGGACGGGCGATTCGGCGATGTTGCCGGCCGTCAGCGTCACGGTCCTGATGCTGCCGTCGAGCGCCTGCAGCATGAAGCTGTGCGTCTCGCCCGCGTGCGCGGGCGCGAGACCGGCATTGAGCCCGGCAACGTCGGTGCCGTTGATGGCATCGAGGCCGTCGATGCCGATGATCTTCTCGCCGCGCTGGATGGCGGCCTGCGCCGCCTGCGAGCCCGGATGGGTGAAGGCCACGCGAACATCGCGCGGCGGTTGCGGGCTCAGGACGGCCAGCTGGAGCCCGTAGCCCAAGGCGATTCCACCTTGCGCCAGCGCGCGGTATTGGGCCGTGTCCTGCGTGAAGTGGAAGCGGTCCTTCGGCCGGCCACTGGCCGTGAGCTTGGGCGTCTTGAGCACGTCGAAGTAGGCAATGGGCGTTGCGTAGTTCGCGGCGACGAGGGTGGTCGGCACTTCGTCGAACCAGAGATAGGTCTCGTCGATCCACGAACGCAGCCAGCTCTTTTCGGTGTCCAGCGATCCCTGCGTGTCGGGGAAGGCGGCCCCGGTGTCCGGGTCGACGCCGAAGCGCGGGGCGATGCACTGGCCCGCGAAGGTGGAAGACTGCGCGAGGGCCGTGGCCGTCGCCGGGGCGTTGTTCGGTGCGGCGCCTCCACCGCCACCCCCGCCTCCGCCTCCGCAGGCCGCCAGCGAGGCGACGATCGCGAACATGGCAAGGCGCACAGTTGCGCGTGCCGTGGCCGTCCGGCAGACAAGCTTCATGACGACGATCTCCCTTGAGCGCGCGGGCATCCGGCGCAACTGTCTTGCGTTCGTACTATTGGACGAAGCCCATGCCGCGGGACTCGCGCACTTCGGGCTTGATCCGGTGCTCGGCGTCGAGCTGGTCGAGAAACTCGGCGGCCGAGAATTCGACGGCGAGGATATCCGTTTGGCGCTTGACCGCCGCGAAATCCCCCGGACAAAGCTGGGGAAGCTTGGCGAGGCGAAGCCTGATGTCGCTGGTCATCAGGCGCTCGTCGCCGGCCAGGGCCTCGGTGATGAACATGCGCTCGCGCTGCGTTGCCGTCAGCGGCATGAACTTGATCTTGAAGGTGAAGCGGCGCAGCGCGGCCTGATCGATCCGGTCGAGCAGGTTGGTGGTGCAGACGAAGATGCCGTCGAAGCGCTCCATGCCCTGCAGCATCTCGTTGACCTCGGTCACCTCGTAGGTGCGTTGCGCGCCGCGGCGGTCCTGCAGGAAGCTGTCGGCCTCGTCGAGCAGCAGCACGGCCTTCTCGCCTTCGGCTTCCTTGAACATCGCGGCCATGTTCTGCTCGGTCTCGCCGACATACTTGCTCATGAGATCGCTGGCCTGCTTGATGATGAGAGGCCTGCCGATGACCTTGGCAATGTGCTCGGCCAGCGCGGTCTTGCCGGTGCCGGGCGCGCCGTAGAAGCACAGGGTGCCGTGGCCGCGCGCCTTGAGCGCCTCGACGATGCGGGGAATCTCGAAACGGGTCTCGACATTGAGCATGTCGAGGTCATAGGAAGTGACGCTGCGCCGCGCGCCGAGGCCGTCGACGGTGCCCAGGGCGAGGTCGGCATTTCGCAGCTGGCGCTCGATCAGCCCCTCGACCGAGGTGCCTTCGGTTCTCGCCAGTTCCGCGAAGCGCACGGCCGTACGTATCTGCGCCGGGGTGAGGCCCTTGCGGGCGGCGAGCTTGGCGGTGAAGGCATCGGAGACCGAGACGCCTTGGAGCGTCTTGCGCACCAATTGCTCGCGCGCGCCGGGCGGAGGCGACTTGAGTTCGAGGTGATAGGCGAAACGGCGTCGGAACGCGGGGTCGATCTGCTCGATGCGGTTGGTGACCCAGAGCGTCGGCACGGCGTTCGATTCGAGGATCTGGTTGACCCAGGCCTTGCCGCTGACGCTGCCGGTGGACGGCGACGGGACCTGCTCCGCGCGCGCCATGATCTGGGCGGCCTCGGTGCTGATCGGAGGAAAGACGTCCTCGACTTCATCGAACAGCAGCGCGGCCTGGGCGCTGCCCTTGAGGAACACCTGTGCGATCTGCAGCGAGCGGTAGCGGTCGCGGCCCGACAGCGAGTTGCCGTCGCGGTCGGCGTATTCGACTTCGAAGAGTTCGAGGCCGGCGGCCTGCGCGACCACCTTGGCGAGTTCGGTCTTGCCGGTGCCGGGGGGGCCGTAAAGCAGCACGTTGACGCCGGGCTCCTTGCGCGAGACGGCGGCGCGCAGCAGCGTGATGAGCATCTGCGCGTCGTCATCGACGAAGGAGAAATCGTGCACCGACAGCGCGCTCTTGGCCGAGGGTCGCGTGAAGACCGCCATCAGTTCGTTGTGGTCGCGGTATTCGCGCATGAGCACCGGCGGAAGCTTCTCGCTGACCTTCATCAGGTCGGCGAGATCGGTGATGTTGTGTTCGGAGATCAGGTTCTCGACGAGGCCGATGCGTTCCAGCCGCGAGCCGGCGCGCAGCGCTTCGCCGACTTCGCTGGCGTTGACGCCGGCGACCTCGGCGATCGCGGCGTAGGCCTCGGGGGCATTGTTCACCTTGAATTCGACGAGCAGGGAGCGCAGGTCGCGCTGGTAGCGCGCCAGCGTCCCGTAGAGCAGCAGCGCGCGCTCGGCCTTGTTCAGCTGCAGCAGGCCCGCGAGCGCGTCGATGTTCTTCTCGACCAGGGTGGACTGCTTGCGCAGCGCATGGGTCAGCCAGTCGCGGGTGACCGAGAGCACGGCGAGCAGGTCCTTGGGCTGGTCCTTGGCATATTCGTCGAGGTAGAAGAAGAGCGTGCCTTCCTCGTAAGGGCCGCGCCAGACGCCATGGCGTTCCAGTAGCGTGCGGCCGTCGAAGCCCTCGACACCCTTCCAGACCTCGTTGCCCGCGCAGCGCCGGCCAAGGAATTCACGCAGGCGTTGCAGCACGGGGGCCGGCCAGACCAGGTGCCGGCCGGTGAGCGACAGGAGGCCGTTGAGGTCGCGACGGACATTGAAGCGCGGGCCCTGCTTGGCCGCGAGCGTGAGCACGAAGTGCGAACACATGAGTTCGAGCACGGGTGCTTCCTTGAGTCCGGGCGACGGCAATGCGTGGCCGCGCGCAGCGGCAGCCACCACATCGACACCGGAGCGCTTGACCATCAGACAACCTCCAGATAGGAGCATCACGAACTGACTGGACCATAGCGCAGAGTTTTGGGTTGGGGAAGACTCGGGGGCGGTAAAAACCCTTGTGTTGCAAATACATTCCACAATCCGCCGATGGTTGGAATCGACGATATCGAACGCGCCGCCGCGCGCCTCAGGGGCCAGGTTCTGGACACACCCTGTGTGGAATCCCGCACGCTTTCCGAGATCGTGGGGGCGCAGGTCTTCCTGAAATTCGAGAATCTGCAGTTCACCGCCTCGTTCAAGGAACGGGGGGCCTATAACAAGCTGGTGGATCTCGCGGAGGCAGGAACGCGGGGTGTGATCGCGATGTCGGCCGGCAACCACGCGCAAGGCGTGGCCTACCACGCACAGCGGCTGGGCCTGCGCGCGTTGATCGTGATGCCGCGCTTCACGCCGGCCGTGAAGATCGAACGGACGCGCGGCTTCGGGGCCGAGGTGGTGCTCTACGGGGACTCGCTCGACGCGGCCCGCGCCCATGCGCTGGAACTCGCGCAGCGCGAGGGCCTGACCTTCGTCCACCCGTACGACGATGAGGCCATCATCGCGGGGCAGGGCACCGTCGCGCTCGAGATGCTGGACGCGATGCCCGAACTCGACGTGCTGGTGGTGTCCGTCGGCGGCGGCGGGCTGATCGCGGGCATGGCAATCGCGGCGCGGGCGCGCAAGCCGGACATCCAGATCATCGGCGTCCAGACCACGCGCTTTCCGGCGATGGTGAACGCCGTCCAGGGCACGCACCATGCGCAGGGCAAGAGCACCATTGCGGAAGGCATCGCCGTCGGGACGCCGGGCGTGCTGACGCGCGAGATCATTTCGGCGCTGGTCGACGACCTGCTGCTCGTGGATGAAGGCGACATCGAGCAGGCGGTGCTGATGCTGCTGGAGATCGAAAAGACACTGGTCGAGGGCGCGGGCGCCGCCGGGCTGGCCGCGCTCATACGCCACCCGGACCGCTTCAGGGGAAAGCGCATCGGGCTGGTGCTTTCGGGGGGAAACATCGACCCGCTGCTGCTGGCCGCGATCATCGAGCGGGGCATGGTGAGGGCAGGAAGGCTGGCGCGCGTGCGGGTCAGCGCGCGCGACGTGCCGGGCTCATTGGCCCAGATCACGGCGACTGTGGCGGAAGCGGGCGCCAACGTCGACGAGGTCCACCACCAGCGCGCCTTCACGATGCTGGCGGCGCAGAACGTCGATGTGGAGCTTGTTCTGCAGACCCGCGGGCGCGAACATCTCTCGGCGGTGCTGGATGCTCTTCACGCAGCCGGATTCGAAGCCGTCGAGCAACACTGAGGGGCGGGCAACTTCCTACACCGCGACGGGCGGGGCCATCGGTAAAATGGTTCTAACTTGTCAGTTTTTTTCGAATCCAAGGAATCACGATGTCCCACCCCGTCTCCACCGATCCCAGCCACGACGCGCTCGTCGAAAAAGACGCTGTCGAGTCGATCGTCCACCTCATGCCGCTGGTGCTTCCGCTGGTCGGCGGCGTGCTGATGCTTCTTCTGGCGTCCATCGCCGTCTTCATGGCCTGAAGGTGCGTCGGGCTCGTGGCGCTGTCCGCCCGCGCCGCCGCCCGATGGTCCGTCGGCCTGCTCGCTGCGGGCCGCATCGATCCACCTCCCGAGACGGAAAACGTTTTTTCCAACGGACCTCGCCTGTGACCGGCGTCGAGTCCCGCTCGAAAAGACGATTTTTGCAACTTAGGAGACATTGATGAACGCACCCCTGAAGGGCCTTGCCATAACGGCGCCCTCTTACGTCAAGAACGCAAAGCTGATTGCCTGGGTGGCCGACATGGCCGCACTGTGCAAGCCCGAGGCTGTCCATTGGTGCGACGGCAGCGACGAGGAATACAGCCGCCTTTGCCAGCAGATGGTCGACGCCGGCACCCTCAAGCGGCTCAATCCGGCCAAGCGGCCCAACTCCTTCCTGGCGAACTCCGATCCGAGCGACGTCGCTCGTGTCGAGGACCGCACGTTCATCTGCTCCGCCAGGAAGGACGATGCCGGGCCGACCAACAACTGGATGGCACCAGCGGAGATGCGCGCCACGCTGCAGCCCCTGTTCGACGGCTGCATGAGGGGCCGCACGATGTACGTCGTGCCCTTCAGCATGGGCCCGCTGGGCTCCCCGATCGCGCACATCGGCATCGAACTGTCCGACAGTCCCTATGTGGCGGTCAACATGAAGATCATGACCCGCATGGGCAAGGCCGTCTACGACGTGCTCGGCGCGGAAGGCGACTTCGTGCCTTGCGTGCACACGGTGGGCGCCCCTCTGGAGCCGGGCCAGACGGATGTCGCCTGGCCCTGCAACAAGACCAAGTACATCGTTCATTACCCCGAGACACGCGAGATCTGGAGCTACGGCTCGGGCTACGGCGGCAATGCGCTGCTGGGCAAGAAGTGCTTCGCACTGCGCATCGCATCGAACATGGGCCGCGACGAAGGCTGGCTGGCGGAACACATGCTGATCCTCGGCGTGACGAACCCCGAGGGCCGCAAGTACCACGTGGCGGCCGCGTTCCCCAGCGCCTGCGGCAAGACGAACTTCGCAATGCTGATTCCGCCGGCCGGTTTCGAAGGCTGGAAGGTCACCACGATCGGCGACGATATCGCCTGGATCAAGCCCGGCGCGGACGGCAAGCTGTACGCGATCAATCCCGAGGCGGGCTACTTCGGTGTCGCGCCCGGCACCAATCTGCAGACCAACCCGAACTGCATGGCCTGCCTCGACCATGACGTGATCTTCACGAATGTCGCCCTGACGGACGACGGCGACGTCTGGTGGGAGGGCATGAGCGAGGCCCCCGCGCACGCGATCGACTGGCAGGGCAAGGACTGGACACCGGCCATCGCCAAGGAGACCGGCGCGAAGGCCGCGCATCCCAACGCACGCTTCACTGTCGCCGCGACGAACAACCCGGCGCTCGACAGCGCCTGGGACGACCCGAAGGGTGTCGCGATCGACGCGTTCATCTTCGGCGGCCGCCGCTCGACCACCGTGCCGCTCGTCACCGAGGCGCGCAACTGGGTCGAGGGCGTCTACATGGCCGCGACCATGGGCTCGGAGACGACTGCCGCCGCCGCCGGCCAGCAAGGCGTGGTGCGGCGCGACCCGTTCGCGATGCTTCCGTTCGCGGGCTACAACATGAGCGACTATTTCCAGCACTGGCTGGACCTGGGCAAGAAGCTGGAAAGCGCCGGCGCCCGCCTGCCGAAGATCTACACCACCAACTGGTTCCGCAAGGGCGAGGACGGCAAGTTCGTGTGGCCCGGCTACGGCGAGAACATGCGTGTTCTGAAGTGGATGATCGACCGCATCGAGCAGAAGGCCGAAGGCGCCGACCACGCGTTCGGCGTCAGCCCGCGCTACGAGGATCTGCACTGGACTGGCCTGGCGTTCAGCCTTGCGCAATTCGAGACGGTCACCCGCACCGACAAGGCGTCGTGGCAGGCGGAACTCGAGCTGCACACCGAACTGTTCCAGCAGCTCGCGCATCGTCTGCCCAAGGAATTGGCGGAGACGAAGGCGGTCATCGAGCAGCGCCTCGAGGCCTGATTCAGACGGCCCCCACAACGCAAAAGGCCGCCCGAGGGCGGCTTTTTGATGTCGGCGCCAAGCCGACCGGCGAATCGCCGGGATCGATCAGTAGTAGTTGGCGGGGCTGACGCTGCGCGCCGCCTGATGAACCGCGGGGGCAGTCGCAGCGGTCTCTTCGAAGGCTTCCTGGCGCGTCGAAATCGCCTGCAGGTCGCGAAGAATGCGCTGGTCGAACTTGGCGTAGGCCAGGAACTCCTCATCGGCGCGGGCGGCGGCATGGCGGCGCGAGGCGGCGCGGGCGGCAGCGACGGCGCGGGCCGCAAAGCTGCGAGCGCTCTCGGCGAAGAATGCCAGCGAAACAAAGGCCACAGCCCAGAGCACGACCCAGGCGACGACAAGGCCCCCTTCTTCGTTCAATGCCGACATGAGCTTGTCGGCGACGACCAGCAGGGACGAGACGATCGCAGCGAGCAGCAGTGCTGCCAAGCCGCGGGCACCGTCCACGGCCTTGCGGGCTGCGCGAACGCGCTCTGCGAAAGCCTGAGCCCGTGTCACGCCGGGATGGCTGGTAGGTTGGTCAACGTGTACGAAACTGGTCATGATGCGTTCCTCCAAAAGAACGAGTAGCGGTAGCCGATGCGGTGATATTAGGGGTTACCCTAGTGCTTTGCTACTTTATCTTCTTGATGTTTATCATTCATCACAATGATGGACGTCAACTTCCGCACACTGGATCTGAACCTGCTTCGCGTCTTCGACGAGGTGATGGCAGAGCGCAATCTGACGCGCGCCGCGAAGAACCTCTCGATCACGCAACCCGCCGTGAGCAACGCGCTGCGCCGCTTGCGCGAGGTGCTCGGCGACGAACTCGTGCGCCGCTCGGGCGCCGGCGTCGAACCGACGCCGCGTGGCCTTGCTCTGTGGCCCACGGTACGCGACGCACTGCGGCAGTTGCAGCACACCCTGGCGCCTGGTGAATTCGATGCCGGGGTCGCGGACACGACCTTCCTGCTCGCCATGGCCGACTCGACCGCCGCCGAACTCATTCCCGGCCTGGTGCGGATCGTGGAAAGGGAGGCGCCGGCGGTCTCGCTGCGCATCCTGCCGCTGACCACGCGGGACCCGCGGCGCATGCTGGAGAACGAGGAAGTCGACATGGCGATCGGTTATTTCCCGGCACTGATCGCCAGCCTTGCGGCACAGGGACAGTCGGGCAGTGGCGTGCCCTTCGAGACGCAGCGGCTCTATGCCGGCCAGTACGTCTGCGTGATGCGGCGCGGGCATCCGCTGGCGGATGCGCCCCTGACGCTGGACAGCTTCTGCGCCGCCCACCATCTGCTGGTCAGCTTTTCCGGCCGGCCCTATGGCTTCATCGACCAGACCCTCGGCGCCATGGGGCGGGAGCGGCGAATCCTCATCACGGTGAACCAGTTCTTCACCGCCGGGCGCACGGTCGCAAACTCAGACCTGCTGACCGTGCTGCCGCGACATTTCATCAGCGTGACCGGCTTCGGCGAGCAACTCGTGCAACGCGAGCTGCCCTTCGACCAGCCCTTGGTCCATGTGGACGCCGTCTGGCATCGCCGGGCACACCACAGCCATGCCCATGAATGGCTGCGTCAGGCGCTGCTGCGATCAGCGAGCGCCGCGTTCGCCGATCAGAACGCGCGATGAGCTCAGCGCACCACGCTGAGCCAGGCGCTGGCGGCAGCGCGCAATTCCTGGGCATGATGGGCGTCGACGCCGGCGCTGCGATCGGCGCTTTCCATCAGGGCCGCGGCGGGGCTCGAAGGCGTCGCCACGAGGGTCGGGCGGAAGAAACGGACCCAATGAGAAATGAAGCTGAGCATGATGTTGCGCGGCCATTCCCGCGCTGGTATTGATGAGACTAGATTAAGGGTTTTCCCCAATACATCCAGCCCCACATCATGCGTTTTTTGCATGACATACACACCTGGACTGCATTCATGAAGCTTCAGCTGCTCTCGGATCTCCATATTGAGGTGCACCCGCGCCTCCAGATCCGGCCCGCACCCGGCGCTGACCTCCTGGTCCTCGCGGGCGACATCGGCTCCTACCAACAAGGTTCGCGCATCGTGGAGCCCGATTTCGGCCTGAGCCGCTTTTCACCGCGGCACGGCTGGCCCGCGCGCGTGCTCTATGTCCCGGGCAATCACGAATACGACAACGCCGATTTCGACGATGTCCACGCGCGCCTGCGCGAGACCTGCGATGCGCTGGACATTCAATGGCTGGAGCGGGAAACGCTGGTCATCGACAGCGTGCGCTTCGTCGGCACCACGCTCTGGGCCGACTTCGATGCCTTGGTCGAGCCGACCGACAACCTGGCAGACGCCCTCAAGAAGCGGGGCAAGGCCATGCGCGCCGCCAACTTCTACTTGCAGAAGGCCGCCACGATGCGGGCCGGAAAGCTCTTTCTCGCCGAGGAGTTGAGAGAGCACTCACTGACGTGCCAGGCATGGCTGCGCCAAGCTCTGGCCGAAAGCTTCGAAGGCCCGACAGTCGTCGTCACGCACTTTGCGCCGACGCTGGCGAGCGCCGATCCGCGCTACGGCCTGACACCGGGCACGGCCGGCTTCTGCAATTCGCTGGACGAGCTCTTGCCGGCAGCGGACCTTTGGCTGCACGGCCACCTTCATCACGCCTTCGACTACGTGAAGGACGGTTGCCGTGTCGTCGCCAATCCGCTGGGATACGTGGGCAAAGGAGAGCAGGAAGGTTTCAGGCCCGAGCTGCTGATCGACGCGCCGCCGCGTTCGGCGCGCGGCAAAGGCTGAGCCTCATGCACCCGAAGCAGCGCTTCGGGTGCCCGTCAAGCCGCCCTCACGCCGGCGCGGCCTGCCTCGACAACGAAGCGCGCCTGCGTCTCGAAAGCCGCATCAGCGACCACTGGGTGCGCGGTCGCGCGGAACTCGCATCGCATCGCCTCGGGCGTGACCTCGATGAGCGCATGCCCGCGTTGGTCGCCCCGCGCGTGCATGACGTCGGGGTTGTCGCGCCGCATGCGCTCCATCGAGGCCAGGTCCGCGCCGCGAGAGGTGATCGAGCCGCCGACGATCTCGCTGGCGATCACCGGCGAAGCCGGATCGTTCGGCACGACGCGCAGATCCGCCGCCACATGGCGATGCACATCGCCGCCGAGCAGCACCAGGTTGCTCACGCCGGCGTCGCTCGCGCCCTGCAGCATGCGGCGGCGTGCCTCCGGATAGCCGTCCCAGCCATCGGTCCAGACCGACCGACCCTCAGGCGTGTTGAAGGCGCTCGAACTGACCTGGGTCGACTGGCCCAGCAGATTCCATTGCCGGCGCGAGCCGGCCAGGCCCCGCGCGAGCCACTGCTCCTGCTCGGCGCCGAGCATCGTCCGGCGCGGGTCGCCGAGTTCGGCGCAACCCGTGACCGTGCGGCCTCCGCCGCCGACGCGCCCGGAATCGGGGCAGGCGTGATGGCTGCGGTACTGGCGGCAATCCAGCGTCCAGAGTTCGGCCAGGCGGCCCCAGGCATGCCGGTCATGGATGCGCATCGATGACCCTTGCGGCGGCACGGTGAGCGGCATGTGCTCGAAGTAGGCGCGGTAGGCCGCGGCGCGGCGGCGCAGGAAGGTGGCCGGATCGGTATGGGCCGGGTCCTGGTCGTCCGCATAGTCGTTGACCACCTCGTGGTCATCCCAGGTCAATATCCAGGGATGCGCGGTGTGCGCAGCCTGCAGATCGAGGTCGCGCTTGTAGAGCGCATGGCGCTCGCGGTAGCCGTCCAGCGTACGCGGCACCGGGCTGCCGTGCTTGCGCACGGCATGGGCGTTGCTGCTGCCCTCGTAGATGTAGTCGCCGACGAAGAGCACGAAGTCCAGATCGCGCGCGGCGATCTCACGGTGTGCCGCGTAGAAGCCCTGTTCATAGTGCTGGCACGATGCCAGCGCGAATCGCAGGCGCCGTACCTGCGCGTCGGGCGCGGGCGCGGTGCGCGCATGGCCGACCGGGCTGACGGCATCGCCGCAGGTGAAGCGGTACCAATAGTCGCGTTGCGGCTCCAGCCCCTGTGCGTGCACGTGCACGCTGAAGGCCCGCGACGCGTCTGTGGTCACCTCGCCCTGCGCCACGCGGGTGCGCAGTCCGGCGTCGCCGTAGATCTCATATCGCACCACGCAGGCGGGGCGGGCGTCGCGGGTCGCCTCGTCTTCGGCAGCCGGTGCCAGGCGCGTCCACAGCACCACGCTGTCCGGGCGCGGCTGGCCGCTCGCCACGCCCAGGGTGAAGGGGTTCGAAGTCCAGCGCGCAGCGGCATGGGCGCAGCCGAGCATCGGCGCAGCCCAGCCGTCGAGCGCGAGCCAGAGCGCGGCGCGATGGAGGTCTCGGCGGTGAAGATTCATCGTCCCGATTGTCGGACAGCCGCTAGAGCAATTGCTCCTCCACCAGCGGCGACAGCAGCCAGTTCTTGAAGCGAAGCCAGAGGTAGCCGCCGGGCTCGTCGTCGTGCACGATGTCCTCGCCGGACTCGCTGTATTCCAGCCATTGGACCCGCTCGCCGTCAGGCGCCAGACGAAGGCGATAGGCGAGGTTGGATCGGCCCCAGGTGATGAGCCGCATGAAGTCGGCGACGATCTCCGGGCTGTCGATGACCAGGCCCATTTCGGTGTTGACGGCGGCAGAGCGGTAGTCGAGATTCATCGAGCCGATGAAGAGGCGCCTGTCGTCGATCACCGCGAGCTTGGCATGCAGGCGGCTGACCGATCGGCCGAACTCGCCGAAGTGCCCGGACCTGTCGCTGAGCCCCGGGGCAACCTCCCGAATCGTCACGCCGATCTTGAGCATCTCGGCGCGGTAGCGGGCGTAGCCGGCGTAGACCAGCGGCTCGTCGGTGGCGCCCAGCGAATTGGTGACGACGGTGATGTTCCCGCCCTTCGATCTCGCCGCCTTCAGCATCGCCATGCCGCGCGCGCCCGGGATGAAATACGGGGAGACGATCATCACCCCCTGATGCGCCGAGTTCAACGTGTTGAGCGCCCCTTCGCTCACGCTGCCGCGATAGGCGTCTTCGCCGCTCTTGCGCATCAGCTTGGCCGGATCGTCGAAGAAGAGATGCGCCCCGGCCCAGTTCATGTCGACGGCGCCTGACTCGATCTGCCGCCCGACGGCCGTTCGCTCCAGCACGTCCCTGGGCCGCGGAGACACCTCGGGATCGGCGCCGCGGACGAGTTCGTCGAAGCGGCGACGCGCGGCCTCAGGGGACATGGCAGGCGCGACGACGTCGGCGACCGGGCGCACCTGCTCGCTGTTCCAGTAGCGGTCGAAGGCGGCGGACATCTCGCGCACGATCGGGCCGCTCGACAGCACGTCCACGTCGATGAAGTTCGCGGCGGAGTCACGCATGAAATATTCGTTGGCGATGTTGCGGCCGCCCGAGATGGCGAAGCTGTTGTCGGCCACCACCAGCTTGTTGTGCATGCGATGGTTGATCCGGCGGAATTCGTACAGCGACAGCAGCATGCGGGCCGCGAGCGAGTTCGCGCGCGAAGGCAGCGGGTTGAACAGCCGGACCTCGACATTCGGGTGCGCGGCAAGCGCAGAGAAGAGCTCGTCCTCGCCAGCGGTGTAGAGGTCGTCGACCAGCAGGCGCACGCGCACGCCACGCGCGGCCGCATCGCGCAACTCGCGCAGGAAGAGCAGGCCGGCGTCGTCGTTCCGTATCAGGTAGTACTGCACGTCGAGCGACTTCTCCGAGGCGCGCGCCAGTGCGATGCGCGCGTCGAAGGCGAACGGCGCCTCGGGCAGCAGGCGGAAGCCGGAAAGACCGGGCTGGCCGGCCGGCGCGCCCGCGCCGGCGATACGCGCCAGGCGCGTCTGGGCGACATCGGTGATCGCCTGCGTGGGCACCGACGGCGCCGGCGGCGGCAGCCTCGCGCAGCCGCCGAGCAGCACACAGGCGCAAAGCGCCAGCAAGACCCGAGTTTTCACCAGCGGCCCCATGTGCCGAAATGTACCTCCCCGCCTGGCCGCTGTGCAGACCCCTATGATCGGCGCGCATTGGCAGCAAGGGATACGCGTGCTCAACGGCTTGTGGCTTGGTTTCTTTCTGGTGGCTGCGGCAGCCGCGCTGGGCCGTTGGCTCATCGGCGGCGACGCGACCGTGTTCGCCATGCTCGTCGAGAGCCTGTTCGCGATGGCGCGCCTCTCCGTCGAGGTCATGGTGCTGCTGTTCGGCACGCTCACGCTGTGGCTCGGCTTCCTGCGCATCGCCGAGGCCGCCGGCATGGTCGAGCGGCTCGCGCGGATGCTCGGCCCTCTCTTTCGCCACCTCATGCCCGGGGTGCCCGCCGGCCACCCGGCGCTCGGCCTCATCACGCTGAATTTCGCGGCCAACGCACTGGGTCTTGACAACGCGGCGACGCCCATCGGCCTCAAGGCGATGCGCGAACTTCAGACGCTCAATCCGAACACCAGCACCGCCAGCAATGCGCAGATCCTGTTCCTGGTGCTCAATGCGTCCTCGCTGACGCTGCTGCCGGTCACGATCTTCATGTACCGCGCGCAGCAGGGCGCGGCCGATCCGACGCTGGTGTTCCTGCCGATCCTGCTCGCGACCAGCGCCTCGACGTTCGTCGGCCTGCTCTCCGTGGCCTTCATGCAGCGCCTGAGGCTCTGGGACCCGGTGGTGCTGGCCTATCTCATCCCCGGTGCGCTGCTGCTCGGCGGCTTCATGGCGCTGCTCTCGACCCTGTCGGCCGTGGCCCTCGCCTCTCTCTCGTCGCTGCTGGGCAACCTCACGCTCTTCGGATTGATCACCGGCTTCCTGGTGGCGGGCGCGATTCGCCGCGTCAGGGTCTACGAATGCTTCATCGAGGGCGCAAAGGAGGGTTTCGACGTGGCGAAGAACCTGCTGCCCTACCTCGTCGCGATGCTCTGCGCGGTGGGCGTGCTGCGCGCCTCGGGTGCGCTCGACATGGTCCTCGGCGCCATCCGCTGGGGCGTTGGCCTTACCGGATGGGATACGCGCTTCGTCGATGCGCTGCCCACGGCACTGGTCAAGCCCTTCTCGGGCAGCGCCGCACGGGCGATGCTGATCGAGACGATGAAGACCCAGGGCGTGGACAGCTTCCCCGCGCTGGTCGCCGCCACCATCCAGGGCAGCACCGAGACCACCTTCTACGTGCTCGCGGTCTACTTCGGGGCGGTCGGCATCCAGCGCGCCCGGCACGCGGTGGCCTGTGCACTGATGGCGGAACTCGCGGGCGTTCTCGCGGCAATCGGCGTAGGGTATTGGTTCTTCGGCTAGAGCGCCCCCTCAGCGCCCTCCCGGCCAATCGGCCAGAATAGGCCCTCACTTCCCCGCTTTCCCGTGACCGCTCCCGCCCAGGCACAACCGCCCACTTTCTCGAGTGACGAATTCCGCGACGCTCTCGGCATGTTCGCCACCGGCGTCACCATTGTCACGACCCGCGCGGCGGACGGGACGCTGGTCGGTCTCACGGCGAACTCCTTCAACTCGGCGTCGCTCGACCCGCCGCTGGTGCTGTGGAGCCTGGCGCGTGGAGCGGCCTCGATGGTCGCGCTCAGCACCGGATCGCACTACGCCATCAACATCCTCTCGGCGAGCCAGAAGAAGCTCGCCGAGCGCTTCGCGGCCAAGGACGTCGACCGCTGGGCCGACGTCGAATTCACCGAAGGCCTCGGCGGCGCACCCGTGCTGGTCGGCGCGGCCGCCAGCTTCGAGTGCTTCAACCGCAGCCGCTACGACGAAGGCGACCATGTGATCTTCGTCGGCGAGGTCGAGCGCTGCGGGCACACGCCGGGAGCCTCGCCGCTGCTGTTCCACGGTGGGCGCTTCTACACCGAGCATCCGCTCTGACGCGCGGCGGCCACCCCTCAGCTCGGGCGCGCGTAGGTCGACGCGAATCGCTGCTGAAGATAGTCATGGGCCGTGATCGGCGCGTAGCGCGGCGATTGGCCGGCGGGCACGCAGGACGCGATGGCGCTCACGATCGCGTCGGGATTCGGGTCGAGGAAGAACGCGATCGAGTAGCGCTGTGCTGCCGGCTTCAACACGCGATGCGGCGTCGAGACGTAGATGTCATGGGTCCAGCGCATCAGGCAATCACCGATGTTGCAGATGAAGGCGCCCGGCGTCGCGGGCACGTCGACCCAGGCGCCGTCGCGGCGCCGCACCTGAAGCCCGGCGACGCCGTCTGTCGCCAGCAACGTGACGTTGCCGTAGTCGGTGTGCGCGCCGGCACCGATCGGTTCCGCGGGCAGGGCCGGGTCCGGCGCGGGGTAGTGCAACAGGCGCAGCGTCGCCAAGGGACGATCGATCTTGTCCTCGAAGAAATCGGAAGGCAGGCCGAGGTCCAGCGCGAAGGCCGTGTGAAGGCTGCGGCCCACCGCCAGCACGGCGTCGAAGTAGCGCTGGACCGTGTCGCGAAATCCGGGGAGCGCCGGCCAGACGTTGTCGGGCCGCGTCCGACCATCGGTCCAGATGAAATTCAGCGCCTCCTTGTGGTCTGCCCCCGTCTTTTCGTCAAGCGCCTCGACGCCGAGTCCGACATAGCCGCGGTTGCTGCCGAGCCGCTCGATGGCCATGTCGCGCTTGGCCGGGACGGGTTGCGCGAAGAAGCGTGCACTCGCCGAGAAGGCCGCGTCGACCAGATCCACAGGTACCCCGTGGCCGCTGATCACGAAGAAGCCGACCTCGCGGCACGCGGCGCCGACCTGATGCGCGACGGCGCGCCGCGCCGTGGCATCGCCGGAGATCAGTGCGGACACATCGATGCTGGGTATGTCGTTCATGAGGCCATTGTGCTCATGACGCGGATACGATCGCCGGATGGGACCCCGTCGGATGCGCCTCTGCATGCCAATCCGCACCGCGACGCTGGTCGCGGGGATCATCGTCGTCCCGATCGCGCGCGGCGCCGAAGACGGCGGGCGCCGGAACTTCTTCGACGACCCCTTCTTCCAGGTCGCCTCGGGTCTGCCGGGCTGCCCGGTACCCTTGGGCCCGCTCTACTCGCCCGAAGAGGTACGCAGCCAGATGCACAGCCGGCTGGAACGCGGCACGAGCTGCTGGCTCGCGGGCAAATGCGCCGACAGCAACGCATACCGCTACGACAGGCAACTCGCGCCCAAGGTGCAGGCCGCGCTGGCCGCCGTGCCGGGCAGCCGGCGCGGCAGCGTGTGGGTCATCATCCAGCGCCGCTGGGTCTACCTGCAGGGCTGCGTGCCCTCGCGCGCGCTCTCGCAGCGACTGGAGCAGGCGGCGCGCGCCGTCCCCGACGTGGAGCTCGTGCTTCCCGAACTCATGATCGGCACGCGGGACAAGCCCCCGTATGCCGTCGCAAGGCCATAAGACAAGAATGATCGAACGAAAGAGCCACCTCGACAGCCGAGCCACCTCCCTTCTTCTCGCCTGCTGCGCGTTCTGGGGACTGCAGCAGATCCTCATCAAGACCACGGTCGCCGAAGTGCCGCCGCTCTGGCAGGCGTCCATCCGCATGGTGGGTGCCGTGATCCTGCTGTGGCTCTGGTGCGTGCGCCGCCGCATACCGCTGTTCGAACGCGACGGCACGCTCCCCGGGGGCCTGCTCGCGGGTGCGCTGTTCGCCGGCGAGTTCACCTGCATCTACATCGGCCTGCAGAACACATCGGCCTCGAGGCTCACGGTGTTCCTCTATACGGCACCCTTCGTGGTCGCGCTGCTGCTGCCGCGCTTCGTACCGGCCGAGCGGCTGCGCGGCGTGCAATGGCTCGGCCTGGCGATCGCCTTCGCCGGCGTGGTCCTGGCCTTCAGCGAGAGCTTCGGCCACAGCACCTCGCGCCAGTTGTACGGCGATGCGCTGGCGCTCACGGGTGGCGTGCTGTGGGGGCTCACGACACTGACGCTGCGCACCACCCGCCTCGCCGTTGCCAGCGCCGAGAAGACGCTCTTCTATCAACTGGCCGTCACCGCGGTGGTCGCCCCGGTCCTCTCGCTGCTGCTCGGCGAGCGCTGGGGGTTTTCGTATTCGGGCTACGCGTGGCTCTCGATCGCGCTGCAGACCGTCATCGGCGCCTTCGCGAGCTACCTGGCGTGGATGTGGCTGTTGCGTCACTATCCGGCCACGCGCATCTCTTCGTTCACCTTCCTGACGCCTCTTTTTGCGCTGGTCCTGGGCGTCGCACTGCTGTCCGAGCGGCTCACCTTGCAATTGGTGCTGGCGCTCACCGGTGTGGCGCTGGGGATCGTGCTGGTGAACCGTCGCCCGGGTAGGGCTTCATGAATTTCCAGGCCGTCCTCGAAGACATCCATGCCGCGATCCGCCCCCTGCTGGGGACTGGCGGGACGGTGGCCAGCTACATCCCCGCGCTCGCGCGGGTTCCCGCCCGGCAGTTCGGCATCGCGCTGCGAACCTGCCAGGGCCAGGAGGCCAGCACGGGCGACGCGGCGACGCCCTTCTCGATCCAGAGCATCTCCAAGCTCTTCACCCTGACGCTGGCCATGCGGCACATGGGCGACGCCCTGTGGGACCGCATCGGCCGGGAGCCCTCGGGCAACCCCTTCAACTCGCTGGTGCAGCTCG
Source organism: Variovorax sp. 01T432 (assembly GCF_056398605.1). Classification (NCBI taxonomy): domain Bacteria; kingdom Pseudomonadati; phylum Pseudomonadota; class Betaproteobacteria; order Burkholderiales; family Comamonadaceae; genus Variovorax; species Variovorax sp. 01T432. The sequence goes on from NZ_JBFTPS010000029.1 coordinate 18,487, forward strand.
AAAACGAACAGGGCAAGCCGCGCAATCCCTTCATCAATGCGGGCGCCATCGCGGTCGCCGATCGGTTGTTGAGCCGGGGCGACGCCAAGGCCGACATCCTCGCCCTCATGGCGGATCTCTGCGGCGAGTCGATCGGCTTCGATGGCGAGGTCGCGGCATCGGAGGCGGCAACGGGCTACCGCAACTACGCGCTGGCCAATTTCATGAAGAGCTTCGGCAAGCTCGACAACGGCGTCGAAGCCGTGCTCGACGTCTACTTTCACCAGTGCGCGCTGCGCATGAACTGCATCCAGCTGGCGCGCGCGGCCGGCTTTCTGTGCCGGGACGGCGCGCACCCGCGCGGCGGCGAGGCCGAGATCACCACCGAGCGCCATGCGCGCCGGATCAACGCGCTGATGCTGACCTGCGGCACCTACGACGCCGCCGGCGACGTGGCCTTCTCGATCGGACTCCCCTGCAAGAGCGGTGTCGGCGGCGGCATCGTCGCGGTCGTGCCCGACAAGCTCACGCTGTGCGTCTGGTCGCCCGCGCTCGACGCCACCGGCAATTCGTTGCTCGGCATGAAGGCGCTCGAGATGTTCGTGGCGCGCACCGGTCTTTCGATTTTTTGATGAACCTTCCATGACAGAACAAACAGACCTGATCCAGCAACCCACTCTCTGGAGCGACGAGCGCTGGACCGCGCGCGTGATCAAGAACGAGGACGACGACGGCTGGGCGGTGTCGATGACGCGCCAGGGCGACCCGGAGCCGGCCCTCGTCGGACCCTGGACCATGGGCCGCGACAAGAAGAACCCGAAGCCGCTCGACGCGCCGGCCTTCCATACGCTGGTCAAGACCGCCTCCGAGGTCTTGCGCCGGCACGAGCAGCAGCTGCATGCGCGGCTCAACAAGAGCGTGAGCCTCGGCGCAGGTTCGGAGCGCGTGCGGGTGTCGCTGCAGATCGTGCCCGACGAAGACAATCCGCATGGCCTGCTCACGGCCCTGGACGAACTCGGCGCGACGCTCGGCGAAGCGCGCGTGCGGCCGGACTTCAAGCTCAGCGCCGCGAGCGCGCAAGCGTGGATCGAAGGCGGCTTCCAGAAGCCGCGCTGAGTCAACGCCCGAGGCCGACGCTCAGGTCGCGCGTCGACTCGCGCACCACCAGTTCGGGACGCAGCACCACGGTCGAGGCCGACAGCGCCTTGCCCTCGATCTCGTCGAACAGCATCTCGGCCGCGCGCCAGCCAAGCTCGCGATGCGGCAGGCGGATGGTGGTCAGTGGGGGATTCACCATGTCGACCAGCGGCATGTCGTTGTGGCCGGTGATGGAAATCTCCCGGGGAACGGCGATCCCGGCCTCGCGCAGCACGTCGTAGGCGCCGAGCGCGACGAGGTCGTTGCAGCAGACGATCGCCTCGGGCAGTTCGCCGCCATCCAGCATCAGGCGCATCGCCTGCTGCCCGGCTTCGCGGGTGTAGCCCGCGCACTCCACGACGCGCGCCAATGAGAGCCCGCGATCGCGCAGCGCCTGCTCGACGCCCTGCCGCCGGCCGACACCCGTCGGAATGTTCTGCGGACCGGCGAGGTGCGCGATGCGCCGATGGCCGTAGCCCACCAGATGGTCCACGGCCAGCTTCATCGCCAGCCGGTCGTCGCTGACCACCGCCGGAAGGCGGCCGGTCTCGTCCGCGCGGTTGACCAGCACCGCATGCATGCCGGCCCTGGCGATGAAATCGATCAGCGGGTCGTCCCGCGTCGCGATGGCCATGACAAGCCCGTCCACCTGCTGCGCCAGCATGCGCTCCACGATGGGACGTGCGAGGGCGTGATCCACGACGTTGGCGACGAAGACGAAATAGCCGCGCGCGGCGGCGCTCGCTTCGATGCCCTGGAGGATCGGCGGGAACACCGCGTTGGTGATGTCGGGCACCAGCACGCCGATGGTCCGCGTGCGGCCGGTGCGCAAGGCCGACGCCGCGCGGTTGGCGCGGTAGCCCAGCCGTTGCGCCGCCTCTTCGACCACCCGTAACACCTCGGCGCTGATGAGCCGGCGCTTTTCCGGATTGAGGGCGCGCGAGACGGTCGACACGTGCACGCCGGCGGCTTGCGCGACGTCGCGAATGGTGACGGTGGAAGGCGGAACAGGGCTCATGGATGCAAACGATTGGTGTGGTGCCACAGAAGCACCTTTCTTATTTGGCATGGTAATCGAGGGGATTCCCTGATTTCCGGTTTGGCCCGATTCATTGAATAATTTGCAAACGTTTGCATAAACCACCGCGCATCATGAATATCGTCACCACCCCCGAATCCGTGCTCCAGATCGCAACCCAGGCCATGGCCCGCACGCCCGACGAGCGCCTTCGAACGCTGATGTCCGCCCTCACCCGCCACCTGCATGACTTCGTGATGGAGGTGAAGCTGAGCGAGGAGGAGTTCGAGCGCGCGCTCGAATTCCTGGTGGCGATCGGCCAGGCCAGCGGCGAGAAGAAGAACGAGGTCGTGCTGGCCGCCGACCTGCTGGGCGTGTCGACCCTGGTGGCGCTGCTCAACAACCAGGACCCGCAGGGCGAATCGCTCGCCGCCCTGCTGGGCCCCTTCTGGCGCGCGAATGCGCCGCTCTGCCAGCCCGGCGAAAGCATTGCCCGCTCCGAGACGCCCGGCGTGCCGCTGGAGGTCACGGGTGTCGTGCGCAATGCCGCCGGGCAGCCGCTGGCGGGCGCGATCGTCGATGTCTGGCAGGCCTCGCCCGTCGGCCTGTACGAGAACCAGGATGCGGCGCAGGAAGACATGAACCTGCGCGGCCGTTTCGAGACCGATGCCGAAGGCCGCTTTCGCTTTCGCACCGTGCGCCCCGCTGGTTACCCGGTGCCGGTCGACGGCCCGTGCGGCGAGCTCCTGCGCGCGCAACGGCGGCACCCCAACCGCCCGGCGCACCTGCATTTCATGGTCAGCAAGCCAGGTCACAAGGTGCTCGTCACGCAGGTCTTCGCGGATGACGACGAGAACCTCGAAAGCGATCCCGTGTTCGGCGTCACCCGCAAGCTGATCGGCCGCTTCGAGCCGCAGCACGGCGGACAGCATGCGACGCTGCAGCACGACTTCGTGCTCGAAGCCGGCGAGATGAAGTTTCCCCGTCCGCCGATCCCTTGAACACCCCCAGGCTTGCCCACTTCGTGTGGCCGCCTACCCCCTTGCAGGGGGCGCTGCCGGCGGTCCGGCGGAGCCGGCGCGCGGCAGCCCCCGCAAGGGGGCCGGACCGCCGGGCGCGCCTGGTGCTCTTCTTCCTGATTCATTGACTCGCTTTCCAAACCTCTCATGAGCTTCGATCCCACATCCCGCCTCGACGGCAAGCTTGCCGTCATCGCCGGCGGCCTCGGCGCCATCGGCTACGCGAGCGCACAGCGCCTCGCCGCGCTGGGCGCCACCTGTGTGCTGATGCACCGCAAGGGCGCCGATGCCGCCGAACGCGCCGCCGCGCTCCCTTCCGCGCAAGGCCAGCCGCACTGCGCGATCCGCGCCGACATCGTCGACACACCCAGCCTGCAGCGGGCCGCCGACGAAGTGCGCGCGACGCACGGCCGCTGCGACATCCTGGTCAACAGCGCCGGTCACACACGGCCGGTGCCCGCGGCCGATCTCGATGGGCTCACCGACGAACTGATCGACGAGTTGCTGCGCGCCAACTTCCGCGGCGTCTTCGCGACCATCCGCGCCTTCGCTCCCCTGCTCAAGGCCAGCGGCGACGGGCTGGTGGTGAACGTCTCGTCGATCGCCGGATTCACCGGCGTGGGCAGCAATCTCGCTTATGTCGCCGCCAAGGCGGGTCTGGACGTGGTGGGCGATGCGCTGGCCAAGGCGCTGGCGCCGGCCGTGCGCGTCGTGTCGGTGTCGCCGGGCGCGGTCGAATCGGCCTTCGTGCCGGGTCGCGGCGACGATTTCAAGGCCAGGATGGCCAACACCACGCCGCTGGGCCGCATCGGTTCGCCCGAGGACGTCGCCGCCGCCATCGAGGCGCTGGCCACCACGCTTCGCTTCGTGACGGGCACGCGCATCGTCGTCGACGGCGGGAGGCACCTGTGAGCAGCAAGACCCTGATCACCTGCGCCGTCACCGGCAACCTCGTCAAGCCGGACCAGACACCGCACCTTCCGATCACGCCGGCGCAGATAGCCGACGAATGCCTCGCGGCGGCCGAGGCCGGCGCCGGCCAGGTGCACATCCACGTGCGCGACCCCGCGACCGGCCGGCCTTCGATGGAGGTCGAGCTCTATCGCGACGTGGTCGACCGCATCCGGCGCGCCAATCGCGAACTGGTGATCAACCTCACCACGGGTCCGGGCGGGCGCTTCATACCGAGCGAGGACGACCCGAGGGTCGCCGCGCCGGGCAGCACGCTGCTGCCGCCCGAGAAGCGCGTCGAACACATCGCGCTGATCAAGCCGGACGTGTGCTCGCTCGATCTCAACACCATGAATTCCGGACCCGACGTGGTGATCAACACGCCAAAGAACGTGCGCCGCATGGCGAAGGTGATCCGCGACGCCGGCGTGAAGCCCGAGCTGGAGATCTTCGATTCGGGCGACATCCACATGGCGCTCGACCTGATCGCGGACGGCACACTCACCGGACCGGGAATGTGGACCCTGGTGCTGGGCGTGAAGTACGGCTTCATGCCGACGCCGCAGACCGTCATGTATGCCCGCGACATGCTGCCGCGCGGCGCCTTCTGGAGCGCCTTCGGCATCGGCCGCATGGAGTTCCCCATCGTCGCGCAGGCGTGGCTGCTGGGCGGCCACGTGCGCGTCGGAATGGAAGACAACATCTATCTCGAGAAGGGCGTGCTCGCGCAAAGCAACGCGCAGCTCGTGGCGAAGGCGCGCGACATCATCCGGAGCCTGGGCGGTGAGGTGGCGAGCGCCCGAGAGGCGCGCGGACTGCTCGGATTGGCGGGGGCCTGAAGATGGACACGCCAGTCATCGACAACATCGCCCGCGCGCTGCGCGTTCGCCAGAAGGCGGCGGACCTCGCCTCGCTGACGCTGGAAGCCCCACCGCAGTCGCAGCCGGCGGCCAGGCCGGGATTCGCTGTCGTCCGGGTGGCCGCGGCGGCCGTGAACCCGAGCGACGTGAAGGCCGCGCTGGGCATCATGCCGCAGGCCGTCTGGCCACGCACCCCAGGCCGCGATTTCGCGGGCGTCGTGATCGACGGCCCGGGCGAATGGCTGGGGCGCGAGGTCTACGGATCGGGCGGCGACATCGGCATCAAGCAGGACGGCTCGCACGCGCGCTTTCTCGTGCTGCCCGTCGGGGCCCTGCGCGACAAGCCGCGCGGTATTTCGATGGACGAGGCCGGCGCCGTCGGCGTGCCCTTCGTGACCGCCTATGAAGGCTTCCGCCGCAGCGGGATGCCGCAGCCGGGCCAGAACGTGCTGGTGCTCGGCGCCAACGGCAAGGTCGGCCAGGCGGCGGTGCAGCTGGCGGCGCAGCGTGGCGCCCGCGTGATCGCGGTCCGGCGGCGCGCCGGGCCTTACGAAGGCTTCTCGAGCAGCCCGGTCGACGTGATCGACGCGTCGAAGGAAGACGTGGCGGCGCGCGCGCGCGAGCTGACGGACGGGCGCGGTGTCGACATCGCCTACAACACGGTCGGCAGCGCCTACTTCGAGGCGGCGAACAAGTCGATGGCCAAGGGCGCGACGCAGATCCTCATCTCCACGCACGACCGCGCGGTCCCCTTCGACATCTTCGCGTTCTATCGCGGCATGCACACCTTCGTGGGGGTCGATTCGCTCGCCATGGACTGCATCGCATCCACCTCGCAGCTCGACGCGATGCGCGAGGGCTTCGAGCGCGGCACCCTCAAGCCCTTTCCGGTGGCGCGGGCCTTCACGCTGGACGAGGCCCTGGATGCCTACCGCCTGGTGCTGTCGGGCAGCACCGACCGCGTCGTGCTTCGCCCCTGATCAAGGTACGCCCCATGCACGTCACTCGTTTCGACCAGGCGCCCGCCTACGAGGCGCCGAACCATTTCGGCATGCACTGCCTGCGCCTGCAGGGCAAGGAGGCCGGGCCCTCGGTGCAGATGTGGATGGGCGTGAGCCAGATCCTTCCCGGCGGGCATACCTCGCTCGACGGCTCGCCGATGGAGAAGCTCTATCTGGTGCTCGAGGGCCAGTTGACCGTCGTGTGCGAACTCGACGGCAAACGTGACGAACAGGTGCTGGGCCCCTATGACAGCTGCCGCTTCGCGCCCGGCGAAAAGCGCCAGCTGGTCAACCGCGGCCATCGACCGGCGATGGTCGCGCTGGTGATGCCGCACGCACCGCCCCCGCCCGCCGCGCCGAAAGCACCGGGCTGATCCCTCATTCCCGACCTCGACGAACTACAACGGAGACAAAGACATGACGACATTCCTTCCGGGCCGGCGCGGGCTCGTCGCAGCCGCCCTGGGCTTGTGCGCATTCGCGGGCGCCCACGCGCAACAAGGCGAGTGGCCTCGCGGCCAGACCATCCGCCTGGTGGTTCCCTTCACCGCCGGCAGCGGCACCGACATCGTCGCTCGCCTGGTGGCCGAGCGGCTGGGGCCCGCGCTAGGCACCAGCGTCTTCGTCGACAACAAGCCCGGTGCCGGGGGCACGCTGGGGGCGTCGCAGGTCGCCAAGTCGCCCGCCGACGGCTATACGCTGCTCGTGCACTCCGCGGGCCACCTGGTCAATCCCTCGATCTACCCGAACCTCAACTACGACACGCTCAAGGACTTCGCCGGCGTGACGCCGCTGGCGAGCCTGCCGAACGTGCTGGTCACGGCCCCCGGCAAGTTCACCGACGTGCGGGATCTGGTCGCCCAGGCCAAGGCCAAGCCGGGAAGCTTCAACTATGCGTCGGCGGGCAACGGATCGGCGACCCACATGAACGCCGAGGTGTTCCGCCTCGCCGCCGGTGTGCAGGCCCAGCACGTGCCCTATCGCGGCACGCCCGAGGCGATGACGGAAGTCATGGGCGGGCGGGTCGACTGGTTCTTCGCGCCGATGGTGTCCGCGCTGCCGCTCATCAGGGATGGGCGCCTGAAGGCACTCGCGGTAGGCACCGGCAAGCGCTCGGCCGTGATGCCGCAGACACCCACGACGGTCGAGGCGGGCGTGCCCGGCTCCGAATACCTGTTCTGGGTCGGTCTCTTCGCGCCGGCGAAGACGCCGCGGCCGGTGGTCGATCGCCTGCAGGCGGAGGTGGCGAAGATCATGGTCGCGGCGGAACTCAAGGAGCGCCTCGACAAGCTGGGCGCCGAGCCCTTCACGATGCCTTCGGCGCAGTTCGACACGTTCCTGGCCGAGGAGACCGCGAAGGCGCAGCGGGTCGTCAGGGCGGCCGGCATCAAGCTGGACTGACCCGGCGGTGATCCGGCGGCGGCGCGAGACCGCGTTCTGGTCTACCCTTGGCCATGCCCATTCTCCCCGCCACCCTCCTCTTCCTGCATCTTCTTGCCGCCGCCTTCTGGGTCGGCGGGATGGCCGCGATGCACTTCGCCGTCCGACCCGCCGCCGTGGCGACGCTGGAGCCGCCGCTGCGACTGCCCTTCATGGCGGACGCGCTCGCGCGCTTCTTTGTCGGTGTCTCGATCGCCATCGGGGTCCTGCTCGCCAGCGGGTTCCTGTTGGTGTGGCTGGCGGGCGGCTTCGCCCACGTGCATGCGAGCGTGCACGCGATGCTCACGCTCGGCCTGGTAATGATGGCCCTGTTCCTGCATGTGCGCTTCGCGCCCTATCCGCGCCTGCAACGCGCGGTCGCGGCGCGCGAGTGGCCGGTGGCGGCCGCAAACCTGGGCACCATCCGAAAGCTGGTGGCGCTCAATCTGGGCCTCGGCGTGCTCGTCTTCGTGCTGGCGATCGTCGGGCGCGCGTTCTGACTGGCGGTCTTCAGGCCTGGCTGAACTGCGCCAGGATCTGAAGCACGCTGTCGGTCGCGCCGTCCAGCTGCGCGCGCGGCCGATGCGCGATGCCGAGCCGGCGCGTGAGCGCGGGGCTCAGCGGGAGCACCTGCATGCGCTCGCTCGATGCGCCGTCCGTCGACGGCTGCAGCGGCAAGACGGCCGCGCCGTAGCCTGCGGCGACGAGGCTGCGCATGGCGGCGTCATAGTTGAGCTCGATGCGCGCGCGCGGCGCTTCACCCGCGGCCGCGAACCACTCCATGGTGAGTCGGTACATGTGCGTGGTGGCGTCGTTGAAGATCAACGGCTGCCCGGCCAGCCATTTCGGCGTCGCGCGCCTGGGCGTCTTCCACTTCAGGGGCACGTAAGCCATCATCGGCTGGCTGCGCCATCGCGTCACGACCAGATCGCGGGAGGGCGGCTGCGGCATGGCCACCAGGCCGATGTCCAGCGTGCCCGTCGCGAGCCTCGCCATCGCCTCGCCCGAGCCCAGGATGCTGACCTCCACGTCGATGCCGGCATGGCGCTCCCCGAGGGCTTCGAGCACCTGGGGCAGCAGATCGACGACCACGCCGGTCGACGTGCCCAGCCGCACCCGGCCCACCCGGCCTTCGGCTTGGCGCCGGACGGCATCGACCGCGTCGTCGGCGTCGCGCAACAGACGCCGCGCACGCTCCACCAGCGCTGCGCCGGCAGCCGTAGGCGTGATGCGCCGGCTGCCGCGCAGGACCAGCGTGGCGCCCAGCCGCGACTCCAGCTCGCTGATGTGCAGGCTGACAGTGGGCTGCGCGAGGTGAAGCGCCTGTGCGGCGGCCGAGAACGTGCCAAGGTCCGCAATGGACACCAGCGTGCGCAGTTGGTCGAGGTTGAGTTGTCTCATCAGGAAAGCTGATCGCGTGGCTCAGGAATCTCAACTTCCACAATAGCATGGCAGATCGGAAGATGGCGCTCCATTTACGGAGCCATGTCATGCAGCCGAAGCTTCAATCCCCGGTCGTCACCTTTCTGGCGTCGTTCAAGCGCTTGTGCGCACGCGCCATCGCCATGCATCGGCAGCGCGCACAGTGGCTTCAGCTCACGGGCATGAGCGAACACGAACTCAAGGACCTGGGCATCGGCAGAAGCGAAGTGCCGCAGTTGCTGCGACGCCGCCCCGGTGCGGCGCCTGGCATTGACTGCGCTAGACCACGCCGGCCGCGCGCAGCGCGGCACGCTGCTCGGCGCTGAGCCCGAATTCGGCCAGCACCTCGTCGGTGTGCTGCCCCAGCGCGGGCGGCGCGTAGCGAAGCACCGGCGGCGTGGCCTGCAGCCGCAGCGGACTGGCGACACCCACGATACGCTCGATGCCGTCGCCCGCATCGCGCGGCAAGGCCACGGCCAGGCCGCGCGCCTTGACCTGGTCGTCCTCGAAGGCCTGCGCGATGTTGTTGATCGGTCCGCAGGGAACGGCCTTGTCCTCCAGCAGCGCGATCCACTCCGCCGTGGTGCGCGTGCGCGTCACGGCTTCCATCTGCGGGATCAGGACTTCGCGGTGCCGCACGCGCAGGGTGTTGGTCTCGAAGCGCGGGTCGCTGGCCCAGTCCGGATGGCCGGCCGCCTCGCAGAAGCGCGCGAACTGGCCGTTGTTGCCGATGGCCAGCAGCATCGACCCGTCCCGCGTGTGGAAGTCCTGGTAAGGCGCGAGGCTGGGATGGCTGTTGCCCAGCCGTTGCGGCGCGACGCCGGTGTTGAGGAAGGCGCTGGCCTGGTTGGCGAGAATGGCCATGCCGACATCGAGCAGGGCCATGTCGATGTGCTGGCCTTGGCCCGTGCGGTGCCGCACTTCGAGCGCGGCGAGGATCGCGCTGCTGGCGTAGACGCCGGTGAACAGGTCGATGAGCGCAACGCCCACGCGCAGCGGCCCGCCGCCGGGGACTTCGTCGGGCCGGCCGGTGATGCTCATCATGCCGCTTGTCGCCTGGATCATCAGGTCGTAGCCGGCGCGCATCGCGTGAGGACCGTCGTGACCGAAGCCGGTCACGCTGCAGTAAATGAGACGCGGGTTGGCCGCGCGCAGGTTCTCGTAGTCGAGCCCGTATTGCTTGAGCCCGCCGGTCTTGAAGTTCTCGACCAGGACGTCGCTCTGCGCGGCCATCCCCTGAAGCAGCGCCTGGCCTTCGGGCGTCGCCATGTCGATGGTGACCGAGCGCTTGTTGCGATTGCAGGCCGTGAAATAGGTCGCCTGGTTGGTGTCCCTGCCTTGCGCGTCCTTCAGGAAGGGCGGGCCCCAGCTGCGGGTGTCGTCGCCGACACCGGGGCGTTCGATCTTGACGACATCGGCGCCCAGGTCCGCGAGGATCTGGGTGCACCACGGACCCGCGAGCACGCGGGAGAGATCCAGAACCTTGAGGCCCGCGAGGGCGCCTTCCTTGAGCGCTGTCATTTCAGTTGCTCCACCGTGTTTGCCGCGACCCGCGACGCATGAAACCGGCGCGGCCCAGTGCCAGGGATGCCGCGGAGCCGGCTTTGCCGGGCCGCCGGCATCGCCCCCTTGAGGGGGAGGCGCCACAGGCGCTTCGGGCGTGCTTCATCCTAGTTCGCGAAGGCTGCGATGCCGGTCTGGGCGCGGCCGAGGATGAGGGCATGGATGTCGTGCGTGCCCTCGTAGGTGTTGACCACCTCCAGGTTGACCAGGTGCCGCGCCACGCCGAATTCGTCGCTGATGCCGTTGCCACCCATCATGTCGCGCGCCAGGCGCGCGATGTCCAGTGCCTTGCCGCAGGAGTTGCGCTTGAGCAGCGAGGTGACCTCGACCGACGCCGTGCCCTCATCCTTCATGCGGCCCAGGCGCAGGCAGCCCTGCAGGCCCAGCGTGATCTCGGTCTGCATGTCGGCCAGCTTCTTCTGGATCAGCTGGTTGGCCGCGAGCGGGCGGCCGAACTGCTTGCGGTCCAGCGTGTACTGGCGGGCGCGATGCCAGCAGTCTTCGGCGGCACCGAGCGCACCCCAGGAGATGCCGTAGCGCGCGCTGTTGAGGCAGGTGAACGGGCCCTTGAGGCCCCGCACCTCGGGGAAGGCGTTGTCTTCGGGGCAGAACACGTTGTCCATCACGATCTCGCCGGTGATCGACGCACGCAGGCCGACCTTGCCGTGGATCGCCGGCGCGCTCAGGCCCTTCATGCCCTTCTCGAGCACGAAGCCCCGGATCGGGCCGACCGTTCCGCTCTCGCTCACTTCCTTGGCCCAGACGACGAAGACATCGGCGATCGGGCTGTTGCTGATCCACATCTTGGCCCCGCTGAGCGCATAGCCGCCCGGCACCTTCTTGGCGCGCGTGACCATGCTGCCGGGGTCGGAGCCGTGGTCGGGCTCGGTCAGGCCGAAGCAGCCGATCCATTCGCCGGTGGCGAGCTTGGGCAGGTACTTCTGCTTCTGCGCCTCGGTGCCGAATTCGTTGATCGGCACCATGACGAGCGAACTCTGCACGCTCGCCATCGAGCGGTAGCCGGAATCGACGCGCTCGACTTCGCGCGCGATGAGGCCGTAGCAGACGTAGTTCAGGCCGGGGCCGCCGTACTGCTCGGGAATGGTCGGGCCCAGGAGACCCAGCGCGCCCATCTCGCGGAAGATGGCCGGGTCGGTTTCGCCGTTGCGGAAGCCTTCGAGCACGCGCGGTGCGAGGCGCTCCTGGCAGTAGGCGTTGGCGGCGTCGCGCACCATGCGCTCGTCATCGGTGAGTTGCTGGTCGAGCAAGAGGGGATCTTCCCAGTGAAAGGCGGCGTGGGCCATGAACGGTCTCCGGTGTAAGGCTTGAGGTTGTGCCGATGGTAAGCGCCTTGGGAGGGGCGGCGCAAACGACGATTCGACACCCAGTTATGCGGTTTGCGAACTTCAAAGCACAATGTGCCGGGCCAGCGCCACTTGTTGCGCCGCAGGTTCAACTATGTAATCACCGCATACCATGCGCCGAAAGATCCCCTCCACCCAGGCCCTGATCTGCTTCGAGGCCGCCGCGCGGCATGAGAGCTATACGCGCGCCGCGCAGGAACTCGCCCTCACCCAGAGCGCGGTGTCGCGTCAGATCACGGCGTTGGAGGCCTTTCTCGGCATGGCGCTTTTCCGCCGCACGCGCCACGGCGTGGCCCTGACGCCAGCGGGCGCCGACTATGCGCGCCAGATCGCGCGCCAGCTCGACACCATGGAGCGCGACACGCTCGACGCGATGGCCAGGCAAGGCCTGGGCGGCTCGCTGCAGCTCGCGGCGGTGCCGACCTTCGCGACACGCTGGCTGATCCCCCGGCTGCCCGACTTCGCGGCGAAGCATCCTGACATCACGGTGCACATCGAGACCCGAACGCGCCCCTTCCTGTTCAATGACACCCCATTCGACGCCGCGATCTATGCGGGAACCCCGGCGCAGACGGCGAACTGGGCCGGCACGCAGTCGACGGTGCTGCTGCATGAAGACGTGGTCCCTGTATGCAGCCCGGCGCTGCTGCCGGCGAGAAAGACGATGTCGCCAGCCGCCGTGGCGCGAATGCCGCTGCTGCAGCAGAGCACTCGGCCTGACGGCTGGCGCCAGTGGTTCGATGCGCAGCATGTGGATGCGCCGCGCGCCCACAGCGGACCGCGCTATGAACTCTTCTCGATGCTGGCGATCGCCGCCGCGCACGGCCTGGGTGTGGCGCTGATGCCGCGCATGCTCATCGAGGCCGAACTCGCGCGCGGCGAACTCGTCGTGGCCTGCGATCGACCGCTGCGCGGCGAGCGCAGCTACTTCCTGGTCAGCCCGGCGGCGCACGACGAACGGCCCGTGTTCAAGCTCTTCCGCGAGTGGCTGGTCGCACAGGCGAACGCGAATGGCGCTTGTCCGGCGGGCGCGCCGCCGTCACCCGGAACATGAGATCCTTCGAGAAGTCTTCATCGATCCCCCGTCGGCTTGAAAGCGCGCAAATGTCATGAGCAAGAAACCCCTCATTGTTGGCGCCATCGTTCTCCTGGCGGGCGCGGTCTTCGCGGCGTGGTACTTCAACCGCGCGCCCGTCGACCCGCGCAGCCTGGCGCTCTATGGCAATGTCGACCTCCGGCAGGTCTCGCTGGCCTTCAACGGCAGCGAGCGCATCGGCAGGCTGAACGCGCAGGAGGGCGATCACGTGAAGGCGGGCCAGGTGCTGGGCGAGCTGGACACGCGCACGCTCGAGCTGCGCGCGGCGCAGGCCGACGCACAGATCGCCGTGCAACAGCAGGCGCTGCAGCGGCTGAAGACCGGCAGCCGGCCCGAGGAGATCGCGCAGTCCCGCGCGCAGGTCGCCGCGGCGACGGCCGATGCCGACCTCGCCCGTCAGCAACTGGAGCGGCTGCAAGCCATCCGGCAGACGACTGCCGGCCGCGCGGTCAGCCAGCAGGATCTCGACAGCGCGCAGGCGCGCCGGAAGGTGGCGCAGGCCCATCTCGAGAGCGCGCGCGAGGCGCAGCAGCTGGTCGTGACCGGCCCGCGCAAGGAGGACATCGCGCAGGCGCAGGCGCAACTCGAGGTCTCGGTGGCCGCGCTCGCCCTGCTGAAGCACCAGTTGCAGGAGGCCGAACTCCGGGCGCCCATCGACGCGGTGGTGCGCGCGCGCCTGATGGAGCCGGGCGATATGGCCTCGCCGCAGCGCCCGGTCTTCACGCTCGCAATCACCGATCCCAAATGGGTGCGCGCCTATGTGACGGAAACCCAGCTCGGCCGCGTCAAGCCCGGCATGCCGGCAACGCTGAGCACCGACAGCCACCCGGGCGAGACGCTCGCCGGCAAGGTGGGCTATATCTCGTCGGTCGCCGAGTTCACACCCAAGACAGTGCAGACCGAAGAACTGCGCAGCAGCCTGGTCTACGAAGTACGCGTGCTCGCCGACGACCCCCAGGACCGCCTGCGGCTGGGCATGCCGGTGACCGTGCGGCTCTCCCCGGACGGCGATGCGGACGCGCGCGGAGGCAGGCAGTGACGTCCTCCGTCGCGCCGGCGCTGGTCGGCCGCGGCCTGCACAAGGACTTTTCCGTCAAGGGCTCGAAGCGCATGACCCACGCCCTCGACGACGTATCGCTCGAAGCATCCGCCGGCGCGCTCACGGCGCTGGTGGGCCCCGACGGCGCCGGCAAGACTACGCTGCTGCGCCTCGCGGCCGGGCTGATGCGCGCGGACCGGGGCTCGTTGCAGGTGCTGGGCATCGACGTCGCGGCCGATCCGCAAGCCGTGCAGGACCGCATCAGCTACATGCCGCAGCGCTTCGGCCTGTACGAAGACCTGAGCGTGCAGGAGAACCTCGACCTCTACGCCGACCTGCACGGCGTGCGCAAGGACGCGCGGCGCGAGCGCTATGCGCGCCTGATGGAGATGACCGACCTCGGCCGATTCACTTCCCGCCCCGCCGGCAAGCTGTCGGGCGGCATGAAGCAGAAACTCGGCCTCGCCTGCACGCTGGTGCGCTCGCCGGACCTGCTGCTGCTCGATGAGCCCACTGTCGGCGTGGACCCGCTCTCGCGCCGCGAACTGTGGGAAATCGTGCGGCAGCTCGTCGACGACGAAAGGCTCTCGGTCATCGTCAGCACCGCCTATCTCGACGAAGCCGAGCGCTGCGCGCGGGTCTTCGTGCTGCACGAGGGCAAGCTGATCGCCGAGGGCTCGCCGCAGGAGATCCGCGACAACGCGAAGGGACTCTGCTTCGCGGCGCGACCACCCGAGGGCACGCCGGCCCGCGCGATGCAGGCGCGGCTGCTGGACGCGCCGGCGTCGATCATCGACGCGGTCCCGCAAGGCGGCGAGGTTCGCTTCATCCGCCGGCCGGACGCGGATGAGAAGGGAGTGGCCGCGCTGTTCGACGGCATCCGCATCGAGCCCGTGCCGGCGCGCCTCGAAGACGGTTTCATGGTGCTGCTGCGCGCGCGACATGCGGCGGTAGCCGCACCGGGCACTGGCGCCCCGGCCGCCGCCGCAGCTTCCGGCGGCCAGGACGAAGTCGTCATCGAGGTGAAGGATCTCGTTCGCAAGTTCGGCGATTTCACCGCTGTCGCCAGCACCAGCTTCGAGGTTCGGCGCGGCGAGATCTTCGGCCTGCTCGGGCCGAACGGCGCGGGCAAGACCACGACCTTCCGCATGCTTTGCGGCCTACTGCCCGCCAGCAGCGGCTTCCTGCAGGTGGCGGGCGTCAACCTGCGCCATGCGCGCGCGCAGGCCCGCAGCCGCATCGGCTACGTCTCGCAGAAGTTCGCGCTCTACGGCAACCTCACCGTGGCCGAGAACCTCCAGTTCTTCGGCGGCGCGTACGGCCTGCGCGGGCAGCATCTGCGTGACCGCATGCAGGTGGTACTGCGGCAGTTCGACCTGCTCGGGCAGGAGCAGGCCACCAGCGGCCAGCTGCCCGGCGGCTTCAAGCAGCGGCTGGCGATGGCGACAGGCCTGCTGCACGAGCCCGAGATCCTGTTTCTCGACGAACCCACCAGCGGCACCGATCCGCTCGCGCGCCGCGAGTTCTGGCGCCGCATCACGGCGCTTGCCGAAGCGGGCGTGACCATCATCATCACGACCCATTTCATGGAAGAGGCCGAGTACTGCGACCGCATCGTGATCCAGGACGCCGGCAAGGTGCTGGCGATCGGCACGCCGCAGCAGGTGCGCGCGCGGGCAGGCGGCAAGCCGGGCGCGCGGCTGGACATGGAACAAGCCTTCATCGGCATCGTGTCGCAGGCCCGCTCGGGAGCGCCGGCATGAGGACCGGCGCGCACGGCGGTCGCTTCTGGCCCCGTCTGGCCGCGCTCACGCGCAAGGAAACGCGGCAGCTGCTGCGAGACCCGGCGAGCCTGGCCATCGGCATCCTGCTACCCATCATCCTGATCCTGATCTTCGGCTACGGCCTCTCGCTGGACGTCAAGAACGCGCCGCTCGCCGTCGTGATGGAGGACAGTTCGCCCACGGCCTTCGACGCGGTCGCGGGCCTGCAGCTCACGCCCTCCATCTCGCCGGTCATGCTGGCTTCCATGCGCGATGCGGAAGAGCTGATGCGCGAACGCAAGGTCGACGGGATCGTTCGCGTGCCGGGCGACTTCTCGCGCCGGCTCGCGGCCGGCGATGCGCGCATTCAGTTGATCGTCCACGGCGCCGACGCGGGCCGAGCCAGCATCATCCTTCGCTACGCCGGCGCCGCGCTGGGCCAGACGGCCCTCGCGCGGGCCGACCGCGGCGGCGCATCCGCCGGCCGCTCCGAGGTGCCCGGCATCGGTTCGGTCAGCATCGAGCAGCGCATGTGGTTCAACAGCGCCAACACCAGCACCTGGTATCTGGTGCCCGGGCTGATCGTTCTCATCATGACGCTGGTCGGCGCCTTCCTGACGGCGCTGGTCATGGCCCGCGAGTGGGAGCGCGGCACGCTGGAGGCGCTCTTCGTCACGCCGGTGCGGCCGGTGGAGATCCTGCTGGCCAAGATCATTCCATACTTCGGCATCGGCTTGGCCGGGCTCGCGCTGTGCCTGGCGGCCGCGCGCTACCTGTTCGAAGTGCCGATGGTCGGCTCGCTCGCGATCCTCGTCCTCAGCGCCATGCTCTATCTCATCGTCGCGGTCGCTGTCGGCCTGGTGATCTCCTCGGTGACGCGCAACCAGTTCCTGGCGAGCCAGGTCGCGCTGCTCACGAGCTTCCTGCCGTCGCTGATGCTTTCGGGATTCCTGTTCGACCTGCGCAACGTGCCCCTGGCCGTACGCATCGTGGGCCAGGCACTACCGGCGACGTATTTCATGGAGCTCATGCGCACACTCTTCCTGGCTGGCGACATCTGGCCCCTCGTCTTCAGGAACTGCGCCATCCTGATGGGCTATGCCGTGCTGCTGCTGGGCGTCGCGCGCTTCGTCACCCGCAAGAGGCTCGACTGAAGGGGCGCCATGAACGGTTCATTCCTTGAGTTTCTGCGGCGCATCGCCAACCTCGTGCGCAAGGAGTTCCTGGCCGTGCTCAAGGATTCGGCCAGCCGGGCCATCCTGGTCGTGCCGTCGCTGATGCAAAGCCTGCTGTTCGGCTATGCCGCCACCTACGACCTGAGCAATGTCGACTACGCGCTGCTCGACCAGAGCCGCAGCGGCGCCTCGGTCGCGCTGATCGCCAGGATCGACGGCACCGGCGTGTTCCATCGCGCCGCGACCTTGCGCACGCAGCAGGACATCGCGCGGGTGATCGACACGCAGAAGGCGCTGCTCGTGGTCCAGATCGGTCCGCGCTTCGAGCAACAGCTCAGCGCGGGAGAAGACGCCCCCATCCAGTTGATCGTCGACGCGCGCAATTCAAACACCGCGGGCTCCGCCGCCGGCTTCGTCAGCGCCGTCGTGACGGCCTTCAACGACGAATGGCGCGAGCAGCATGGCGGCGGCAAGCCGCCGGTGACGGTCGTATCGCGCGCCTGGTACAACCCGAACCTGGAGACACGCTGGAACTTCATGCCCGGCATGATCGCCGCGCTCAGCATGCTGCAGACCTTGCTGCTGACCGCCCTTTCGGTGGCGCGCGAGCGCGAGCAGGGCACTTTCGACCAATTGCTGGTGACGCCGCTGTCGCCGACCGAGATCATGATCGGCAAGGCCGTGCCGCCAGTGCTGATCGGACTGGTGCAATCCACCATCGTGCTGCTGATCACCTTGCTGTGGTTCCGGGTGCCCATGGCCGGCTCCTTCATCACGCTCTACGCCGGCCTCACCTGCTTCACTATCGCGAGCGTGGGCATCGGGCTGTCGATCTCGGCGGTGTCGGCCAACATGCAGCAGGCCATGCTCTACACCTTCGTGCTGGTCATGCCGATGATGCTGCTGTCCGGCCTGACGACACCGGTGAGCAACATGCCGCACCCGCTGCAGATCGCGACGCTGGCGAACCCGCTGCGCTTCGCGATCGACCTGGTGCAGCGCGTCTACCTCGAGGGCGTCGGCCTGCTCACGGTCTGGCACAACCTCATTCCGCTCATGATCATCGCGGCCATCACGCTGCCTCTGGCGGCGTGGCTGTTCCGCAACCGGCTCGTCTGAAACGGGAGAAGCCATGAAGACACCGATTCCCATCTCACGCACGCGTCCCGGACGCGGCTTCCTGGCGCTGATGGCGGCGATGACGCTCGCCGACTGCGCGCTCGGCCCCGAGTTCGAGCCCGCGACACCCGATGCGCCCGTCGACTTCTCGGCCTGGCATGGCGGCTCGCCGGATCTGATCGATCCAAGGCAGCGCGACGCGTCGGCGACCGCCCTGCCCGCCGGGTGGAAGATGTTCGGCGACCCGGTGCTCGATGCGCTGGAGGCGCAGGCGCTCGCCGCCAACCAGGATCTCCAGACCGCTGCGCTGCGCTTCGCGCAAAGCCGCATGCAACGGCAGGCGGCCGAGGCCCAGCGTGGCCCTCAGCTCAACGCGCAGGCAGCTGCTGCACGGCAGCGGCAGAGCGAGTTCGGCGAAAGCACGCGGCTGATCGATGCGCTGAACCCCGGCAATCGCAGCGCGCTCATCGACGTCCTGAGCGAGCCTCATACCCTCTATCAAGCGGGCTTCGACGCATCCTGGGAGATCGACATGTGGGGCCGCGTGCGGCGCTCGGTCGAGGCCGCGGATGCGAACATCGCGGCGGCCCAGGCAATGCTCGCGCAAGTCCAGCTCAGCGTGCAGGCGGAGCTGGCCCGTCACTACTTCGAGTTGCGCTCGGCGCAGCGTCTGATCCGCATCGCGCGCGCCGAAATTGCCGCCGCCGGGGAAACGCTCGAACTCGTCAAGGCCCGCGCCGACGGCGGACTCACGACCGACCTCGACGTGGCGCGCCAGAACGCGCAGACGGCCGACCTGCGCTCACGCCTGCCGCCATTGATCAGCCAGGAGGCGCAAGCC
This sequence comes from Variovorax sp. 01T432, assembly GCF_056398605.1. Taxonomy (NCBI): domain Bacteria; kingdom Pseudomonadati; phylum Pseudomonadota; class Betaproteobacteria; order Burkholderiales; family Comamonadaceae; genus Variovorax; species Variovorax sp. 01T432. The sequence continues at coordinate 37,253 of NZ_JBFTPS010000029.1, forward strand.
GTCAACCAGATCACGCTGCTCGTCGGCGAACGGCCCGGCGCGCTCCAGGCGCAACTGGCGGCGCGGGCGGAAGACGCTGCGAGCGCCCTGCCCGATCTATCGCTGGGGCTCCCATCAGACGTGGCGCTGCGCCGACCCGACATCCAGCGCGCCCAGGCGCAGCTCCACGCGGCGACGGCCGGCATCGGCGTCGCGATGGCCGATCTCTACCCGCGCATCACGCTCGGCGCGAACTTCGGTCTCGAATCCGCCGGCGCGGGGAACTTCGGCGAATGGGGAAGCCGACGCTGGTCCGTCGGCCCCAGCCTCCAGCTGCCGATCTTCGACAACGGCCGCCGCCGCGCCACCGTGACCTTGCGTGAACTGCAGCAGCAGGAGGCAGCGGTGGCCTACCAGCAAACAGTGCTGAAGGCATGGCACGAGATCGACGACGCATTGAGTGCCTATACGGCGGAGCGCCAGCGCAACCTGCAGCTGGCCGAGAAGGAGCGCAGCAGCCGCGACGCGCTGCAACTCGCGCGCGTGCGCTACGACAACGGGCTCACCGATTTCCTGGTCGAGCTCGACGCGCAGCGCACCTTGCTTCAAGCACAACGCGAGCATGCCGACAGCACAGGCCGCCTGGCGCTGGGACTGGTGGCGGTCACCAAGGCGCTCGGCGGCACAGGCTGAGCCACCACCCGCCCCGGCAACGACGTCCGCATCAACCCCCTGAAAGGCGAATAAGAACAAGCGAACAAAATGGATAGGGGATTTCGCAAACGCTGGCGTCGGCGGCCTTGCTCTTCTATGCTTCGGTCACCCAACAACTTCAAGGAGAGACCATGTCACTGCGCATCAACGATATCGCGCCGGATTTCACGGCCCAGACCACCCAGGGGCCCATCAAGTTCCATGACTGGATCGGCGACAGCTGGGCGATCCTGTTCTCCCATCCCAAGGATTTCACGCCGGTTTGCACCACCGAGCTCGGCTACATGGCGAAGATCGAGCCCGAGTTCACCAAGCGCAACACCAAGCTGATCGGCCTGAGCGTCGACCCGGTCGATGCCCACGATCGCTGGGCCAAGGACATCGAGGAAACGCAGGGCTATCTGCCCAAGTACCCGATGATCGGCGACACCGACCTTGCGGTGGCCAAGCTGTACAACATGCTGCCGGCCGACGAGGCAGGCACGTCCGAGGGGCGGACCGCGGCGACCAACGCGACCGTGCGCTCGGTGTTCGTGATCGGGCCCGACAAGCGGATCAAGCTGATGATGACCTACCCGATGACCACCGGCCGCAACTTCGACGAGATCCTGCGTGTCGTCGATTCGATCCAGCTCACGACAACGCACAAGGTCGCCACGCCGGTCAACTGGAAGAAGGGCGAGGACGTGATCATCGCGGGCTCCGTGTCCGACGACGACGCCAAGAAGCTGTTCCCGGCGGGCTGGAAGTCGCCCAAGCCTTATCTGCGCGTGGTCAAGCAGCCGGGATAACCATCACCGGGCGCGCGGCATGATCTTCGAGCAGATCGCGACCGGCGGTTGCCAGTCGTACCTCATTGGCTGCGCGCAGACATGCGCCGCGGCGCTCATCGATCCCGAGATCAGCCAGGTCGATCACTACGTCGCGCTCGCCAACAGGGACGGCGTGCGCATTCGCTACCTGATCGACACCCACACGCACGCCGACCACTTCTCGGCGACGCGGGAGCTTGCGCGGCAATTGAACGTGCCCGTGATCATGCATCGCGCAAGCCCCGCACCCTTCGTCGACATGCGGCTCAGCGACGGCGAGATGCTCGTGCTGGGGCGCCTGCGGCTGCAGGTTGTTCACACGCCGGGGCACACCGCCGACTCGATGTGCCTGCAGGTCGAAGACCGCCTGTTCACCGGCGACACATTGCTCATTGGCGCGACGGGACGCACCGACTTGCCGAGCGGCGATCCCGAAGCGCTCTACGACAGCCTGTTCGACCGCGTGCTGCGCCTGGATCCGGCGCTCAAGGTCTGCCCCGCACACGACTACAAGGGCCGCAGCCACTCGACGATCGGGGAGGAGATCGCGTCGAACCCGCGCTTGCAGAAGCGTGATCGCGCCGATTTCGTCGGGATGATGCGCAGTCTCAACCTCACCATGCCGACGCACGTCACGGAGGCATTGCGCACGAACATGAGCGGCGGCAAGACGGTGGCCCAAATGCTCGCCAACGCGAGCGCAAGGGTGCCGTTCATGTCGCTGGCGGAGCTGAAGTCCCGCGCCGAAGCGACGGAAGGCGACTTGCTGGTGCTGGATGTTCGCGAACGCGAAGCTTATGAAAGCGGGCACGTTCCCGGTGCGAAATCGCTGCCACGAGGGCAACTCGAGTTGCGCGTCAACCAGGAGCTTCCCGATCCGACGCGGCGCATCGTCAGTTGCTGCGAGCTGGGCTACATCTCGACGCTGGCCGCATCGACCTTGCGCGAGATGGGCTTTCTGCACGCCGTCGCCCTCGACGGCGGCATGAAGGCCTGGCGCGAAGCGGGCTACCCGCTCAAGGCGGGCCGCGAGCCTTGAGCGACACAAACGCCATGACGTTGAACTATCTGGATTTCGACTACAGCGAGGACACCGAAGACGTGGGCACCTTCGACGCGATGGCGGCCACCGGACCGCAACAGGTGGCGGCCGTGCACGCCGAGATCGTCGAGGTGCTTGTCTGGGCGCATTCGACCTTCCCGGAGCGACGAGGGCCGGTCGGCGATGGCGGCGACTGGGACTATGACCTCCAGGGCATGCAGGAGATCGCATCGCCGGAGATCATCGAGTTCCATGAACACACGCGCGAACTCCTGGTGCGGCTCGGACCCCCCGGTTCGCCGCGCCACACCATCACCTTGTCGATCACCGGCACGCGCGAATTCTGCGAGGCCTTCAGGCAGCGTTTCGCCTAGGCGGCCACCGCGACCTCTCTGAAGCACGCAAGCATCGCGGTCACCCCCGTTGCCTTTCCGACGCGCTCGCGCCAGTTCGGTGCTTCGTGGTCCATCTGCCTGCAGATGTCATCCCACGCCTCGGCAAGGGCTGCCCACTGTGCCACTCGCGGCTCGCCGACGCGGCGCGCCAGCGCGCCCAGCGCGCGCTTCAGCGACGGCACCTGTTCGATCAGCAGGCGACAACGCCTGAAGGCGTTCGCGTCGCGCGGCAGTTCGTCTTCGGAGCCGAGATGGCGCGGCGGCCAGACGCCCGTCAGCAGAACGAAGAGAGCGAGGCTGGAAGGACCATGCTCGCCCGCGGCGAGCCAGCGGACGGCCTCGAGGTCGAGGCGGAGGGCAGCGCGCCCCAGATGCGCTCGCACACGGCCCATGGCGGCAGGGGTTTCCTGTTTGCGGATGCGCGCCAGCGCCTCGGGCGGGCCGATGACGGCCGTGGCACCGAGCATGCGCGCAAGTCCGGCGTGCAGCACTTCCGTGTCGCCCGCGGCCCTCATGAGGTGAAGAAACTCGGGCAGTGGCATGTGCCCATACACGAGCCGGCATCCTTCGCGCATCACGATTCGATAGGCCGGCTCTTCTTGTTCAGATATCGTCTGCGAGGCCATGCAGTTCTATCGGCCGCCGGATGGCCGGGGAACAGGGCAAGAGCGCAAAAAATCTGCCGCGTGGCGTCGATCAGCGCCTTGCAGGCAGCGGCAACGGACGGCCCGGCGTCGCCGGAATCAGCTCGCCGAGGGTTGAATGTATGCGCACGCTGCGCCGGATCATCCGATGCGACGGATCGATAAGCACTTCAGCCGCCCTGCAAGGGCCGCGAGACTCTTCGCGGCACGTCGAACCAGAACGAGGAGTGCCTCCAGGGTGCGGCACGCGAAATCGGCGGGTAGGCAGCGATCAGCACCTCATGGCTTCGTGCGATCTCCTGCCAGTCGCCCGGGTCGAACAGGTCGACGCGATTGCGCAGGCCGCGGCCGACGAGCGACGATAGCGAGTAATCCTTCCAGGAGGCGTAGTGGGTCCTCGCCTCCCGCTGGAGGCGCGCAAGTGCGCTTTCGGCGAATTCGCGCGTCACATAGCCCAGCGTGAAGCCCAGGCGCAGGAGATAGGACGCCTGTTGAATGTCCCAGGCCATCATGTTGAGGTGTCGGCCGCCAATCTCGCGTGGCCTGATGATGCCGGCGTCAACCGACAAGAACACGCAGACATCCAGCAGAGCGGCATAGGCCTCCGTGTCGACGGGCGCCCGATGGACCCACGCCGCATACGCGCCCTGCTCCTCCATCGAGCTTCCGCCCAGCCGCGCAAGGCGATGCTCGAGAACGCGGTGGAAGTCCTTGAAGGAATGGGTGCCGCCCAACTGAGCCATCTCCGAACCGCGAGCAATGCCGGGACCGGCGCGCGGGGCACGCAGGCCACCGGAGAGGTCCGTCGACGGGGCATCGGAATCGCGGTCGTTCGTGCGATCGTTGCCAAGCACGGCGGGCGGATCGATGCAATGAGCGCGCCAGGCGCGGGCACCACCGTCATGCTGACGCTGCCTCTCGCGCAGGCGTGTCAGGAACTCCAGGAGACGGTCACTACGGCGCAGCAAATTCCATGACCAGCATCGACAAACCGAGGCTGACCGCGACCAGTAATACCATCACGAAGAACACTTTCAGCCTTCGCTGATTGGCACTTGCGCGGTGGTCTTCGGTCATGGGCAGGTCTCGATGGGTCAGGCGGTGAATACTCGGAAACTCCTTGGAAGACCAATATCGATTCCTCGAGAGACCCGCCTGTCAGTTGTACCTGCACACTTTGTCTTTCGAATAACTATCTTATTATCGGGGCCAGGACCAGATGGACACCTCCGCGACATCACACAGAGTGCTGCTCCTGCGACACGCCGACGTGCTGGTCACGATGGATGCGGCACGCCGCGAGATTGCCGATGGGGCATTGGTCATGGAAGGTCCCGCCGTTGCATGGGTGGGCGCCACCGCCGACTTGCCACCGGCCTACATCCAAGCGGCGCACGATGGCAGGGCAGAGGCCATCGACATGCACGGCCACGTCGTGATGCCCGGGCTGGTCAATACGCACCACCACATGTACCAGAGCCTCACGCGCGCGGTACCCGAAGCGCAGGACGCCGAGCTCTTTGGCTGGCTCACGAGCCTCTACCTGCTCTGGGCCCGCATCACGCCGGAGATGATCCGCGTCTCCACGCAAACCGCCATGGCGGAGCTGATGCTGTCGGGCTGCACCACGACCAGCGACCATCTCTACCTCTTTCCCAACGGGGCCAGACTGGACGATTCGATCGAGGCGGCCGAAATGATGGGCATGCGCTTTCACGCCTCGCGCGGCAGCATGAGCGTGGGCAGGAGCCTGGGCGGCCTGCCGCCGGATGGCCTGGTCGAGACCGAGGACGCAATCCTGCGCGACAGCGAGCGACTTATCGGCAGCTACCACGACACTGCCCGCCATTCGATGCGTCGCATCGTACTGGCGCCCTGCTCCCCCTTTTCCGTTTCGCGCGACCTGATGCGCCTGTCGGCCGAGCTGGCCCGCGAACGCGGCGTCTCACTCCACACCCATCTCGCGGAAAACGACAATGACATCGCCTACTCGCGCGAGAAATTCGGCATGACACCCGCCGAATACGCCGAGGATCTGGGCTGGGTGGGCCATGACGTCTGGCATGCGCACTGCGTGAAGCTCGACGCGGCGGGCATCGCGCTCTTCGGCCGCACCGGCACCGGTGTGGCGCACTGCCCGTGCTCGAACATGCGCCTGGCTTCCGGCATTGCCCCGATCGCAGCGATGCGCCGCGCTGGCGTTCCGGTGGGCCTGGGCGTCGACGGCAGCGCCTCGAACGACGGCGCGCACATGCTCGGCGAAGCACGCCAGGCCATGCTGTTGCAGCGCGTGGGCCACGGCCCCGCCGCGATGAGCGCACGCGAGGCGCTGGAAATCGCCACCCTCGGCGGCGCCCGCGTGCTCGGTCGCGACGATATCGGCGCACTCGCGCCCGGGATGTCGGCCGATGTCGTGGCATTCGACCTGCGCGGCGTCGGGCACGCCGGTGCGGGGCATGACCCCGTCGCCGCGCTGGTGTTCTGCCAGCCGACCGGCGTGGCATTGAGCGTGGTCAACGGCCGCGTGCTGATTCGCGAGGGCCATTTCACGCAACTGGAACTGCCGCCCTTGCTTGCGCGGCACCGGGAACTGGCGCGCGCACTGTACGAACGAGCCCGGCATTCGCACGTGATCTAGCCGGCATTTGGTAGCGCCGCCATTTTTGGCGATCGTCGAACCATCGTTACAGTACCTGTAGACACAAATTCGTGGCGCCATGACTTGACCTTCCAAACGGTAGCGCTATCATTTCAACCCCACCGCCCAGCGCACCCCTTCGAGACAGTGAGCCTCATGCCCGTCACCTCCACGCCGACCATCGCCGACTTGCGTGTGATCCCCGTCGCCGGCCGCGACAGCATGCTGCTCAATCTGAGCGGCGCGCACGGCCCCTTCTTCACCCGCAACCTCCTGATCCTCACCGACAACGCGGGCCGCACCGGCGTCGGTGAAGTGCCCGGCGGCGAAAAGATCCGCCAGACGCTCGAGGACGCGCGCCCCCTCGTCATCGGGCAGCCGATCGGCGCCCACCAAAGCGTGCTGCAGCGGGTGCACAGGCAGTTCGCCGATCGCGACGCCGGCGGGCGCGGATTGCAGACCTTCGACCTGCGCACCACGATCCACGCCGTGACGGCCGTCGAGTCCGCCCTGCTCGACCTTCTCGGCCAGCATCTCGACGTCCCGGTGGCGGCCCTGCTCGGAGAAGGCCAGCAGCGAGACGCGGTCGAGATGCTCGGCTACCTCTTCTTCGTCGGCGACCGCGACAAGACCCAGCTGCCCTACCACCGCGAGCCTGGTGCCGACAACGACTGGTTCCGCCTTCGCCACGAGAAGGCGATGACGCCCGAAGCCATCGTGCGACTTGCCGAAGCGGCCCGGGCCCGATACGGCTTCAACGATTTCAAGCTCAAGGGCGGTGTGCTGCGCGGCGAAGAAGAGATCGATGCAATGAAAGCGCTGCACGCGCGCTTTCCCGAAGCACGCGTCACCCTCGACCCCAATGGCGGCTGGCTGCTGAAGGACGCGATCCGCCTGATGCGCGACATGCGCGGCGTCGTCGCCTATGCCGAAGACCCCTGCGGCGCCGAGGACGGCTTCTCCGGCCGCGAGGTGATGGCCGAGTTTCGCCGGGCAACGGGCCTGCCGACCGCCACCAACATGATCGCCACCGACTGGCGTCAGCTGGCGCACGCCCTGTCGCTTCAGTCGGTGGACATTCCGCTCGCCGATCCGCATTTCTGGACCATGGCCGGCTCAGTGCGCGTCGCCCAGACCTGCCGCGACTGGGGCCTGACCTGGGGCTCGCATTCGAACAACCATTTCGACGTGTCGCTGGCGATGTTCACGCACGTCGGCGCCGCCGCGCCCGGCCGCGTCACCGCGATCGACACGCACTGGATCTGGCAGGACGGCCAGCGCCTCACCAAGGACCCGTTGCGCATCGAAGGCGGCATGGTGCAGGTGCCCAAGAGGCCGGGCCTCGGCGTCGATCTCGACATGGCCGAAGTCGAGAAGGCGCACCAGCTCTACAAGCAGCATGGCCTGGGCTCGCGGGACGACGCGCTCGCCATGCAGAGCCTCATCCCGGGCTGGACATTCAACCCCAAGCGTGCAGCCTTCGACCGCTGACCACGCCAAGGAGCGCCCCATGAGAGAAAACCGCCTGCGTACGCTGTGGAAATCGGGTGGGGCCGCCGTCAACGGCTGGCTGGCCATACCCAACGGCTTTTCCGCCGAAACGATGGCCCACCAAGGCTGGGACTCGCTGACCATCGACCTGCAGCATGGCGTGGTCGACTACCAGTCGATGATCCCCATGCTGCAAGCCATCTCGACCACCGACACCGTGCCGGTGGTGCGGGTGCCCTGGCTCGACCCGAGTGCCCTGATGAAGGCGCTCGACGCGGGCGCCTACGGCGTCATCTGCCCGATGATCAGCACTCGGGAGGAAGCCCAGAGACTCGTCGCCTACACCCACTATGCGCCGCGCGGCACGCGCAGCTTCGGGCCCGTGCGCGCCACGCTCTACGGCGGCGCCGACTATGCGCAGCACGCCAACGACACCATCGTCACCTTCGCGATGATCGAGACGGCGCAGGCGCTGGACAACCTCGACGCGATCATGTCGGTCGAGGGCCTGGACGCGGTCTACATCGGCCCGTCCGATCTATCCCTCGCGCTCGGCTGCAGGCCCGTCTTCGACGACGTCGATCCCGCGGCCGCCCAGGCCATCGACCACATCCTCGAACGCGCCAAGGCGCACGGCCTGGTCGCCGGCATCCATAACGGCACGGCCGAGGGCGCGCTCGCACGCATCGCCAAGGGCTTCCAGTTCGTCACCGTGAGCTCCGACGCCCGCCTGATGGCGGCCGGCGCGCAGCAAGTGCTCGCAAAGATGCGTGCCGCGCCCGCGCAGTCCGCGACGACTTCCACCGCCTCTTACTGAAAGGACCCCGACATGAAGATCGGATTCATCGGCCTCGGCATCATGGGGGCGCCGATGGCGCAGAACCTCATGCAGGCCGGCCACGAAATGGCCGTGCGCACGCGCAGCAAGGTGCCCGAAGCCCTGAAGGCGGCGACCGTCTGCAAGACCAATGCCGATGTCGCGCGCGCCGCCGATGTCATCATCCTCATGCTGCCGGACACGCCCGACGTCGAGCAGGTGCTCTTCGGCGAGGACGGCGTGGCCTCGGGCCTCTCCAAGGGGAAGCTGGTCATCGACATGAGCTCGATCGCGCCCATCGAAACCAAGCGCTTCGCCAGCAAGATCAACGAACTCGGTTGCGACTACCTTGACGCCCCGGTCTCCGGCGGCGAGGTGGGCGCCAAGGCGGCCAGCCTGACAATCATGGTCGGCGGCGAGGAGGCTATCTTCGAGCGCGCGAAGCCGCTGTTCGAGGCCATGGGGAAGAACATCACGCTCGTCGGCGGCAACGGCGACGGCCAGACCACCAAGGTCGCCAACCAGATCATCGTCGCGCTCAACATCGCCGCCGTCGGCGAAGCGCTGCTCTTCGCCAGCAAGGCCGGCGCCGATCCGGCCAAGGTACGCCAGGCACTGATGGGCGGCTTCGCGGCCAGCCGCATCCTCGAAGTGCATGGCGAGCGGATGATCAAGCGCACGTTCACCCCCGGCTTTCGCATTGCACTGCACCAGAAGGACCTGAGCCTGGCGCTCGCCGGCGCGAGGTCGATGGGCGTGGCGCTGCCGCAGACAGCTTCGGCCGCGCAGCTGATGCAGTCCTGCGCCGCGCATGGATGGGACCAGCTCGACCACTCGGCGCTGGTCAAGGCGCTGGAGCAGATGGCGGCGCACGAGCTGGCGCCGGGCTGAGCGATGCACCAGCTTCCCGGCCGCGAGGCGGCGGGGCAGTCCGCAGTCAATGATTGCGTTACCATTTTCCGATCGTGATTCTGCCCAAAGCACCCAGCCGCACCGCGCGCCGCACCAGCGGCGGCATCACCCTGGAGGATGTCGCCAAGCTCGCCGGCGTCGCGCCCATCACTGCCTCGCGCGCGCTCAACAACCCGGACCTGGTCTCGCCCAAGACGCGCGAAAAGGTCCGGCTGGCGGTCGAGCGCACCGGCTATGTTCCCAATCTGCTGGCCGGCGGGCTCGCATCCAACCGCAGCCGGCTGGTGGCCGCGCTGGTGCCCACCATCGCCGGCCCGGTCTTTCTCGAAACCATCCAGGCGCTGACCGAGGCGCTTGCCGAGGCCGGCTACCAGCTCATGCTCGGCCAGAGCGGCTATCGGAACTCCCGCGAGGACGCCTTGATCGATGCCATCGTCGGCCGACGGCCCGACGGCATCGTGCTGACGGGGATCATGCGCTCCGCGGAGGGGCGCCGCAGGCTGCTTGCCTCGGGCATCCCCGTCGTCGAGACCTGGGACCTGACGGCCACGCCCGTGGACATGCTCGTGGGCTTTTCCCACGAGAAGGTGGGAGTGGCCATCGCGAATTACCTTTATGGCAAGGGCTATCGGCGCGCCGCCGTGGTTACCGGCGACGACCAGCGCGCGAACCTGCGGCGTGCGGCCTTCGAACAAACGTGGCGCGCGCTCGGCGGAGGCCCCGTCGAGATCTGCAACGTGCCGGCGCCCACCACCCTGGGCAGCGGCCGGACCGCCCTGGCCCAACTGCTGGCGGCCGATCCGAAGATCGACGTGGTGGTCTGCAGTTCCGACGCGCTGGCCCACGGCGTCATCACCGAGGCGCAGGCGCGTGGCATGAATGTGCCCAAGGACTTGGCCGTGATGGGCTTTGGCGACCTCGGCTTCGCGCGCTTCACCCATCCTGCCATCAGCACCGTGCGCATCGACGGCACCGCCATCGGGCGGCAGGCCGCGCGTTTCATCATCGACCGCGCCGAGGGCCGGCCGGTGGAACAGAAGGTCCTGGACCTCGGCTTCTCGTTGGTCGAGCGCGACAGCGCCTGAGTGTTTCGCGGCTCCGTCGCGCCTGCGAACCCCCAAAACCCTGTTGACCGCATCCCGCAACGCCGCTTATGATGAAATGACAGCGCTACCATTTTGAGACGCGGTCGAGCGCGAATCACACCCTCAGAGACACCCCATGACCGACCCCCTTTCCCCAGCTTCGCCCGCCCCCGCGGTCCGCCGCAAGCAGCCCGAAGAGCTCCGCTCGCACCGCTGGTACGGCGTGAAGGACCTGCGCAGCTTCGGCCACCGGTCGCGCACCGCCCAGATGGGCCTGTCGCGCGACGACTACCTCGGCAAGCCGGTGATCGCCATCCTCAACACCTGGAGCGACATGAACTCCTGCCACACCCACTTCCGCCAGCGCGCCGAGGAAGTGAAACGCGGCGTCTGGCAGGCGGGCGGCTTTCCCGTGGAGATCCCCGCCCTGAGCCTGGGAGAGGCCTTCCAGAAGCCCACGACCATGCTCTACCGCAACCTGCTCGCGATGGAGGCGGAGGAGCTGCTGCGCTCCTACCCCGCCGACGGCTGCGTGCTGATGGGCGGCTGCGACAAGACCACGCCTGGCCTGGTGATGGGTGCGCTGGCGATGAACCTGCCCACCATCTTCGTGCCCGCCGGCCCCATGCTGCGCGGCGACTACAAGGGGCAGTTCCTCGGCTCCGGCTCCGACACCTGGAAATACTGGGCCGAGCTGCGCGCCGGCAACATCAGCGAGCAGGACTGGCAGGACGTGGAGGACGGCATCGCCCGCTCGCCCGGCACCTGCATGACCATGGGCACGGCCAGCACCATGACCAGCGCGGCCGAGGTGCTGGGCCTGACGCTGCCGGGCGCATCGTCGATCCCGGCGCCCGACTCGCGCCATTCGATGATGGCCACGCACACCGGCAAGCGCATCGTCGACATGGTGTGGGAAGACCTGAAGCCGCTCGACTTCCTCACCGCCGCCTCCTTCGACAACGCCGTCACCGCGGTGCTCGGCCTCGGCGGCTCGACCAACGCCATCGTCCACCTGATCGCGATGGCGCGCCGCGCCGGCGTGCAGCTCGACCTGGCCCGCTTCGACGCGCTCGCCCGCAGCACGCCGGTGATCGCGAACCTGCGCCCCGGCGGCAAGTACCTGATGGAAGACTTCTTCTACGCCGGCGGCCTGCGCGCCTTCCTGCGCGAGATGGGCGACCTGATCGACGGCAGCCAGCGCACCTGCAACGGCCGCACGCTGGGCGAGAACATCGAGGGCGCGCGCGTCTACAACGCCGACGTGATCCGCCCGCGCAGCGACGCCCTGCTGGAAAGCGGCGGCCTGGCCGTCCTGCACGGCAACCTCGCGCCCGACGGCGCCGTGATCAAACCCGCCGCCATGGAAGCGCAACTGCGCCGCCATACCGGTCCGGCCGTGGTCTTCAGGAACTACGACGACCTCGCCGCGCGCATCGACGACCCCGAGCTGCCGGTCACCCGGGACAGCGTCATCGTGCTTCAGAGCGCCGGCCCGCAAGGCGCGCCCGGCATGCCCGAGTGGGGCCAGTTGCCGATCCCGCAGAAGCTCCTGAAGGAGGGCGTGCGCGACATGGTGCGCATCAGCGACGCGCGCATGAGCGGCACCAGCTACGGCGCCTGCGTGTTGCACGTCACGCCCGAGTCGCACGTGGGCGGGCCGCTCGCGCTGGTGCGCGACGGCGACCTGATCACGCTCGACGTCGAGGCGCGGCGCATCGACATGCAGGTGAGCGAGGAGGAACTCGCGCTGCGCCGCGCGGCCTGGAAGAAGCCGGTCCCCAAGTTCAGCCGCGGCTTCGGCGTGATGTACCTCAAGCACGTGCAGCAGGCCGACACCGGCTGCGACTTCGATTTCCTGGCGCCCGACTACACCGAGGACACGGGCGCCGCGCAGCCGCCCGGCGGCGAGCCCGAGATCCACTGACCGGCCCCGAAGCCCAACCCCGAAGACACCCTGGAGCGAGACAAAGATGAACCATTCCCCCACCCGCGCGACCCCCTTGCTGCGAAAGCTCGGCATTGCCCTTCCCCTGCTGATGGCCTGCGCCTGCGCTGTCCACGCCGAAACAGCCGCCGAGGGCTATCCGAACCGCGCGGTCACCATCGTCGTGCCCTTTCCCGCCGGCGGCGGCACCGACCTCGGCGCACGCCTGCTGGCCACCAAGCTGGGCCAGAAATGGGGCAAGGCCGTGATCGTCGACAACCGCGGCGGCGCGGCCGGCCTGCTCGGCGCGGACCTGGTCGCCAAGGCCAAGCCCGACGGCTACACGCTGCTGATCGGCAACGTCGGCACGCAGTCCATCAATCCCTCGCTCTACAAGAAGATGCCCTATGACCCCGAGCACGCCTTCGCGCCGGTGTCGCTCGTGGCGGAGCTGCCCTTCGTGATGATGGTCAGCCCCACCCTGCCGGCCAAGACCGTCAAGGAATTCGTCGCGCTGGCGAAAGCCTCGCCAGACAAGATCGCCATGGCCAGTTCGGGCAGCGGCGGCTCGCCGCACCTGACCGGCGAAATCTTCTCCGCCGCCGCCGGCGTGCGCATGACGCACGTGCCCTACAAGGGCGGCACGCCCGCGATGACGGACCTGATGGGCGGCCACGTCGACGTGCTCTTCGCTTCGATCCTCGAATCGGCCAGCGCCATCAAGTCGGGCAAGCTGCGCGGCCTGGCCGTGACCAGCGCCTCTCGCTCGCCCACGCTGCCCGATGTGCCGACGCTGGCCGAAGCCGGCGTGCCCAACGCGGAGTCGGGCTCCTGGATCGGCCTGCTCGCCCCGGCCGGCACGCCGCAAGCCATCGTCGACAAGCTTGCCGCCGACGTGAAGAGCGTCATCGGCGCCGACGACACCCGCAAGGCGCTCATCGAGCAAGGCGCCGTGCCGCGCGGCACCGGGCCGGCGGAGCTGAAGGCGCAGATCGATGCCGACAGCGCGCGCTACGGGCGCGTGATCCGCGAGAAGCACATCGGCATCGACTGAGCACCGGGACCCCAGGAGACCCACGCATGCACCCCACATCCAACGCCAGCCGCCGCGCGGCACTCAAGGCGCTCGGCGGCGCCGGCCTGTGCGCCACGCTCGCCCCGATCGCCTTCGCCGAGACCGCCGACGCCTGGCCCGCGCGCCCCATCACCTACGTGGTGCCCTTCACCCCCGGCGGCTCCACCGACGTCATCGGCCGCGTGATCGCGCAGAAGCTCGCCGAAGCGCTCGGCCAGCCCGTCGTCGTGGACAACAAGCCGGGTGCCGCGGGCGCCGTCGGCGCGAGCTTTGTCGCCAAGGCCAAGCCCGACGGCTACACGCTCTTCGGCGGCACCATCAGCACGCACGCCATCAACGTGAGCCTCTACAAGAACCTGCCCTACGACCCGGTGAAGGACTTCGAGCCCCTCTCGCTGGTCGCCTTCCTGCCCAACGTGCTGATCGTCGACCCGAACCTCGGCGTCAACTCCGTGGCCGAGCTGGTCGCCCTTCTGAAGAAGGACCCGACCAAGCGCACCTTCGCCTCCTCGGGCGCCGGCACCTCGACCCATCTCGCGGGCGAACTGCTGGGCGACCTGATCGGCATCAAGCTCACCCATATCCCCTACAAGGGCACGCCGCCCGCGATGCTCGACGTGTCGTCCGGGCAGGTCACGTTCATGTTCGACCAGATGACTGCCGCGCTGCCGCTGGTGCAGGCAGGCAGGCTCAAGCTCCTGGCCGTCACCACGGCCAAGCGCATGGCGCTGGCGCCGCAGCTGCCGACCATGGCCGAAGCGGGCGTACCGGGCTTCGAAATGGCTTCGTGGCAAGCCGTCTATGCACCGAAGAACGTGCCCAAGCCGATCCTCCAGCGGCTCTCGACCGAGATCGCCCGAATCCTGCAGATGCCCGACGTGAAGGACAAGCTCACCAACCAGCTGGGCATGGAAGTCGTCGCCGGCTCCCCGGCGCAGCTCGCCGCCCTGATGCAGAAGGAAATCCCGCGCTGGGCCGAGCTGATCAAGAAGTCCGGAGCGACAGCGAGCTGACCCCTGGGCCCCCTGACATTTGCCCTCGATCTTTCAAACGCACACCATGACCGAAGCCATTCAACCCACACCTCTTTCCGACGAAACGCGCGAGCGCCTTCGCCACGTCAGCGTCGCCACGCTGTGCACGCAGCTCTTCAAGCGCGGATTCCGCAACGTCTACCTGCAGGGCATCAGCCGCCTGACCCAGCCGAGCGGCGGCAATCTCGTCGGTCCGGCCTTCACGATGCGCAACATCCCGGCGCGCGAGGACCTGGACCAGATCAGCGCCTTCGACGACCCGAACCACCCCCAGCGCAAGGGCATCGAAAGCGTGCCGCCCGGCCATGTGCTGGTGATCGACTGCCGGGGCGAAACGCGCGTGGCCTCGGGCGGCCAGATCCTCACCACGCGCCTCAAGGTGCGCGGCGCCGCCGGTCTCGTCTCCGACGGCCCGGTGCGCGACAGCGGCCCGATCTCGCGCATGGACTTCCCCGTGTTCTGCGCCGGCGGCAGCGCGCCGCTCAACCTCATCCACCACCATGCGATCGACCTGAATGTGCCTATCGCCTGCGGCGGCGTGCCGGTGTACCCGGGCGACGTGATGGTCGGCGACGACGAGGGCGTGGTCGTCATTCCGCATCACCTTGCCGAGGAAGTGGCGCGCGATGCGGTCGAGCAGGAAAAGATGGAGGCCTTCATCCTGGAGCGCATCGAAGGCGGCGCGAAGCTCGCCGGCACCTATCCGCCCAACGCCGAGACGCGCGCCGCCTACGAAGCCACCCGCAAGGACCGCTGAGCCGCGCACGACAAGAACAAGACCCACCCCCATGCATCGCAGAACCTTCACCGCCCTCGCGGGCCTCACCCTCACCCTGGCCTGCGCCCTGCCCGCGGCAGCGCAGACCTACCCGAGCAAGCCCATCACCATCGTCGTGCCCGCCTCGCCCGGCGGCGCCATCGACCTGACGGCGCGCCTCATCGGCCACAAGCTCACCGAGGCCTGGGGCCAGTCGGTGGTCATCGACAACCGCGCCGGCGCCACCGGCATCATCGGCACCGACCTGGTCGCCAAGAGCCCCCCCGACGGCCACACGCTGGTCCTGGTCGCGAGCAGCCACGCCATCAACCCGAGCATCGTCAGGAAGCTGCCCTTCGACACCCTCAAGAGCTTCGAGCCCGTGGCGCTCACGCACGTGGTCCCCCTGGTGCTGGTGGTCTCGCCCACGCTCCCGGTCCACTCGGTGAAGGAGCTCATCGCCTACGGCAAGGCGAACCCCGGCAAGCTGAGCTTCGCCTCCAGCGGCAGCGGCGGCGCGCCGCATTTCTCGGGCGAGCTGTTCAAGAGCATGACCGGCATCGAGATGACGCACATCCCCTACAAGGGCAGCACGCTCGCGCACCCGGACCTCATCAGCGGGCGCACCTCGCTGATGTTCGACACCGTCGCGGCGGTCCATACGCAGATCAAGGCCAACCGGCTGCGGGCGCTGGCGGTGACGACCCTCAAGCGCTCCTCGGTGCTGCCCGATGTGCCCACCATGAAGGAGGCCGGCCTGCCCGGCTACGAAACCAGCACCTGGGGCGGCCTGCTCGCCCCCGCCGGCACGCCCAAGGCCACCATCGAGAAGCTCAACGCCGAAGTCAACAAGATCCTCGCCATGCCCGACGTGCGCAAGACCATGCAGGACAACGGCATCGAGCCCGGCAGCGGCTCGCCTCAGCAGTTCGCGGACTTCATCGCCGCCGAGACCGGCAAGTGGGCCCAGGTCGCCAAGGACGCCGGCATCCAGCCCGAATGAACGAGGAAACACCCATGCGACCCCGCGTCCTCCAACACGGCCGGCTCCTGCCCGCGCTCGAAACCCGTCTCGCCGAGACCTACGACATCCACCCGCTCTGGGAAGAGAAAGACCCGCAGGCCTTCCTCGCCGCGCACGGCGGCGCCTTCGCCGGGCTTGCCACCTCGGCGCGCTTCGGCGCGGACGCGGCGCTCATCGCCGCGCTACCTTCGCTGAAGGTCATCTCCAGCTTCGGCGTCGGTCTCGACGCCATCGACCTCGACGCGGCACGCCGGCGCGGCATCGCCGTCGGCTACACACCCGACGTGCTCAACGACTGCGTGGCCGACACCGCCTTCGCGCTGGTGATGGACGTGGCGCGCCGCACCAGCGCATCCGACCGCTTCGTGCGGCGCGGCGACTGGCTCAAGGGCCAGTTCCCGCTCGCCACCAAGGTCTCGGGCAAGCGGCTGGGCATCCTCGGCATGGGCCGCATCGGCCGCGTGATCGCGCGCCGCGCCGGGGGCTTCGACATGGAAGTGCGCTATCACAACCGGCGTGCGCTGAGCGACGTGGACTACGGCTATGCGACGAGCCTGAAGGAACTGGCCGAATGGTCGGACTTTCTCGTCATCGCGAGCGCCGGCGGCGAGCAGACGCGCGGACTGGTGTCGCGGGAGATCCTCGACGCGCTGGGGCCCCGGGGCTTCCTGGTCAACGTCTCCCGCGGGACGGTGGTCGACGAGGCGGCGCTGGTCGAAGCGCTCCAGACCCAGCGCATCGCCGGCGCCGGTCTGGACGTGTTCGAGGACGAGCCCCATGTGCCCGAGGCACTGTTCGCGCTCGACAACGTCGTCCTGCTGCCGCACCTGGCCAGCAACACCCACGAGACACGCGCGGCCATGGCGCAGCGGGTGGAGGACAACCTGGCGGCCTTCTTCGCCGGTCGGCCGCTGGTGAGCTCAGCGCTCTGACACTGTGCGCGGGCGCACCAGCAGCGCCCGGCCCGCGCCCCAGCCGCTCCAGGCCATGCAGGCCGCCAGGAACACCAGCAGCAGCGCCGACGATTCGAAGCCGCCGGTCCAGCCGCGCAGCAGACCCGCAACCAGCGGCCCGGTGCAGGCCAGCACGTAGCCGACGCCCTGCGCCATCGCGGAGAGCTGGGCGGTCGTGCGGGCATCGGGCGAGCGCATCACGATCAGGCTCAGCGCCAACGCAAAGGAGCCGCCCTGCCCGCAACCCAGGAACACGGCCCAGAACCAGCGGCCTGCGAGCGGCGCGAAGATCAAGGCCAGCATCGACATCAGCGTGACCACGGCGCAGCCGATGGCCAGCCCGCGTTGATCGCGGCAGCGCACCGCGATGGAAGGCGTCACCAGGCAGGTGAGCAGCTGCGCGAGGATCGACACGCCCACGATGAATCCGGCCGTGGCACCGTCGAGGCCGCGCTCGCGCAGGATCGGCGCCAGCCACCCGAGCGCGATGTAGGCGAGTGCCGATTGCAGCCCCATGAAGCAGGTCACCTGCCAGGCCAGTGGATCGCGCCAGAGGCTGCCTCCCGCCACACCCGCCTGCGCGTGCCGCGGCCGTTCGGCCATCGCCTGCGGCGCCCACAGCAGCAGCACCAGCATGGCGGGAAAGGCCCAGGAGGCGAGGGCCAACGACCAGGAACCGCCGAACAGGTGCTGCTCCAGAGGCACCGTGAAGGCGGTGGCGCCCGAGGCCCCGCCGCACACGGCCAGCGTGTAGAGGCCGGTCATCATCGCGGAGCGGCTGCCGAAGTCACGCTTGACCAGGCCGGGCAGGAGCACATTGCTCACCGCGATGCCGGCGCCCGCCAGCGCGGAGGAGAAGAACAGCACCGGCAGGCTTCCCGTCGCGCGCAGCAGCGTGCCCACACAGATCAGCAGCAGCGCCCCGAGCAAGGTACGTTCGGTCCCGAAGCGCCGCGCCAATGCGGGCGCGGGCGCCGCGAAGAGGCCGAGGCACAACAGCGGCAGCGTGGTCAGCAGGCTCGCGCCCCATGGACTAAGGCCGGTGTCGCGCATCACCTCCGGCAGCAGCACGGAGAGGCTGCCGAAGACGGGGCGCAGGTTGAAGGCGATCAGAATCAGGCTGAGGCCCAGCAGCACCTGGCGTGCGCGCGTCGGCTGCGAGGGCCGCGCCGGCGAGGCGAATCGGGCTGGCGGGGAATGGGGGGAGAGCGCGGCGTCGCGAGGATTCGGGGACATGAACGCCCGACTTTAGCTTTGACTGGAATTCCCTGAGTGGCGACGGCGATAGCACCGCTACGATGGGCCGCGACCCGACAAGCCCAACAACAACGGAGAAACCATGCGCATTCGCCTCGGACCCCTGGCCCTTCTCGGAGTTCTCGCCGTCGCCGCCCTTTCAGGCTGCGCCGGCATGACACCCGCGACGCCGCAGCGCCAGCTCATGCTGGTCGGCAACGACGAAAAGCAGTCCTGGACCGACGCCGGTGTCGGCGTGATCGGCGCGCCGGGCCGCGACACCGTGCAGGTGCTCGACATCGGCAGCGATCCGCTCGCGCCGAAGATCCTGGGCACCCTGCCGCTCTCCAACACCATCGCCGGCCCGCCGACCAACCTGGCCATCACGGCCGACGAAAGGCTGGCGCTGGTCGCCAACTCGCTCAACGTGGTGGAGGAGAACGGCGTGCGCCGCCAGGTGCCCGACAACCGGCTCTTTGTGATCGACCTCACTGCCACGCCGCCGAAGCTCATCGACACCGTCGCCGTCGGCAAGCAGCCCTCGGGCCTTTCGATCAACCGCGCGGGCACGCTGGCGCTGGTCGCCAACCGCGCCGACAACTCCATCAGCGTGCTGCGCATCGCGGGGCAGAAGATCACGCTGATCGACACGGTGGCGATGGGCGATTCGGTTTCGCACGTGCGCTTCACGCCCGACGGCCGGCGCGCACTGGCGACCAAGTTCCCCAGCCACAAGGTCGCGCTGCTCGACGTCGACGGCGAGAAGGTCACCTACAACAAGCTCGATCTGGCCGCGGGCCTGTGGCCCTACAACGTCGACGTGACGCCCGACGGCAAGCTCGCGCTCACCTCGGACAACGGCAACTCCGGCGCCTCGGACGGCCAGGTCGACACGGTGAGCGTGATCGATCTCGAGGCCGTTCCGCCGCGCGTGATCGACAAGGTCGTGGTCGGCGACGGTCCCGAAGGCCTGGCCGTGAGCCCGACCGGCAAGCTCGCGGTCGCAGTGATCCTGCGCGGCAGCAACGCGGCGAAAAACGCCTATTTCTACAACCGCAACGGCTCCGTGGTGGCGCTGCGGATCGACGGCAAGAAGGTCACGCGCAGCAACGAGGTCGAAGTGCGTGGCCTGCCCGAAGGCGCGGTGTTCAGCGCCGACGGCAAGTACCTCTACGTCGGCAACTTCATCGACCAGGACATCACGATCCTGCGCGTCGAGGGAGATACGCTGGTGCCCACCGGCAAGTCCTTCGCGCTGCAGGGGCACCCCGCGTCGATGCGGGGACGCCTCACGCACTGACAGCCCGGGCGCCGCGGAGGCCTTCCATGGCCTCGCGAGCGCCCCGATATGATCGCCGGATGCTGAATACCCTGGGCCCCTTCCTCATTCACTGGGCCATCACGGCCCTCGCGCTCTGGGTGGCGAGCCACATCTTCAGCGGCCTCAAGTTCGAGAGCACCTCCGCGCTGGTCGTCTCCGCGCTGCTGCTCGGCTTTGCCAACGCGATCATCAAGCCGCTGCTCATCGTGCTCACGCTGCCGCTCACGCTGCTGACCTTTGGCCTCTTCCTCCTCGTCATCAATGCGCTCATGATCCTGCTGGTGTCGGCGCTGGTGAAGGGCTTCAGGGTTTCTGGCTTCTGGACGGCGCTGTTCGCGAGCATCTTCATCTCGCTCCTGAGCATCCTGCTCGGCGCGATCTTCACCGGCGGCGATCCGGCCTCCACGATCCAGATGCCGCAGGGCGGGAACTGGCTGTAGCCCGCCTCCGAATCCATGGACATCACCCAAGCCGACCCGCCCGCCCTCGAAGACCCCGTTCGAACGGCAGGGCAGACCTTCATTCGCACGCGCTGGTCCTATCTCACGACGCGGACACGAGCGTCGCTTCGACGAAGCGGCTTCTACGCCGACAACGGCAAGCCGCTCAACCCGGACGACGGCGGGCATGGACCCTACGAGGACGTGGCGCGGCTGGAGCTTTCGATCGGCGTGCTGCAGCAATGCGCCGCCGCAAGGCTGCCGGCCCGCGAGGACTTCGGCGCGAAGATCCCTGCCGAAGCGCTGACCGACGAGGTCGGCGCGGCGTGCGACGCCGTGCTCTTCGTGCCGGAGTGGCGGGACCCGGAGTTTCTTCGCCTGGCGCTTCGAGCGACCCAGGCCCATTGCCTGGCCAGGACCCTGACCGTGGCCGGCCCGGCCCGGCAGCCCGGCGGCGCGGCGCGCGCCGGCAGGCTCGTGAAACTCGGTCTCGTCCTGCTTTCGCCGGCGGCGGCTTCGGCGGCACTGGTCACGGCCCTGCAGGCGAACCTGCTCGCCGCGACGAGCGCGATGTACCTCGTGGGGGCGGCCGCCCTGGCGGCAAGGGAACTGGCGCGCGGCAAGACCCAGGACCAGCCGACGCAGGCGGAGCGCGACTACCTCGCCTGGAGCCGGTATCAGCTCGACCGCAGCCCGGCGGCATTGGGTGCGGGCGATCGGGTGCGGCTCGAGCAGATGGCCGCGGCCGGTGTCCCCGTGCCGCTGATGGCCTTCGACCTCTGCGCGGCGCTGCAGGTGGAGGCGTCACGACCCCTGGACGAGCCACCGCGCCGGTAAGCCCGAGCGCCGCCGCTTCAGGCGGGCATGCGCCGGATGGCACGGATCACACGGTTGCGTGTGGACGCTGCCTGGCGCCGGCGGCGCGCGACGGATTCGAAGGCATGCGCGATGGCCTCGGCCGTCGCATCCCCCTGTTCGCCCCGAACGCGCCAGGATTGAGCGAGTTCTTCCATGCGGGCCGGGTCCAGGCGCGTGAGGTGCAGGTCGTCCGCATCGACGGGCACGGACACTTCGGCCGGGCCGGGCCTTGCAGCACGCAAGAGGCCCAGCAGACCCTTGCGGGACCATTTGAGATCGGAGGTAGTGAGGGAGGGCATGTAATGAATTGTATGTATCCGTTACATCCTGAACGAGGTCAGATGTCACGCTTCAAGCTGAAACGAAGTCAAAAGGTTTCAGTTTTCAGCACGCAACTCATCCGCGGCCGGCACCCACCGCGAGCGCGCGCAGGCTGGTGCGTTCGTTCGCGAGCGACCAGGCGAACACGCCGAGCCCTGCCAGTGCCAGCAAGGCGCCCACCCATCCGGTCGAGGTCCAGCCCAGGCCGGCGGTGATCGCGGCGCCACCGAGCCACGCTCCCAGCGCGTTCGCGGTATTGAAGGCCGAATGGTTGAGCGCAGCGGCCAGCGTCTGCGCGTCGCCGGCCACATCCATCAGGCGGATTTGCAGCGCCGGGCCGATGGCGACGATGGTGCCGATCAGGAAGACGTTGAGGGCTGCTGTCGCGATGTGGTGCGCCGCGAAGGAGAAGGTGCTGAGCACCAGGGCCGACCAGACGAGCAGGCCGCCGATGGTGCGCATCAGCGACTTATCGGCGAGCCGCGAACCCACCAGGTTGCCCGCCACCATGCCCAGGCCGAACAGCGCCAGCACCAGGGGCACGCCCGCGACCGGCAGGCCTGCGACTTCGGTGAGGGTGGGCTTGATATAGCTGAACACGGAGAACATCCCGCCGAAGCCGATCGCGCCGATGCCCAGCGTGAGCCAGACCTGCTTGCGCCGCAGCGCCCCGAGTTCGCGCAGCGGCCCGGCGCCCGAGGGCGCGGGCATCGCGGGCAGGTCGCGACGCAGCATCACCATCGCGAGCAGCGCAATGGCGCCGACGAAGACGAAGGCAGCGCGCCAGCCGAACACCTGGCCCAGCCAGGCGGCGATCGGCACGCCGACCAGCGTCGCCCCGGTGAGCCCCAGCATCACCAGACCGACGGCGCGCGCGCGCCGGCCCGGCGGCGCCAGCGTGGCCGCCACCAGGGCGGCCACGCCGAAGTAGGTGCCGTGGGGCAAGCCGGTCGCGAAGCGCAGGAGGTTCAGGGACAGGTAGCCGGGCGCCAGGGCGCTCGCGAAGTTGCCGGCGGCGAAGACCGCCATCAGCGCGATCAGCAGCGCGCGCCGCTGCCAGCCCGAAGCGAGCACGGCCAGCACCGGCGCCCCGATCACCACCCCCAGCGCATAGGCGCTGATCACGTGGCCCGCCTGCGGAATGCTCACCCCGATGTCACTCGCCACCTCGGGCAGCAGGCCCATGATGACGAACTCGCCGGTGCCGATGGCGAATCCGCCGATGCCCAGCGCCAGCACGGCACGGGTGAAACTGACGGCGGAGGCGGGAACTGGCGGGGAGGAGGAAGCTGAGAGCATGGGGGCGGAGTGTCGGATCAGGGTTAACCCTGGATCGCGAACTTAGCATGCCATGCGGAACCCCCGCTGGGCCGGGGCGATGGTTGGAGTCGACATACCATGCTCGCTTCGACGCACATCAGGGTTACCGCACGCATGCTCACTACCGAAACGCCGCCTCGCGCCCCCGCCTGGGCACTTGTGACTGGCGCCTCCGCGCGGGGCGGGGCGGCCATCGCGCGCAGGCTCCATGCCGAGGGCTGCGCCATCGTCGTCCACCACTCGCCCCGGTCGTCCGAGGCCGCGGCGCTCCTGGCCGATGAACTCAACGCGGCGAGGACGGCCTCGGCGCGCTTGTGGTGTGCGGACCTGGCGTCCCACCCCCTCGACATTCCGGATTGGCTGCTGCAACTGGGCGTCGAGACCTGCGTGTGCAACGCCTCGGTCTACGAACGCAGCGCGCTGGAGGACGCCGAGCGCAGCCGAATCGACCTCGGCGTTCATGTGCTGGCCCATGCATCGATCCTGTCCGCCCTGCGGCCTTCACTGCGCTCCGTGGTGGCTGTCACCGACATTCACGTCGACCGCGCAGTGCCCGGATACGTCTGGTACACGACTTCCAAGGCCGCCTTGCAGGCGATGGTGCTGGCGCTCGCCATGGAATGGGCGCCCCGGGTGCGCTGCAACGTGGTTCAGCCCGGCACCCTGCCCTACCCCGAAGCCTGGACCGACCACGATCGCGCGCAGTCGATCCTCGCGTCCATCCCGATGAAGAGACCGGGCAGCTTCGAGGAGATGGCCGAGACCGTGGCCTGGCTCGCCTTGTGCGCGGGCTATGTGACCGGGCAGGTCATCGCCGTGGACGGCGGCCGCTCGCGCTGGCTGAGCTGAGCTGAGCTGAGCGCCGATCAAGCCTGGGCCGCTTGCGCGCGCCGCGCCGCAAGCCGCACGTACCAGTCGAGGCTGCCCGGGTTCGCCATCGCCTCGCGGTTGACCACCTTCTCGAGCGGCTGGCCGAGCAGCAGCTTCTTGATCGGCAGCTCCTGCTTCTTGCCCGACAGCGTGCGCGGTATTTCCGCCACCTGGAAGATCTCGTTGGGCAAGAAGCGCGGCGACAGCGATGTCCGGATGGCGTTCTCGATCTTCGCGCGCATGGCGGCGTCGAGCACGATGCCCTCGCGCAGCACCACGAACAGCGGCATGTAGCTCTCGCGGCCGAGGTATTCGAGGTCAACCACCATCGAGTCGAGCACCTCGGGCAGGGCTTCGACCGCGCTGTAGATCTCGCTGGTGCCCATGCGCAGACCCTGGCGGTTGATGGTGGCGTCGCTGCGGCCGTAGATGATGCAGCCGCCGTCCTCGCCGATGCGCAGCCAGTCGCCGTGGCGCCAGACGCCGGGGTAGGTGTCGAAATAGCTCGACAGGTAGCGCGCGTTGCCCTCGTCGCCCCAGAAGTACAGGGGCATCGACGGAATGGGCCGGGTGCATACCAGTTCGCCGACCTCGCCGATCACGGGCTGCCCCGATTCGTTCCAGGCCTCGACCGCGGCGCCGAGGTAGCGGCACTGCATCTGGCCCGGCACCTCGGGCAGTTCGCGGTTGCCGCCGACGAAGGCGCCGCAGAAGTCGGTGCCGCCCGAAATGTTGTACCACCAGATCTCGCCCGTCCCTCCCGCTTCGGCATGCGCCGCCTTGAGCTGGGCGGTACCCCAGCGCTGCACATCTTCCGGCAGGGGCGACCCCGTGCTGCCGAGCGCGCGCACCCGGGAGAGGTCGCCGCAATCCTTCACCTCCAGTCCTGACTTCATGCAGTGGGTGAAATAGGCCGCCCCCGCCCCGAAGAAGCTGACCTTGTGCCGCGCCACGAAGCGCCACAGCACGCCCCAGTCCGGCTTCTCCTTGCTTCCGGCGGGATGCCCGTCATAGATGCAGATCGTGGTCCCGGAGGCCAGCCCCGAGAGCTGCGAGTTCCACATGACCCAGCCTGTCGAGCTGTACCAGTGGTAGCGCTCGCCATGGTTGTTCGCGCTGTAGCTGGGCCCCAGGTCGTGATGGAGCCCGCAGGCATACATGTTGAGGATGATGCCGCCCTGCCCATGCACGATGGGCTTGGGCAGGCCCGTCGTGCCGCTCGAATAGACGATCCAGATCGGATGGTCGAAGGGCAGCCATTCGGGCTCGAAGGCGGCGGTCGCGGCATCGTCGCGCGCCACGGCCTCGCGCCATTCGGCGTCGGCCGGGATCGGCTTCGCGGCGAAAGCGGTCCTCAGCAGCACGAGCTTGCGGACGCTGGGCAGCGAGGCACGCAGTTCCTGCACCACGCCGCCGCGGTCCAGCGGCTTGCCGCCATAGTGCACGCCATCGGCGGCGATCAGGACCTTGGGTTCGATCTGGCGGAAGCGCTCGACCACCGCGGCCGTGCCCATGTCGGGCGCGCACACGCTCCATATCGCGCCGATGCTCGAACAGGCGAGGAAGGCCACCAGGGTCTCCGCGACATTCGGCAGGTAGGCGGCGACGCGGTCTCCGCGCACCACACCCAGCTCGCGCAGCGTCAGCGCGAAGGCGGCGATCTGCCGGCGCAGTTCGGGCCATGACATCTCGCGCGCCTCGCCCAACTCGTTGTCGCTGACGATCGCCGGCATGCCGGCCGCGTGCGCCGCATCGGCATGGCGCAGCACCTCGCGCGCATAGTTCACCTGGGCGCCGGGAAACCAGCGCGTGCCGGGCATGTGCGCATCGACCAGCACGGCGCTCGCGGGCGTCGGCGAGTGCATGCCGCTGAAGTCCCAGATGCTCTGCCAGAAGGCATCGAGATCCGTGACCGACCAGCGCCACAGGGCGTCATAGGAGTCGAAGCGCAGGCCGCGTGTCTCGCGCAGCCAGTTCTGATAAAGACGGATCCGGGGGATGAAGGGGGTCGGGGTTGGGTTCACCCACCCAGCCTAACGCGACACCCCGTGGCGCTTCAATGCGGGAAAGCACACCTTCACCGATCTCGCCCGTTCAAGGCACGTTGGCCGTGCTGAGCTGAAAAGGCTTGCCGGGCAAGGCCATGCTGCCGCCGAATTCGAAGGGGTCGTTTCCCCCCGGGCCCATCCCGCAGCCAGGCGGCTGGCAGCCCCACGCGGCGCCGCGGTCAGCGAACACGACCTTGCCGTAGCGATAGTTCGAGAGGGCCTTGCCCGCGTAGTCCGCGATGGTCAGGATGTGGCCGGCGGTGGCGAAGTTGTCGGCGTCCTCCACCGCCACCGGATCGACGATGCGGCTGTCCTCCAGCGTGCGCACCACCTTGCCGGCATTGCCATCGGGCGTGAAGCGCACCCACTGGATCTTGCGGTCCCCGCGCGAGGCCACGAGCACCTGCCGGTTCAGCGGCTCGATGCCGTCGTCGCCGGGCTCGCTCTTGGAAACCGCGAGCGAGGTGGGGTTGCGGCCCACCGCCACGCTGCCGCGCTCGACGATCCCGGCCGCCGAAGCCGTGCCGCCGGGCACATGGTCGCCGAGGTCGAAGATGCGCAGCGTGCCGTCCTGCGTGGCAATCCAGGCGCGCTGCACCGGGCCGAACTGCGTGGTTCGCACGGCCGTGGGCCGCGCCCCGAGCGACACCGTCCTGATCACCCGCGGCGCCTGCTGCGGCTTGTAGGCGAAGGCGTGCGGCCATTGGCTGTCTCCCTGGCCCAGATTGCCCACGGTGGCATTGAAGGTCGCCTGGTCGCCACCGAAGTAAACGCTGTTGACGTAGGCGAACAGCGGCTTCAGGTCGATGAAGGCCGCCTTCTGCTCCGACTTCGAAATGACCGCCGCAACGCCGCCCTTGGCATAGCGCACGAAGTTGTCGCCTCCGCTCAGGAAGGTCCGGCGGTTGGCCTCGCGGGTCAGGGGAGTTTCGAGCCCGACGAAATTGCCGCCGCCCAGCATCGTGTTGAACGGATCCATGCCCGTGGTCACGGCGATCCCCGTCGGCGCCGCCATGCCGGGCAAGTCGATGTAGCCCAGGATCTTCATGAAGGCGATGTCGCCCATGTTCGGCAGCCCGGGATACACGCCCATCCACTCGTGCCACCAGTCGTACCAGGCCGAGGGCGTGTCCGGCTTGCAGCCGTCGCACAAGCCCGCCAGCGCCACCACCGCCACCTGGCCCTTGAGCGCGCTCGTGTCCCACACCGTGACGAAGGCGAACTCGCTGCTGCCGGTCATGGCAACGGCTGTCGGGACCTTGTTGGCGGGAAGTCTCACTGTGGTCCTGTTGCGCGCCGTGTTGCTGCCGGAAGTGCCGAGCAGCCCGTTCTGGTAGGCCACCACGCTGGTGGCGCAGAAGCCGGCGCGACCGCCGCAGCGGCCCAGAGCGATGGGCGGCGCCCCCGCGAGTAGGCCCTGCGCCTTGTAGGCGAGCGCGTTCAGGCTGTCGATGCCGCCGCCGGGCTCGCCCGCCATGGTCCAGCTCAGCTGGGGCAGCTGCGCGAAGGTGTTGAACTCGTAGCCGGAGATCTGCAGGTCCGCCACGCCGACGCGGGCGGCGGGGTCGTCGGCCACGAAGAGCACGTTCGCCTGGTTGGTCGAATAGGCGCCGGCCGCCACCTGGTCGTTGGTCGCATCCCCGGGATTGCGCGGCCCGCCCACCTGCCAATGCGACACGCCGTTGCGCGCGGCGACGTCGGGACGCTTGTGCCATGTCGGCAACCCGGCATTGCCCCTGCCGTAGCTCGCAGCATCCGGCCCGAAGCGGTAGGCGATGCCGGCCTCCCGGCCCAGCTTCGCGGCCATGGCCACATAGGCCGCGGGCACGATGGCGCGCGAGGCGTCGACGATGTCATTCGGCAGCGCCGGCCCCGCACCCCACGCGGCGAGGCTCGCCAGGGCCGCCGCGGCGGCGGCAACGAACTTGATCGCGGTCGTTTCTTCAGGCATCAGCCGAGCATCGGGCCGGTGCCCCTGCAGGTCAAGCCCAGGCTTCCAGCACCGCGCCGCGCACCGCATCCACCGCCGCCGTCGGCCTGACCCCGGCCGGCGCCACCCAGCACAGCCAGCTGTGCGAGCGCCAGTTCGGCCAGATCTTCAACTCGCCATTGCGCTCGGCCTGCAGCGCCTGGTCGTGGCGAAGCAGCCCGGCGCCTATCCCGCTCGCGACCATGCTGCGCGTGGCGCTCTCGCTGTCGGAGGTCATCGATGGGCGGTACTCGCGGCCAGCGCTCGCGAACAGGCGGTCCAGGTGAGTGCGCAGGATGCAGGTGGGCGGTGTGCCCACCCACGGCGCACCGGTCAGCTCGTTGAGACTCATGTCCGGACGTCCGCCGGCCAGCGCGAGCGGCAGCACGACCACCAGGTCGACGACGCCCAGGCGCCGCAGCTCCAGGCCATCCACCTCCTCGTCATCGCTGAGCGCATAGGCGCAGTCCAGCTCGCCGCGCCGCACCGCGCCGATCGTCTGGTGCGACAGGCCCTGCTGGAGCTGCAGCATGACCTGCGGATGACGCTCGGCCAGCTTGACCAGCACGTCGCCGAGCCGCAGTGCGACCGGGTCGACGACCGTGCCGAAGCGCACCACGCCCTGCGCCGCACCGCGTATCTGCTCCGCCGCCGAGCGCATGCGCATTGCGGAGGCGAGCGTGCGCTCCGCTTCCTCGAGCAGCCTGTGTCCGGCTTCGGTGGGCGTCATGCCGCGCGGCGTGCGCTCGAACAGCTTCACGCCGAGTTCGTCCTCCAGCGCCCTGAGCTGCGCGCTCACCGCCGGCGCGCTGGTGAATACGCGCTCTGCCGCGCGGGTCAGGCTGCCCTCGCGGGCGATCGCCACAAAGGTCTTGAGTTGATAGAGCTCCATGGCGCAAATTGTGAGCGCATCGGGCGGCGCCCGCGTTCGCAAAAGTGGAGACCCCCGTCCAAAGAAACGAATGGTCATCACCGGCCCGCGCCTCCATCCTTGCCTCATCGCTTCAAGCTCAAAGGCAGGTCATGCTCCAAACCAACGCACGCACGCTCGGCATCGCAGCGCTGCTCCTCGCCACCTCCACATGGGGCGGCATGTTCCTGGTCAGCAAGGGGATCCTTCACGAGGTCGACCCCGTCTGGTTCACGCTGATCCGCTACAGCCTCTCCGCCATCGTCTTCGTGTCCTTGCTCGTTCCGCGCGGCGCCGCGCCGTGGCGCAGGCTGCGTGAACACGCACTGCCGCTGGCCCTGCGCGGCGTGGCCGGATTCGGGATCTTCAGCGTGATGCTGCTGACCGGGCTGGCGCATTCGGTGCCCTCGCACGGCGCCATCATCATGGCGACGACGCCCATGACCACGCAGCTGCTGCGCTGGGCGCTCGACGGCGTGCGGCCCGCGAGCTCGACGCTGCTCACCAGCCTGCTCGCGCTGGCGGGGGTCGTCATCGTGTCCGGCGCGCTCTCGTCCCATGGCGGGCAGCACGGCGCATCGACAGCCCCGGGCGACGCGGTGGCCTTCGTCGGCACGCTGGGCTGGGTCTGGTACACGCGCGGCGCGGCCCAGTTCGCCAACAGGCTCGATGTCGTCGAGTACAGCGCGTTGACGGTGCTGGCCTCGTGGCCCTTGCTGCTGGTCGGCGCCCTGGCGGCCACCGGCCTCGGCCTGGCCCGGGTGCCGAGCGCGGCGGGCCTGCAGCAGTCATGGCATGTACTGGTCTATGTCGGACTGATGTCTTCCGCCCTCGCGGTGCTGGCCTTCAACCACGGCGTGCGCACCCTGGGCGCCGTGACGGGCACGGCCTTCCTGAACTTCGTTCCGGTGTCGGCGCTGCTCATGAGCGTGGCGCAGGGCAAGCTGCCATCGGCCAACGAACTGCTGGGCATGGCCATGGTGATCGGGGCGCTGCTGATCCATACGGCGAGCAGCCGCACCGGTGCTGCCGTCGCCGCCCGCAGCGGCGCGCCAGGCCGTATTTCATCTGCAACACCCGCACGATGCAGCTGAAATATCCCTCAAACTAGCGCAACCGGAGCGAAACGCAGCGCTGCGAGAGTGGCGCCTCGAACAAGAGCCCGGCGTTCGGCAACCCTTGGATCGAGGAGCACTTCTTTGAGCTGGAAAAACACACCGGACCGCTTCGGTTCCCTGTCCATCGGCCTGCACTGGTTGATGGTGCTGCAGCTGATCGCCGTCTATACGTGCATCAACCTGAGCAACTTCTACCCCGAGAACTCCCCTCCGGCCCGGGCATGGGAACACTGGCATTTCATGATGGGGCTGAGCGTTCTCGCGGTCGTCCTGGTCCGCATCGCGGCCCGGCTGACGGGCGTCGTGCCCGCGACGCTGCCGGGGACGCCCGCATGGCAGCGCAGGATCGCCGGCCTGACGCATCTGGCGCTCTATGCACTCTTGCTCTGCATGCCGATCCTGGGCTGGCTCACGCTCAGCTCGGCCGGAATGGCGATCCCCTTCTTCGGGCTGGAGCTTCCCGCATTGCTCGCCAAGGACCGCAACCTTGAGCACAGCCTGGAAGCGATCCATCGGACACTGGGCACGATCGGCTACTACCTGATCGGTCTGCATACCCTGGCGGCGCTGTACCACCACTATGTGCTCAAGGACGCCGTCCTGAAGCGGATGCTGCCGGCGGCCGGCAAATGATGCACTTCGCTCGACATCGCGAGCGTCATCGCAACGGAAACGCAGGCTGGCTGCGCGCGGCCGTGCTGGGCGCCAACGACGGCATCGTCTCGACCGCGAGCCTCGTCCTCGGCGTCGCGGCCGCGCATGGCACCACCGGCAGCATCCTCACAGCCGGCGTGGCGGGTCTCGTCGCAGGCGCGATGTCGATGGCCGCGGGCGAATATGTCTCGGTGCATTCGCAGGCCGACGCCGAAAAGGCGGACCTGCAAAAGGAGGTTGCCGAACTGGCGGCCGATGGCACCGGCGAGCACCGCGAACTGGCGGCCATCTACGTCGGCCGCGGATTGAAGCCGGCCCTGGCCGAGGAGGTCGCCGCGCAGTTGATGGCCCATGACGCGCTCGATGCGCACGCGCGGGACGAGCTCGGCATCGTGCCCGCTTCGCGCGCCCGACCGGTACAGGCGGCCTTCGCGTCGGCCGCGAGCTTCGCTGTCGGCGCGGCGCTGCCGCTGCTGGTGGCCGCGCTGTCGCCCTCGGCGGCCCTGGCCATCCTGGTCGTCGTGACCTCTCTCGTCTTCACGACCGCGCTGGGTCTGGTGTCCGCACGCGCCGGAGGCGCGCCCGTGTGGGTCGCCGCCTGGCGGGTCACTTTCTGGGGCGCGCTGGCCATGGCCATCACCTGGGGCGTCGGGTATCTGGTCGGCGTCGCCATCTAGCCCGCCGAAACAAAACCGTTCGACAGTCTGAAGCAGTTCCTTGATGAAGCACGCCATGCCCTCTGCCCGGCGCAGTGCCGCCCGTCCGCGGCGCACCCTCTGCCGCGCCCTCGCTCCTTCCCTGATGGGCCTCGCCGCGTATGCCTGCCTCGGCGTTCTCGCCGGCCCGGCCGCCGCTGCCGATGACGCGGGCGCGGCCGCCCCCGATCCGGTCTTCAGCCCCTCCCTGACCTACGACGGCACGGCGGCGCGCGTGGTGCGGGGCGGCACGCGCACCGGCAGCGCCTACGTGGGCAATCTTCATCTTCGCCTGCTGGCCAAGGCGCCCGCGGACTCGCCCTGGCCCGGCACGACGGCCTTCGCGGACGTGCTCGACATCCATGGCAGCAACGCGAGCCCGAGCACGCTGGCCGGCGTCGCGCAGAACGTCAGCAACATCGAGGGGCCGCACGGGACCCACATCGAAGAACTCTGGGTACAGCACAACTTCGCGGGCTCCGGCGTGTCCTTACTGGCGGGCATCTACGACCTGAACAGCGAGTTCTACCGCCTCCAGTCGGCGGGCCTCTTTCTCAACAGTTCATTCGGCATCGGACCCGAGTTCGCGCAAAGCGGCGTGGAGGGCCCCTCGATCTTTCCGCGCACCTCCGCCGGCGTGCGCATCTCCGCCAAGCCGGCCCCCGGCGTGGTGCTGCGCGCGGCGGTGCTCGACGGCGTGCCCGTGGTCAGGCCGGACGGCACGAACGGCCTGTTCCGCTCGGGCGACGGCCTGCTCGGCGTCGCCGAGGCGGCCTTTCTTTCGCGGCCCAACGCCGCCGAGGACGACCCCTCGAGCGCGCGGCAGAGCCTGGGCCGCTTCTCGGCACTCCCGCCCTACGTGGACAAGCTGGCGTTCGGGCTGTGGCGCTATACCGGCAGGTATCCCGACATCGGCCCGCCCGACCCGGTCCAGGGCCCGGGCTTGCCCCGGCCCAGTTCCGGCGGATACGCAGTCGGCGAGGCGCGCATCCTGGGCCGCGAGCCTGACGCGAAGCGCACCCTCTCCGCCTTCGCGCAACTGGGCCTCGCCAGCACGGCCACGAATCGCTTCGGATCCTACGTCGGCGGCGGGCTCGTCGGCACCGGCTGGATTCCGGGGCGCGATTCGGATCAGATCGGCATCTCCATCGCGAGCGCGCGCAACGGCTCGCCGTACTTGAACGCGCAGCAGGCGCTGGGGCAGCCTGTCTCGCGCGCCGAGACCACGATCGAATTGAGCTACCTGACGCAACTGACGAAATGGCTGTCCGTGCAGCCCGACCTGCAATACGTCAGGCATCCGAACACCGACCCCATGCTGTCGAATGCATGGGTCGCGCAGCTACGCTTCGAGCTTGCCTTCTAGGCTGCGCAATGCGGCTTCGGCCTGGGCAAGCTCCTGCTCGCGCAAGCGCCGCCCGGCCGCGGACAGGGTCGGAAGATCCCGCATCAGCTGTTCGCTCATCCACTTGAGCTTGAGCGCAAGCGACGCAACAGTCTCGACCTTCGACTAGAACACCCGCGGGGAACCGAGAGGAAAGGCGTGGAGCCGCCTGCTGCACACTCGTCGACTCGCGCCCCGAATGCCGGGCCGCATCAGGAGACCCCGCCGTGTCACGACAGATCCCCCCACTGAACCCGCTGCGGGCCTTCGAGGTCGCCGCCCGGCACCTGAGCTTCACGCGCGCCGCCGACGAGCTGTTCGTGACGCCATCGGCCGTCAGCCACCAGATCAAGACGCTCGAGGAGAGCCTGGGCATCGCGCTGTTCGTGCGCGACACCAAGTCGCTGCTGCTCACCGCCGCGGGCAAGGCCTACCTGCCGGGCGTGCAGGAGGCCTTCAAGCAGCTGGTGTACGCCACGCACCAACTGCACCAATCGCAGGGCGTGCCCTCGCTCAAGATGAACCTGCCGCCGACCTTCGCGGCCAAGTGGCTGATACCGCGCATGCGCCGCTTCATGCAGGCGCATCCGGAGATCGATCTCAAGATCTCCACCTCCAAGCACATGGTCGACTTCACTCGCGAGGACTTCGACATGGCTGTCCGCTACGGCCGCGGCATCTACCCCGGCCTGTACTCCGAGCTGTGCCTGCCGGTGGAGATCTTCCCGGTGTGCAGTCCCGCGCTGATGGAAGGGCCGCATCCGCTGCGCACGCCCGACGATCTTCGGCATCACACGCTGCTGCACGACGAGAGCACCTATGCCGACGTGAGCAATCCCAACTGGGCGATGTGGTGCGCGCACGCGGGCGCGACGCAGGTGGATGCGAGCCGCGGCCCGTCGTTCTGGCCCAGCCACCTGGTGATCAGCGCCGCGGCCGACGGGCTGGGCGTCGCGCTCGCGAAGAAGCACTGGGTCGCCAAGGACCTCGCCGACGGCGTACTCGTGCGCCCCTTCGATATTCCCCTCCCGGTGGAGTTCTCCTACTTCATCGTCTTTCCGCGGGAGCGCATCCGCGATGCGCGCATCGTCGCCTTCGTCGAGTGGGTGCGCGAAGAACTTGCACGTGACGGCATGCTGCATGCGGCGCCCGCGGACGATGCCCTGGCCTGAGCGTTCATTGGAGCAGCGCCGCCCTCAGGCCGCCACGGCCGCGCGCTGCGGGCCGAAGGCCCCGGCGAGGCGCAGCGCCTCGATGCGCGCCGCGCTCAGGCCGATTTCGCCCAGCACTTCCTCCGTGTGCTGGCCCAGCAGCGGCGGCGCATGGCGCACCTGCTGCGGCGTGCCGCTGAGCTTGACGGGAAAGCCCAGCGCCTTGACGCGGCCTTCGACCGGATGATCGATCTCCATCACCATGTTGCGTGCCACCGCCTGCTCGCTGGCGAGCGCCTCGGCGTAGTTGTAGATCGGGGCGGCGGGCACGCCGGCGGCCAGCAGCGCGTCGACCCATTCGTCGGCCGGGCGCCGCGCGAACTCGGTTTCGATCTCGCGGATCAAGGCTTCGCGGTTGCGGATGCGCGCCACGTTGTCGATGAAGCGCGGGTCCGCCACCAGTTCCTCGCGCCCGATCACGCCGCACAACGCCCTCCACAGCTTCGGGTTGGCCGCGCCGATCACGAAGTGGCGATCCGAACCGCGCACCGCCTGGTAGGGCGCGCTCATGCGGTTGGCGCTGCCGATGGGCACCGGCAACTCGCCCGTCCCCCAGTATTCGGCCGACTCCCACACCGACAGGCCCAGCGCCGTCTCGAAGAGCGAGGCATCGATGTACTGGCCCTTGCCCGTGTGTTCGCGACCGATCACCGCGCTGAGGATGCCGTAGGCCGCGAACAGCCCCGCGCCCAGGTCGGCCAGCGGCACGCTCGACTTCACCGGCGCGGCGCCGGGATGGCCCATCACGCTCATCACGCCGGTCATGGCCTGCGCGATCAGGTCAAGGCCAGGGCGCGTGGCCCACGGGCCGGTCTGGCCGAAGCCCGAGATGCTGGCGTAGACCAGGCGCGGATTGATCACGCCCAGCGTGGCGTAGTCGATCTTCAGCCGGGCGGCCACGCCGGGGCGGTTGTTCTCCACCATCACATCGGCCTCGCGGACGAGATCGTAGAAGGCCGCCAGACCGGCCGGATTCTTGAGGTCCAGCTCGATGCTGCGCTTGTTGCGGTTGAGCGCAAGAAAGCCCGCGCTGTCCTTGCCCTTGAGCCGGAAGCCCATCGAACTGCGCGTCTGGTCGCCGACGCCCGGCGTCTCCACCTTGATGACGTCGGCACCCATGTCGCCCAGCAGCATGCAGCAGAAAGGGCCCGCCATGATCTGGCTGACGTCGAGCACCTTGATTCGCGAGAGCGGAAGAGTCACGTTGGAAGTCCTCGGTTGTTGCGATGCGGGCTCAGCGGCCGACGAAGGCCGGGCGCGTCTTCTCCAGGAAGGCGCGATAGCCGATGCGGAAGTCCTCGGTGTCGAAGCACTGGTAGGCCTCGTCGGCTTCCGCGGCGCCGAGCGGCGCCGGCTCCGCAAGCCGCCGCACGAAGCGCTTGTGCCAGCGCGCCACCAGTGGCGCGCCCTGTGCGATGCGGCGCGCGGTGGCGTAGCCCTGCTCGACCAGCTCGGCATCGGCGACCACGCGGTTGACCAGTCGCTTGGCGAAGGCCTCCTGTGCATCGAACACGCGGCCCTCGAGCAGGATCTCCAGCGCCACGGCGCTGCCGACCAGGGCGACCAGGCCACCGAGCTCGCCATAGGACATGGTCAGCCCCAGCTTGCTGACCGGCACGCCGAAGCGGCTCGATGCGGCGCAGATGCGCATGTCGCACACCGACGCCACCTCCAGCCCGCCACCCACGCAGGCGCCTTCGATCAGCGCCAGCGTCGGATGCCGACTGGCCGCGATCGCCTGCATCGCGCGGTGCGTGATCGCGCCGTACGCGCGAGCCTGCGCGGCGCTTTGCCGCGCACGCGTGAACTCCTCGATGTCGGCGCCGGCCGAGAAGGCCTTGCCGCCGGCGCCACGCAGCACGATGCAGCGCAGCGCGTCGTCGGCCCCGAGGCTGCCCATCGCCTCGGCCAAGCCTTGCCACATGCCGAGATTCATGGCGTTCATCTTGTCGGGGTTGTTGAGCGTGACGGTGGCGATGTGCCCGTCGCGCTCGACGAGGATGGGCTCTGGCATGGTGTTCTTGTCTCCGGATGTGATGAACCGGCGAAGTCTAGGCAGGGGGTTCGTCCACGCCAAACGAAAAAAACTGGGCAGGCCTTCAAGAAAAACTCTCGCGCCCTTGTGAAAATTTCTCGGCGAGGCTTCAAGTTATTCCACGTTGTCCGCCCGCGGCGCGCTTCCTAGACTCTCGGCCCACAAGCCCAGCGACAACGGAGACAACGTGGCCCTCGTCAACTACATCACGCAGATCCAGATCGAATTCGGCGCGCTGCGCGTGCTCGCGCAGGAATGCGAGCGCATCGGCATCCGCCGGCCCTTGCTCGTGACCGATGCCGGCGTGCGCGCGGCCGGCCTGCTCGAGCGGGTGCGCGCCGCGCTCGGCGCGGACAGGCCCCATGCCGTGTTCGACGGCACGCCCTCCAACCCGACCGAGCGCGCGATGCGCGAGGCCGTGGCCATCTACCTCGCGCAGGCCTGCGACGGTGTCATCGCGCTCGGCGGCGGCTCTTCGATCGACCTGGCCAAGGGCGTTGCCGTCTGCGCCACGCACGAAGGCCCGCTCAAGCGCTTCGCCGCCATCGAGGGCGGCGCGGCGCGCATCACCTCGGCCACAGCGCCGGTGATCGCCATTCCCACCACTGCGGGCACCGGCAGCGAAGTCGGCCGCGGCGCGGTGCTGATCCTCGACGACGGCCGCAAGGTCGGCGTGCTCTCGCCCTACCTCGTGCCCCGCGTCGCGATCTGCGACCCCGAACTCACGCTCGGCCTGCCGCCGCTGATGACGGCCGCCACCGGCATGGATGCCGTCGCGCATTGCATGGAGACCTTCATGGCGCCGGCCTTCAATCCTCCGGCCGACGGCATCGCGCTCGACGGTCTGCGGCGCGCCTGGCGGCACATCGAAACCGCGACCGCCTCGCCCGCCGACCGCACGGCCCGCCTGAACATGATGAGCGCGTCGATGCAGGGCGCCCTCGCCTTCCAGAAGGGCCTGGGCTGCGTGCACAGCCTGAGCCACTCGCTCGGCGGTCTGAACCCGCGGCTGCACCACGGCACGCTCAATGCCGTGCTGCTGCCGGCCGTGATCCGCTTCAACGCAGAGGCGCCCTCCATGCGCGAGGAACAGAAGCTGGCCCGCATGGCGCAGGCGATGGACCTCGCCGGGCCTGACGATGTCGCGCCTGCCATCGCCGGCATGACCCGCCGCCTGGGCCTGCCCACCGGCCTCGCCGCCATGGACGTGCGCGCGGATCTCTTCGCCCGCGCGATCGACGGCGCCCTGGCCGACCACTGCCACAAGACCAATCCGCGCGAGGCGAGCCGCCAAGACTACGAAGCCATGCTCACGGCCGCGCTGTGAGACCCGACAACACGAAGGAGACAAAGCCCATGCAGAGACGACACTTCCTCACCGCCGCGCTTGCCGCGGGGTCCGCCCCCTGGGTGCACGCACAGGCCACGCTGCCCGAGGGGCCGGTGCGCATCCTCGTCGGCTTTCCGCCCGGCGGCGGCACCGACGTCATGGCGCGCGTGATCGGCCAGAAGCTCTCGGTGCTCTGGAGCAAGCCAGTGACGGTGGAGAACAAGGCGGGCGCGGCCGGCGTGATCGCGGCCGATTTCGTCGCCAAGCAAGCGGGCGACGGCGCCACGCTGCTGATGACCAACATCAGCAATCACGCGATCGCGCCCGGCCTCTATCCCAACCTGCCCTACGACGTCGACCGCGACTTCACGCCCCTCATGCTGGTCGGCGTCACGCCCAACCTGCTGATCTGCAGCCCCAGGCAGCCCGCGCGCACGGTGAAGGAACTGGTCGAGCGCTGCCGGGCCAGGCCGGGCACGGTGAGCTTCGGCTCCTCCGGCGCGGGCTCCGCGCAGCACCTCGCGCTCGAACTCTTCAAGCTGCGCACCGGCATCCAGGCGCTGCACGTGCCCTACCGCGGCTCGGCGCCGATGCTCACCGATCTGATCGGCGGGCAGATCGACTACAGCTTCGAGACCATGACCTCGGCCACGCCGCAGGTCGCCAGCGGCCATCTGGTCGCGCTGGCCCAGACGCGCGGGAAGCGGGCGAGCGCCTTTCCGCAGGTGCCGACAGTCGCGGAGCTCGGCTATCCCGGCTTCGACGCCAGCACCTGGTATGGCCTCGTCGGCCCGGCGCGCATGCAGCCGGCCATGGTGCAGCGCATGAACCAGGACATGAACAAGGTGCTGGCCATGCCCGAGGTCGCCGAGAAGCTTGCGAGCTACGGCGCCGAGGACGGCGGCGGCCCGGCCGCGAAGTTCGTCGATTTCATCGGCGTCGAGAAGGAGAAGTGGGCCCGCGTCGTCAAGGAAGCCCACGTGACCGTCTGAGGAAGCCCCTCGGTCCGGCGCGGCGCGACTAGGGCAATTGCACGCGCTCTCGCAATTTGGGCGGCAGCAGCGAATGGAGCACGGCATTTCGCTTCTGCAAAAAGTCGTCCGTCGCTTCCGAGCCCAGGCCCACGGCCTGCGCGCGCTCGGCGGCCACGCCGATCTCCCTCGCCACGGACTCGAGCAGCTGCGGCTGTTCGCCGAGCGCACGCAGCACGCCGCTGAGCGCGGTCTGCGTGGCGTGGAGCGCCAGGCCCAGCGCACGGATCGCCTCGGTATGCGATTCGCTGATCTTCAGCAGGGTGATGTATTGCTCGTCGTCGTTCAAGGTGGTTCTTTCGATGGCATGCGTCGGGGGTGACCCCGCATTGTTCGTCCAAAGCGGCCTGCCCATCGCGAGCGGTGTGCAATAAGGCCCACGCGCCCGGGAAAAAGAGAGGGCTTTCGCGCGACCGAGGGATTCAGGGCACATCCCCGCGCCCTTCGGGCCCCAGGGAACGGCGTGCGACGACGCTTGACATGTTTTTTGATGACAAGCATCATCTATATATTCGTCGACCGGCACGAAGCCGCCATCTTCTTTCCCTACCAGGACATGTTCGCTCAACCCGTTTCCCTCTGGCTCCATCGACGGGGCATTCATTTCTCGTGGGTGGTGATGGCCATCGCCTTCCTGACGATGCTGGTGTCCTCGGCCGCGCTCGGCCTGCCGGGCGCCTTCCTGCGGCCGCTGAGCAGGGAGTTCGGCTGGACCACCGACCAGATCTCGTCCGCCATGGCCCTGCGCTTCATGCTCTTCGGGCTCATGGGCCCCTTCGCCGCCATCCTGATGGAGCGCTACGGGCTGCGCAGGATCATTTGCACGGCCCTGGTCCTCATCGCGTCCGGCCTGCTGCTGGGCACCCGCATGACCCAGCTCTGGCAGCTCGTGGCGCTGTGGGGCGTGCTGCTGGGACTCGGCTCCGGCCTGACGGCGCTGGTGCTCGGCGCCGTGGTGGCCAACCGCTGGTTCGACCAGCGCCGCGGCCTGGTGCTGGGAATGCTGACCGCGAGCTCCGCGACCGGGCAACTCGTCTTCCTGCCGCTGGCCGCGTGGCTGATCGAGCACTTCGGCTGGCGCGTCGCCATCGCGCCGGTGTTCACGAGTTGCCTGGTCGTCGCCGGCCTGGCCTTCTGCTTCATCCGCAACCGGCCGGAAGAACTCGGGCTCACGGCCTATGGCGCCGACCCGAGCGCCGCGAAACCCGCCGTGGCGGCACGGCGCATGACCCTGCTCGAACCGCTGACCGTGCTGGCCAAGGTCTCGCGCAACCCGACCTTCTGGGTCCTGTTCGGCACCTTCTTCGTCTGCGGACTGAGCACCAGCGGGCTCATCCAGACGCACTTCATCTCGCTGTGCGGCGACAACGGGCTCGCCGCGGTTCCCGCCGCATCCGTGCTGGCGATGATCGGCGCCTTCGACTTCATCGGGACCATCGGCTCGGGCTGGTTGTCGGACCGCTTCGACAACCGCAAGCTGCTCTTCTGGTACTACGGCCTGCGCGGCCTGTCCCTGCTGTGGCTGCCGCACTCGGACTTCACGCTGTACGGCCTGTCGCTGTTCGCGCTGTTCTACGGGCTGGACTGGGTCGCCACCGTGCCGCCGACGGTCAAGCTCGCCAGCGCGGCCTTCGACAAGGAACGCGGCGCGATGATCTTCGGCTGGATCTTCGCCGGGCACCAGCTCGGCAGCGCGGTGGCCGCCTACGGCGCGGGCCTGGCGCGCACCGTGATGTTCTCCTACACCCCCGCGCTGTACGCGGCGGGCGCGGCCTGCATCGTGGCGGCCGTCGCCGTCTTCCTGATCCGGCTCACGCCGCCTGTGGGCGGGAAGGCGCGGCCAGCACCGACTTCGGCAGCATGACGTGAATGCCCTTGTGCTCGTTCACCAGCTGGGTGACGCGCACATCGGCCGCCAGGCTCATCAGCATAAAGGCCTGCGCCCGGGTCAGCGCCGAACGGGCGGTGACCCAGTCGATCATGCGGCGCAAGGCGGCCTGCGCGGCGTCGTCCAGGTCCGGGTCCATGCCCATGGTGACGAGATGGGTCGGCGTTTCAGCGTGCGGGTAGGTCCAATGCAGGTCCTTGCGCAAGACCACTTCGACCGTGCCTTCGAGCGCGGTCTCGATGGCCGTCGTGCAGACTTCGCCATCGCCCTGCACCCCGTGCCCGTCGCCGAGCGAGAGCCGCCCGCCCTCGGTGTGCACCGGCAGGTAGAGCGTGGTGCCCGGGATCAATTCCTTGTTGTCCAGGTTGCCGCCATGCGCGCGCGGCTGGATGGTCGAGATGCCGCCCCAGGCCTTCGGCGGCGCCACGCCCATGACGCCGAAGAAGGGGCGCAGCGCAAGCTCCGTGCCCCAGGGCAGACGCCCGACGTTGCGCTCGCGGTCGAGCTTCACGATCATCTGCTCGCCGGTCGCGAAATCGTTCGGCAGCGCGCCGGCCAGCGGACGGATGAAGGTGTAGCCCCAGTCCTGGCGCAGGCGGATGTCCAGGATGCGGATCTCCAGCACGTCGCCGGGCTGCGCGCCCCGTACCGCGATGGGCCCGGTCAGGATGTGGCCGGGCAGCCGGCGCTGGCTCTTCTCGTGGATGCGCAGGAGCTCCGGTGGCACGTGGAAGCCCTCGCCCGGCAGGTTGGCGGGGCCGCCCGACACCGTCTCGACGGTGACGCGGTCCCCGCTGTCGATGGTAATCACGGGTTCGAGCGCGGCGTCGAACCAGCCCCAGTGAACGGTTTCCGGGCTGGCGGCGAGACGATGGTGAGTCATGAAAGGATGGGGCTGAGTTCTGGGCAGACGCATCATGACAGCGGGCGCCTCAGCTGGCCATCTGCAGGCCGACCACCCCGCCGATGATCACCGCGATGCAGACCAGCCTTGCCAGGGTGGCCGGATCGCCCAGCACGAAGATGCCCACCAGCGCGGTGCCGGCCGCGCCTATGCCGGTCCACACCGCATAGGCCGAGCCGACCGGCAGCTGGCGCAAGGCGATCGACAGCAGCACGAGGCTGCCCAGCAGCGATCCGGCCGTGCCCAGGGCGATCCAGGGCCTTTCGAAACCCGAGACATGCTTCAGGCCGATCGCAAAGAAGATCTCGAACGCGCCGGCCATCACGACCAGCGTCCACGACATGCCCAGGCTCAGCACGGCTAGCTCCTGTGGATTGCGATCAGGCACTCAGCAGCTTTCCGCTGAGGGCAATGTGCGCCGTGCGCACCGTGAGCACCGCCAGCGCAACGCTAAGCGCCACGAGGAGGACCAGGGCGACCAGCCAGAGCGGCCCGGTCGCGCGCGCCTCGGCATACTTCAGGGCGGCATTGACGAGCGCGGCCATCGGGAAGCTGATGGCCCACCAGCCCGGACTGAACTCGACGCTGGGCCGGAAGACCTTGGGCGCCACCACGATGAACATGAAGAGCGCGAAGTAGAAGAGCAGCGAGGCGACGCGATCGACCCCTCCCACCACGTTCGTGTAGGCGAGAAAGCCGACGGCAAACGGGGCCACCAGGATCATCAGGGAGGGCGTCATGCCGATGCTCAACGGCTCGTGGTGCACCAGCCGGACGATGATCATCACGAACAGCACCAGCGCCAGAACCCCGCCCACCGCGCCCGCGAAGAGATTCACCTCCTGCACCCAGGCCATCGGCATATGCGCCCCTGTCACGGCGATGTCGAGCGTGGCGACCCCGGGAATCAGCCACGCGGGCACCGCGTGCGCGGCATCGCCCTTTCCCTTGAGCAGGCGCGAGACCACGAGGAAGCTCAGACCGAACGTCGCGACAAGACCGACCACCCACACCGCGTGGCCGGCGACGGCACTGTAGGGCGCGATCACGGCCGACAAGAGCAGGATCGAGATCGCGATGGTGCCGAAGAAGTTGCCCGCCACCGGATGGCGAAACTCGGCGGCCACCGCATCGGCGTGCATCGCGAGCTTGGCCAGGTAGCCCAGCGCGAGCAGCACGAACACACCCAGCGCCAACGCGCCGATCAGCTCCCCGATGACGGCCGGCGCACCCAGGCTCCCGTGCGCGAGCCGCCACGCGAGCGCCAGCCCCGACAGGCCCATGACCGAGCCGAAGAGATTCACTGGCAGGTTCCGGATCGACGCACGCGCAGGCGGTTGATAGACCGGGAACGGAGGGCTCAGGGGCGGGCTGGACATGAAGGACTCCTTGGCTGAATATGTCGGTACACTTGATTTTCAGCCAACCTCACGGGCATGGCTTCGTCCAGGTCCGTCCTTTCCTGCCAATATGAAAGCCGCCGCGGCCAAGGCCGCCGGGAGACACCCATGCGAGTCGCCATCCTTGCCTTTCCCCGCGTCCAACTGCTCGACGTCGTCGGGCCCGCCGATGTGTTCGCCGAGGCATCGCGTCAGCTCGGAAAGCCGCGTGCCTACCAGACCCAGGTGATCGCCACCGTCCCCGGCGTGCTCCACGGCAGCAGCGGCTTGCGCCTGGGCGTCGACGCAACGGTGGCCGAGCATCGAAGCGCGATCGACACCCTGCTCGTGGCCGGCAGCCCCCACATCGACGAGATCGCGAAGGACACGCAGCTGCACGAATGGCTGCGGCGCCAGTCGCGCAGCGTGCGGCGCTTCGGCTCGGTGTGCAGCGGCGCCTTCGTGCTGGCCGCCGCGGGCCTGCTGGAGGGCAAGCGCGTCGTCACGCACTGGAACTCGGTCGACCGCCTGGCCGCCCAATATCCCAACACCCACGTGGAACCCGACGCGATCTTCGTGAAGGACGGCAAGCTCTTCACATCGGCGGGCGTCACTGCCGGCATGGATCTCGCCCTGGCGATGGTGGAAGAAGACCATGGGCGCGAGCTGGCCCTGCGCGTGGCGCGCGAACTGGTGATGTTCCTCAAGAGGCCCGGCGGCCAAAGCCAGTTCAGCGCCCATCTGGCGGCGCAGACCGCGCAGCGCTCGGGCGTCCGGGAGATCCAGGACCATGTGGTCGCGAACCTGAGGGCCGACCTGTCCGTGCCGGCCCTGGCCGCGCGCGCCGGCATGAGCGAGCGGAACTTTGCCCGTGTCTTCCGCAGCGAGGCCGGCTGCACGCCCGCTGAGTTCGTGGAAAACGCCCGCATCGACGCGGCGCGGCGCCTGGCCGAGGACTCCGGCATGCCCGTCAAGCGACTGGCTGACCAGGTCGGCTATGCGAACGTGGACGGCTTCCGACGCGCCTTCACGCGGCGCGTGGGCGTGAGCCTCACGCAATACCGCGAACGCTTCGCGCGACCGGGGCCCCTATGATCCGCACCGATCGATGGACACGGTGACGGGCACCCTGGCCGGCATCGCGCTGGCTGAAGGCAGCCTCGCGAGCGCCAACGCGCCAGTCCTCGAATTGTTCCCCGGCCAGACCGTGGCGAACATCGAAGACGATCGAAGACGAGCAGGGCCCGACATCCGGCATACGCCTTCCGTGCACTTCGCCCGCACTCTTCGTTACCGCAAGATGAAGAAAGGGGCGGATGGAACATGGAACGAGGGCCACCGGCATGCTGACCGATCTTCAACTCGCGCAGATCATGCGCAACGCCTCCCAGGCCAAGCGCGCACTCTACCTCCCGCCATTGAACGACGCGATGGCCGAGTTCGAGGTCAACACCCTGCTGCGCACCGCCGCGTTCATCGCCCAGCTCGCGCACGAGTCGGGCGAGTTCCAGTTCATGGAAGAGATCTGGGGGCCCACCGCGGCCCAGACCCGCTACGAGCCGCCGAGCACGCTTGCCACGCGGCTGGGCAACACGCAGAAGGGTGACGGCAAGCGCTTCAAGGGACGCGGGCCGATCCAGGTCACGGGCCGCGCCAACTACAAGACCTTCGGCGACCTGCTGGGGCTGGACCTCGTGGGCAATCCTGCGCTGGCAGCCACGCCGGAGGTCGGCTTCAGGATCGCCGGCCTCTACTGGCAGCGCAAGGGCCTGAACGCACTCGCGGATGCCGACAACTTCACGGAGATCACGCAGAGGATCAACGGCGGCCAGAACGGCGCGGCGCAGCGCCTGCGCTTCTATGAGCTCGCCAAGCTCGTGCTGGCGCCGGCCTTTCCCGCCGGTGCGGCAAGCCCCGTGGTGGCGCCGGCGCCCAAGCCAACGGCGGCAGCCGCGCCCGCGCTGGACCGCGGCTACGAGGCGATCAACGCCACGCCCCCGCCGCCGCCGAAGAAGCCCGCCAAGCCGGGGAAGAAGCCCGGCTCCATCGCCGACGAGCGCAACTTGAACGCCCGGCGCGACACACTCGACTTCCGCGATCTGATGTACACGCCGACATTGATCGAAGTCCCGACGCACATCCCGCTGGGCGAATACCTCGAGTTCAAGGTGCCCATCCTCGACCAGGGCCAGGAAGGCGCCTGC
Source organism: Variovorax sp. 01T432 (assembly GCF_056398605.1). Lineage (NCBI taxonomy): Bacteria > Pseudomonadati > Pseudomonadota > Betaproteobacteria > Burkholderiales > Comamonadaceae > Variovorax > Variovorax sp. 01T432. Next base: position 81,678 of record NZ_JBFTPS010000029.1, read on the forward strand.
ACCGGCTTCGGCCTGGCGACCGTGGCGAACTACCTGCTCCTGCGCCGTCGCGTGATCCCGGACAACAGGGCCGTGAGCCCGCGCATGTTCTACGACCTCGCGCGCCGCTATGACGAATGGCCCGGCGAAGACTATTCCGGTTCCAGCGCGCGCGGCGCCATGAAGGGCTGGCACAAGCACGGGGTCTGCTCGGAGACGATCTATCCCTACAAGCTGGCGAAGACGGACAAGCCGGGCCTGAGCGATGCGCGCGTCGCCGACGCCGCGCGCCGGCCGCTGGGCGCCTACTTCCGCGTCAATCACAAGGACCTCATCGCGATGCATGCGGCCATCTCGGAAGTCGGCGCGCTGTATGCGACCTCGACCGTCCACGAAGGCTGGGGCACCGTGGGCGCGGACGGCATCATCAGCCAGTCGCCCGCCATCACCGGCGGCCATGCCTTCGCGATCGTGGCCTACGACAGCGACGGCTTCTGGCTGCAGAACTCCTGGGGACCGGGCTGGGGCCGGGCGGGCTTCGGGCACATCAGCTACGACGACTGGCTCGCCAACGGCACCGACGTCTGGGTCGCGCGCCTGGGCGCGCCGGTGACCCTGCGCGAGACCCAATCCACCGCCACGGCGCACGCCAGCACATCGGGGCAATCGGCCGCCTATTCGTTCGCGGACCTGCGGCCCCACATTGTGAGCGTGGGCAACAACGGGGAACTCAAGCCCGGCGGCAACTATGGCTCCAGGCCGCAAGAGCTGGCGCAGATCTTCGAAGACGACATCCCGCGCGTCACCAAGGACTGGCCCAGGACACGCATCCTGCTCTACGCCCATGGCGGGCTCGTCAGCGAGCAGGCCGCGGTGCAGCGCCTGGCGGAATACCGGCCGGCGCTGCTTGCCGGCGGCGTGTACCCGCTGGCCTTCATCTGGCGCACCGACTACTGGACGACCGTCACCAACATCCTGCAGGACGCGGTGAGCCGCAGGCGTCCCGAAGGCGCGCTGGACGCCGCCAAGGACTTCATGCTCGATCGCCTCGACGATGCGCTGGAGCCCCTGGCCCGCGTCTTCACCGGCAAGGCGGCCTGGGACGAGATGAAGAAGAACGCCCTCGCGGCCGGCGACGCCGGGGGCGCGGCCGTCCTCGTGGCCGATCACCTCAAGGCCTTCGCCGCCCAGAACAGGAATCTGGAGATCCACCTGGTGGGCCACAGCGCCGGCTCCATCCTGCACGGGCCCGTCGTCAAGCTGCTGAGCGAGCGCGGCCTGAAGATCGAGACCTGCACCCTGTGGGCGCCGGCCTGCACCGTCGACCTCTTCAACCAGTTCTACGTGCCGGCCATGCAGAAGAAGTTGATCGGCAAGCTCGCCGTCTATGCGCTCAAGGACAAGACCGAACAGGACGACGACTGCGCCAAGATCTACAACAAGTCGCTCCTGTACCTGGTGTCGAACGCCTTCGAGGCCAAGGAGAGGATTCCGCTCGTTCGCGATGGCATTCCGATCCTGGGCATGGAAAAGAGCTTCGATGGCGCGTTGCGCAAGACCTTCGACCAGTACGGCGCGCAGCTGGTGCTGGCGCCCAACACCGAAGCGGGCGATTCGCTCGAAGCATCCGAGGCCATGCACCACGGCGACTTCGACGACGACCAGAAGACAGTGGTCTCGACTTTCAAGCGCATCGCCGCCGGCGCTGCCGGCGCTGCCGGCGCGAAGCTCGCCCCACCCGGGGGCGCCGTGGAGGGCGTGGCCGCCGAGAAGCCGGTGTTCAAGCACACCGGCTCCTCCCTTCGCGACCGGCGCCTCCAGATCGACCTGCAGACGCGGCCGCGGTAGGACAAGCGCCATTCTTTGCGGGGCCGCTAACGTTTTGGTATTACATGTAACTACAATGGGTTACATGAAAGAACAACGCCCGCCATCCGGCCTCGCTCGCACGTTCAGGCTGGGCGTGCGCTTCTCGGGCACGTTCGTCGCCGGGATCTTGCTGATGGCCGGCGGCGCGGCCCAGGCACAGCAGCGTACGGGCGTGTACAGCTGCAAGGACGCCCACGGCCGCAGCCTGAGTTCCGACCGCCCCATCCCGGAGTGCATGGACCGCGAACAGCGCGAGCTCCGCACCACCGGCGGGACTTTGCGCAAGATCGGCCCCAGTCTCTCGGAGGCCGAACTCGCCCAGCGCGAAGAGCGTGCCCGGCAGGCCGAATGGACCGCCAGGCTGCAGGCCGACGCGCGCCGCCAGGAACGCGCCCTGCTCGTGCGCTACCCCACCCCCGCGGCGCTCGACCGCGAGCGGGCCGAAGCGCTGGCGCAGAGCGAGGCCGTGGCGATCGTCGCCCGTGAGCGGCTTGCCGAGCTCGCAGCCGAACGGAACAAGATCGACCAGGAGATGGAGTTCTACAAGGCGGCCCCCGCCAGCGCGCCCCCGGCTGTGCGCCGGAAGCTCGAGGACAACGCGCAGAGCCTCAAGGCACAGGCGCGCCTCATCGTCGCGCAGGAGGCGGAGAGGTCGCGCCTGATCGCCCGCTTCGATGACGCGCGCGCCCGCCTCACGCCCCAGTGGGCCGGCACCGCCCTCTCCTCGCGCTGAGCCTGCCCGGCGCTCAGCCGCTGGATCGAACCTCGCGCACGCCTCGGCCCAGCCGCTGGCGCAACAGTGCGCGCAGCGTGACGCCGTCGGCATAGCCCACCAACCCGGCGATCTGCTCCAGGCTCTTGTCGCTGGTCTTCAGCAGATGGACCGCGCGCTCCACGCGCAGGTCCTGCACGTAGGACAGCGGACTCTTGCCCAGCACCTGCTGCGTCCGGCGCGCCAGCGTGCGCTTGCTGGTGCCGGCCGCCTGCGCCGCGTCGTCCAGCGAGAAGCCTTCCGCCAGCCGGCCGCGGGCCCAGCGCTCGAAGCGCTCCACCATCGGATCGGCATGGGCCAGGTGATCCTGGATCACATAGGCCGATTGCGAGGGACGCGAATCCACGATCAGGTAACGCGCCACCAGGCTCGCGAGCTCCGGGCTGGCCTGGCGCACCAGCCAGAGCGCCATGTCGACGTGGCCGAGCGCGGCGCCCGCGGTGATGAAGTCGCCCGAGTGCACCAGCATGCGCGAATCGTCCAGCCGCACGGCCGGGTAGCGCTGCCTGAACATGGCGCCCAGCCACCAGGTGGTGGTGGCTCGATGCCGGTCGAGCAGGCCCGACTCCGCCAGCACGAAGGTGCCGATGCATGCCGCCGCGATCTTCACGCCGCGGCCGGCATGGTCGCGCAACGCCGCCCCGGCATCGGCCACATCGGGGCGCTGCAGCGCGAGGCCCAGCCCCTCGGGCATCTTGTCGCCGATGGCCGGAACGATCAGCCAGTCGGGCGAGCCGGCCTGCGCCAGCGTCTTCACCGGCACGCCGAGGCCCTGCATGGTGCGCACCCGCCTGCGCATGCCGACCACGCTGACCTCGAAGCGCGGCACGCCGAGCGCGAGCATGCCGCCGAGTTCATTGGCGGTGCTGAACACGTCGGACACCGTGGCCAGGCCGGTATCGAACACGCCGTCGAGCGCGAGGATGCTGAGCTTCATGGCCGGAACGATATCAAAGATGTCAAAAATGCCAATAGGCACCGGTCCGCGCGCTCACTACATTGGACTTCGCGCCGCGCAATGTCGCGCGGCACCAACCGGAGACTCACATGATCAAGTACGCACTGTTCGCCCGCCTCGAAGCCAAGCCGGGCAAGGAAGCCGAAGTGCAGCAGTTCCTCGAAGCCGGGCTCGCGATGGCGCAGCAGGAGAAGACCACGCCGATCTGGTTCGCGCTGCGGCTGTCGCCCAGCGTCTTCGGCATCTTCGATGCGTTCGAGGACGAGGCAGGACGGCAGGCGCATCTGACAGGGCCGATCGCGCAGGCCTTGATGGCCAAGGCGCCGGATCTGTTCGCCAAGCCGCCGTCGATCGAGCAGATCGATGTGCTGGGGCTGAAGAACGTTGCCTGATAGCGCGGCGGCTTGATCCGCCGCTCGAATCACCCTTCAAACACCACTTCCTTCACGAAACATCTTCACGCTCGCATCCGCTTCGGGAGGATCATTTGCCATCCCACTCCTGGAGCAACACACCATGCGAAACACGACCAGCCATCGCCGGCCGGCCAAGCGCATGGCGATGCCGGCCTCCAGGCCGCGCAGTCGCATGGTGCAAGCCTTCATTGAACGGCTCGGCACCATGACCGGCCGGCGGCGGCGCGATGCGGAACGCGCACGGCAACGCTTCGAAGGCCTCGAGTTCGACCAGCGGGTGCGCGAACTCGGCGAGTGGTGAAGGGGTGAGGGCTGGCGCGTTCCCGGGCTGATCGGCGCAGCCAGATCCACTGAGCCGCCTTGCGCAGCGGCGGCCACGCACGATAGACCCGAAGGATGCGAATGCGCGCCAAGGCAGCCATTCGCCGGCGCCGCGCCACGGAGGCCAGGGCCATGGCGATCGCGGCGGTGGTCTTGTCGCCTCGCTGCGCGTAGATGCGCCGTGACAGCGCAAGCAGGTTCAGGTCGGCGATGTTCAGACGGACCAGGTGGAAATCGTCGTCCTCCGCCTCTTGATGCACCGCGGGCGGCTCGATGAATCGAACGAAGCCGCTTCCGTGCGGCAACGCACATGGCGGGCTCTTGGCCGTGTCGATCGGAACAAGGCCGCCCTCCTCTCAGGCACCGGCGTTCGCCGCCGTCAGGATCAGCGCCGCGATCTCCTGCGGATGCGACAGGAGCGAGAGATGGCTGGACTCGATCTCGACCGTGTGCGCCCTCATCCGTTTCGCGAGAAAGCGCTCCAGCTCGGGCGAGGTGGTGCGATCCTGCGTCGAGACGGCATACCACGCGGGCTTGGTTCTCCATGCGGCGGCGGTCGTCCGCGAGGCGAAGAGCGTCCCGGAGATCCGACCCTGCACCGCGTAGAGAACCCTGGCCTCCACGGGATCGAGGTCGCCCGCGAAGTCGCGCAGGAAAGCCTCTTCGCCCAACTGCGCGAAGCCGCCGGACCGGACGAGCCCCGCATTGGCCGGCGGCGTCGGGAACCTGGCCGCCAGCGCGGCATAGTCCTCGCCCGCATCGGGGGCGCGCGCGGCAACGTAGACCAGCGCGCAGACCTTGGGGTCGATGCCGGCCTGACTGATCACCGTGCCGGCCCAGGAATGACCGACCAGGACCGTCGGGCCATCCTGCAAGGCGAGCACGCGCTGGGTCGCTTCGACGTCATCGGACAGCGACGTGAGGGGGTTCTGCACCGCCGTCGCGCGCATGCCCGCGCGCTGGAGGATGGGGATGACCTTGGCCCAGCAGGAGCCGTCCGCATAGGCGCCGTGGACCAGCACGACGTTACGCGCGGGCATCGCGGGCGCGGCGTTGCCGGTGCCGGGCGCCGGCTGGGCGTTGCCCGCCCCGGCATGAAGGGAGCTCACGGCCGCGGCGGCCAGCGAGGCGGAGAAAGTGCGTCGGGAGATCATGGTCGACGAAGTGCCTGAGGTGGATGGATGGATGGATGGATGGATGGATGGATGAAAGCGCAGATGCTGCGCGCCCTAGCCGCGCAGGATGAACCTGTAAGCCCGCGCGGCTTCGATCACCGCAGGGGTGTCGGCCCCCAGCAGCGCGAGCGGCGCGGCGCCGGCAAGCAAGCCGCTGGGCTGCACGAACCATTGCGCCATGTCCCAGCCATCCAACGCGGGACAGGACAGCGCTTCGAGCACCTCGCGGACGCCTTCGCGCAAGGCGATCTGTCCGGACTGGAACTGGAAGACAGGCAGCCAGGTGGTCGCGCTCCATTCGAAGCTCAACACCTTCTTCGCGGCGATCAGGCGCCCCAGCCCGGAGATACCGCCGCCCGGCTGGCGCGCGGCGATTTCCGCGCCGGGCGCCAATCCGCCGCTGGCGCGGTAGGCCGCGAGCAGTTGCAGGAATTCATGGTCGTCTCCCTTCGCGAGACTCGGGCTTTCGATGCCGGCGGCATGCTGCGCCGCATGCGCCAGTTCGCCGGGCACCACGCGGGCGAACACCGGGCGAAGCAGCCCGTGCCGGGCCGAGGGGCCGAGGAGCGTGGGCCTTCGCAGCAGCGCCGTCTTGCGGGCGAGGAGGAGGTGGGGCGAAGGGGCGGTGTTCATGGCTGCGGCTCACTTTTCCAGGGGTGGGTGAAGGTCTGCGTGAGCCGCGATGGTCCTGCGCCGGGGTTGCAGGTCTGTGTCGCATCCATGCCGGGGGATTTCAGCTGTAACCCGGCGCTCACGGCCAGCGGCCGCGCCCCGGCCGGCGCACGGCCGGGAGGAAAAGACTGAAGCAGCATGCGGCCGAGCGATATGATCGCCGTGACGGTGGCCGGCGGCTGATGGATGCCGCTCAACGTGCGGACCTCGGGCGGGATGGTCGCCTTCAGGTGACCGGCCAGCACGAGGATGCGGATGACGTCGACTTCCCAGTTGCCTGCGATGACGACTGGAAGCTCCTCGCGCGCGATGCGACGTAGCAGTGCGACGGGCACGTGCGCCTCAATGGAGTTTGAATCGCGGCCTCACTTCGATATGCGGCCGCTTTGGGGGTCGCCTGGCCCGGTGCCGATAACGTTTCCGGACATTGCCCGTGCGTCGAACACGCGCGCACCACTTCCTTGCGAGATACATCGCCTTCTTCTCCCTGAATTGCTGATGGCATATCGCTCGCCTTGCCGTGTGGGTGACACCACTGCGGCGCAACGCTGGCCGGTCGAAGCCGAAGGCGTCGGGAGCAACTGAACGCACTGCTGTCGCATTCCACCGAATTGTCGGTGCCACGACGTCAATTAATTCGGCTATGCGAATTAGTGCGTATATGAATTAGTGGTTATGCGAATCCTCGGACTGGGCCGAGAGTCGCCGCCATGGAAAGTTTGGCTCAGCGATTCGGCAGGTGCGTGCGCGACATGCGCATCGCGATGGGACCCAGTCAAGTGGAGTTCTGCGAGAGGTGCGGGTTCTATCAGACCTATCTGAGCCGCATCGAAAACGGTCGGGCGAATCCTTCGTTGAATGCGATGGAAGTCATCGCGAACGCGCTGGGCATGACGGTATTCGAGTTGTTCGAACGAATTCGAGACAGCTGAATCGCGGCGAAAGTGATGGTCGCGGTGGAAGGAGTTGGGAAAGTCGAGGGATCTTTCGCAACACGTAAGCGCTTGTACCTACAGCACAGCCCCTGCAATCGGAGCTACAAGACGTATCTGCAGGCTTCATTGATGGAGGATCCGATGCTCGGCTTTTTCCGACCCAATCCCAACAGCCACCTGAGGCGCGTCATGACGCTTCTCGAAGAAGCGCACCTCGCGCGCGTCGAGCACCAGGCCGCCGCCGAACACCATGGCGCCCTGGCGCGCATGTACGCCGAGCGTGCCAAGCGACTGGAGCGCGAGATCTATGGCGCGGCGCACCTTCCGCTCGGGGAGGCTGCAAGCTCCCTCAAGGGCCAGGACGAGAAGGCAACCGTCTACGCCCTCGGCGCGAGCCGGCGACCCGAGACGCAGGCGAACTCCTGACGACGCGCGGTGCGCGCCGCGTCCGCAGTATTCCGGCCGCCGTAGCCACGGGCGCCGGGCCGACCATCGACGCAGGGACGGTTCCCACTGTGTAAGCCTGCCGGAACGAGGCATGATGGCGCGAATGCGTTCGATGGAGCGGCCTCATGAACGATCAAGCAATCCAGTCGCTCAGCGCGGCAGCGACCCTGCTGATGGATCACGTCAGCGCACTGGCGCCCGGGGCCAGGAAGCTTGCCGACGAGTGCCGCAAGGCAAGGGATGACGCGGTCAAGATCCTGACGCCGACGAGCAGCTCCGGCGATACGTCGCCGCTCGCCGCCGAAGCCCGGGCGGCGCTGGCGAGCACCACCGGGTTGAACGACCGGCTGGTCGCGCTCAATGTCAAGGCGGACGCCATCCTCAAGGTCTTCGCCGGGGCAATGAACGAAACGAGCTACGTCGCGAACGACCTGGTGTCGATCGAGGAGGCCGGCGGCGGCCAGTCCCCGGAAGACCGGCAGAACCTCGTGCGCTATTCGCGCCTTCATCGCTTCACGCAGGCCGAGTGGGGATTGGACGCGGGCACGGCGGTACTCCAGGTTCACTCGGTCCTGATCGCCTATGACGAGCTGTTGCTGGCCTACCTCGACGGCAAGCCGGGCCAGCGCCTCAATCTCGCCGGGGCCGCCAAGGAGGTGGCGAACAAGGTCCATGACGCGATCAAGGATGGACTCACCTTCCCCGGCTACAGCAAGTTCGAGAAGCTCTTCAGGGCCCTGATGAAGTCGCCGGTCGAGAAGGAGATCGAGGCGCTGCGCGGCGCCACGGCCAGCAGCGCGAAGATCAGCCGCTTGAACGCCGGGCTGGATGTCCTGGGCAAGGCCATCGATGCCGCGGACGAGGTCGTGAGAAACGCGGGGCAGTCGCTGCTCGCGTCGATCGACGAACTCGAGGAAAGCTCGAAGGCGCTGCTCCAGTCGCTGCGCAAGTCACCCGCAGACCCGCCGGGGGGCGCGTAGAGCGGCTGCGCTCAGTCGGCCGAGCCCGCGCAGCGCGGCAGCTGCGACGCGGCCAGCATCCGGCGCCACAGGCCCAGCCAGGGATCCCAGCCGTGTCCGCCCCGCGCGGTGAACACGTGGCTTGGCGGCAATGCCTCGGCCAGCACGCGGTGGCTCGGAGCCAGGCTGTCGCCGAGCCCGTAGCCCAGATAGATCTGCAGCCGCGCGGGCGCGTCGGCGCTCAGCCGCACATCGCTCTTCAGGCTGCGCCAGACGCGCGTCCCGAGCTCTGATACTAACTTGCGTTCAAAGATATAGAAGTTATCCATTTGAACCCAGTCATTGAACGGGTTCGCGTTGGATTGGATTCCAGGGCGACGAGTCCGCTTGTCAGGGCGTCCTCGACTGCATCGAGGTTGGCGAAGACGTGGTT
>NZ_JBFTPS010000030.1:0-87500 GCF_056398605.1 Variovorax sp. 01T432
CGAGGTCCTCACTACGCCCAACGCGAAACAACAACGCGCGCTCGATCTGCTCCAGCAGATCCGTCTGTAGACAGAAACCGGAACCCCAAACTCACGCCAAGTGCTTGTCGTGCAAAGACAAACTCGCTCGGCGATTGGAGGAACTTCGGTCTAGAAGCCCGCCCGGCCTCAGACTTCCGTATCGATCCTGCCGCCGACCAGCGCGTTGCTGTTGATTCGCGTGGTCTTGGCCGCGGCCTTGGCACTTTCGAGCGCCTTGATGCTGTTGTCCTGGACCGGCCTGGCGGCCTGTTGCTGCAGCTGCCCGATCTGCTGCTGGATCATCTGGATCTCGTTCGTCAACTCGGTGAGCTGCTGCTGGACGGCCTTCTTCGCATCGCCTTCGGCCATGGTCGTGAGGGTCTTCTGCAGATCCCTCGACTGCTTCTGCAACGCGGTCGCCTGGCGCTGCAGCGCGGCGATCTGCGCGCTGATCTTGCTGCTGTCGACACCCGAACTCCCACTTACCGACCCTACTGCGGAGACCATGCTTCACCCATTCGTTGAACGATCATGATCGGTTATCGGCACGGCTCGCGAAAACTTGAGGGCCCGTGATCAGATCTGCGCGTTCTCCTTGTGCGCCACCTGCTGCAGGCTCTCGTAGATGAGCCGGCGCGGCGCGACCTTCCACTCCAGCAGCGCGTCGATGGCAGCCACGCAGCGCATTGCGAGCAGCGAATGCCCGCCGAGGTCGAAGAAGTTGTCGGTCCGGCCCACGTTCTCCACGCCCAGCAGCTCCGACCAGATGCCCGCGATGACCTCCTCGCTGTGCGTCGCCGGCGCGATGTAGGCGCGGCCGTCGGCCAGCACGATCTCCATGTCTGGCGCGGGCAGCGCGGCGCGGTTGATCTTGCCGTTGGGCAGCAGCGGCATCGCGTCGAGCCGCACGAAGTGCTGCGGGATCATGTACTGCGGCAGGCGCGCGCGCAGGTGCTCGCGCAGCGCGGCCGGGCTCGGCGACTCGCCATCGCGGGCGACGTGGTAGGCGACCAGCCGCACGTCCTCTTCGCTGCGCGCGCGCGTGACCGCCACGCAATGGGCCACGCCGGAGTGGTCGAGCAGCGCGGACTCGATCTCGCCCAACTCGATGCGGTAGCCGCGCAGCTTGACCTGATGGTCGGCGCGTCCCAGGTGTTCGAGCACCCCGTCGTGCCGCCAGCGGCCGAGATCGCCGGTGCGGTAGAGGCGGCCACCCGCGTCGCCGCTGAACAGGTCCTCGACGAAGCGTTCGGTCGTCAGGGTTTCGCGCTGGTAGTAGCCGGCCGTGACGCCTGCGCCGCCCACATGCAGTTCGCCCGGCACCCCGATCGGGCACACGTGGCCGTGTTCATCGAGCGGCCATACGGTCGTGTTCTCGATCGGCCGTCCGATCGCGATGCCCTTGCGTGGCGACTCGACCTTCCAGGCGGTGGTCCAGACCGTGGTCTCGGTCGGGCCGTAGATGTTCCAGAGTTCGCCCGTGCGCTCCATCAGGCGCTCCGCCAGGATCGGTGGCAGTGCCTCGCCGCCGATCAGCGCGCGAAAGCCCGGCGCTCCCATCCAGCCGGCTTCGATGAGCATGCGCCATGCGGACGGGGTGGCCTGCAGCAAGGTCGCGCCATGGCGCTCCAGCAGGGCGCGCAGTGCCACCGGGTCCTGCGTCTGCGCGTGGGACGCGATGACGAGTCTGGCGCGTGCGGCGAGCGGCAGCATCAGGTCGAGCACCGAGGGATCGAAGGACGGGCTGGTGATGGCCACCACGCAATCGTCGGCCGAGAGGCCTGGCATCTTCCGCATGCCCGCGAGGAAATTGACCACGCCGCGGTGCGGCACGCGCACGCCCTTGGGCTGACCGGTGGAGCCCGAGGTGTAGATCACGTAGGCGTCGTCCGCCGGTGTGGGATCCAGACCCGGCCTGGGGTCCAGCGCCCGGCTCGACATGCCGCTCGTCAGGCTGGTGTCGTCGAGCAGCAGCATCGGCAGGCCGAGGCCTTCGAGAATGGCGCCGGTGTCGCGCCGCGTCAGCACCGCGGCGAGGTCGGCGTCGGCCGCCATGTAGCGCAGCCGGTCAGCCGGATATTCGGGGTCCAGCGGCACGTAGGCCGCGCCGGACTTCATCACGGCCAGTTGGGCGATCAGCATCTCCGGACCGCGTTCGATGCACAGTCCGACGCGCTGGCCCCGCGCGATGCCGCGCTCGCGCAGCGCGCGGGCGAGCATGTTCGAGCGCGCGCCGATGTCGCCATAGCTCAGTTGGGCGCCATCGGCATCGATGACGGCCACGCGCGCCTGGATCTCCGGCGCCTCGATGTCGACATGGCGGTGCACCAGCAGCTGCGCTGGCAGTGGCGCGCGGGCGCCGTTCCATCCGTGCCGCAGGAGGTTCATTTGCGCAGGCGACAGCATTTCGTGCTCGGACAGAGGGCGCTGCGGCTGCGCAAGCAGGCGGTCGACCAGCGCGAGATAGTTCTCGAGCATGCGCGTCGCGCTCGCCGCCGCGTAGAGGTCCGTCGCATATTCGAGATGAATGCGCTGCGTGAACTCGGTGTCGACGTGCATCGAAAGGTCGAACTGGGCGGCCGTCCGCTCGAAGTCGAATTCGTCGACTTCCAGGCCGGAAAAATCGAGTTGCCCGACGGGCGCGTTCAGCACGTTGAACAGCACGCGCACCGGCCCTTCGGGCCGCAGGCTGCGATCGTGTCCGAGCGCGTCGATGAGTTCATCGAAGGGCGCGTCCTGGTGCGTGAATGCTTCAAGCGCATTCCTGCGCACGCGGTGCACGAGCTGCGTGAAACCGGGGTTGCCCGACAGGTCGGTGCGCATCACGAGCGTGTTGACCAGCGTGCCCACCAGATGCTCCGCGGCGAAGCGGTGGCGGTTGGCGATCGGTATGCCCACCGAGACGTCTTCGCTCTTCGTCTGGCGCGACAGCATCAGGGCGAAGGCCGACAGGAGGATGACGAAGGGAGTGACGGCCTCGCGGGTGCCGAATTCGCGCATGGCCTCACGCAGTCGCCGCGGCAGCTCGGCCGAGGCGCGCGCGCCCTTGAAGCTCGCCTTGGCCGGACGCGGGAAGTCGGTCGGCAGGTCGAGGTCGGGCAGGTCGCGCAGGCGCTCGCGCCAGTAGGCCAGATGCGGCCGGCGAGCCTCCACGGAATCCGGGTGCCGCTGCCAGGCCGCGTAGTCCGCGTATTCGATGGGCGGCGGCGCGGACATCGGGGCCCGGCCTTCCACCAGCGCGGCGTAGGCGCTCAAGGCCTCGCGCATCAGCAGCGCGGCTGCCCAGTTGTCGGTGATCGCGTGATGCATCAGCCAGAAGAGCACATGCTCGCGTTCGTCCAGCCGCAGCACGGTTGGCCGGTGCAGCGGCGCCTTCGAAAGGTCGAAGGACTGCGACGCCCGGTGCGCCAGCAGCGCCCGCGCGTGCGCATTGCGCTGCGCGCCGGGCAGATGCCTCAGGTCGATGAACTCGATCGGCACGGCAAGCTCAGGCTCGATCCATTGCATCGGCTCGTTGTCGCCCATCACGAAGCAGGTGCGCAGGCCTTCATGCCGCGTCACCATCGAATCGAAAGCCTGCTGGCACAAGGCCAGGTCGAAGGCGCCGCGCAGGCGGATCGCGATCGGCACGTTGTAGGCCGTGGAGGTGGGTTCGAACTGCTGGATCACCCACATGCGGCGCTGCGAGAGCGAGGCGGGCAGGGCCGCGCCGCGGGCCACGCGTGCGATGCCGTCGCCGATGCCGGGCGCCCGCGCGTCCCGCAGGTGCCTTGCCACTTCCACCGTCATTGCCGCGACGCTCGCATACTCGAACAAGCCGGCAAGCGGGAGCTCCACACCGAAGTGCGCCTGGACGCGCGAGAGCACCTGCGTCATGCGCAGCGAATGCCCGCCGAGATCGAAGAAGCTCTCGTGCACGCCGAATGCGCGCGTGCCGAGCACTTCCGCCCAGATATCCCACACGGCTTGCTCGTTGGTGTCGCGCGGCATCAGGTGGCCAGGGCGACTCTCGCCGCCCGCGTGCTCCTGCGGGGCCGCCGTGTCATCCGCATCGGCGCCCGTCGAAGCGATCAGCGACAGCTCGCCGGCGAGGAAGGCGTCGCGGCAGCTCTGCCGCTGGATCTTGCCGCTGGACGTTCGCGGCAGCGTGCCGGCGCGCACCAGGGCCACGGTGTGCACCGTCACGCCGTGTTCGAGCGCGATCGCGCGGCGCACTTCGCGCAAGACGGCCTGCGTGTCGGTGGCGGCGGCGCGCCGGTCGAGTTCGAGCGTCAGCACCACCGCCTCGCCCGCGGACGTGTCGATCGCAAATGCGGCGCCGTGTCCGGGACGAAGCGCGGGGTGGGCGCGTTCGGCGGTCCATTCGAGATCCTGCGGATAGTGGTTCTCGCCGTGGACGATGATGAGGTCCTTCAGCCGCCCGGTGACGAACAGCTCGCCCTGGTCGAGGAAGCCGAGATCGCCGGTGCGCAGGAAGGGCCCCGCGCCATCGGGCAGATAGCCGCCGAAGCTGGCCTCGCTGGCCTCCGGCTGCATCCAGTAGCCGCCGCCCACGCTGGGCGAGCGCACCCAGATCTCGCCGATCGCGCCATCGGCGTGGACCTGCCTGGTGTCGGGGTCGACGATCATGATCGCGGTGTCCTGCATCGCGCGGCCGCAACTCACCAGCCGACGCACTTCGCGCGGACTCCAGGCATGCGCCGGCACGGCCTCGAAGCGGTTGTGCAGCAAGGCGGCAGGATCCGCCGCCACGATGCGCGGCGGTGTGTCGGAGGTGGAGGAAGACACGCCCAGTACCGCCTCGGCAAGTCCGTAGGACGGCATGAAGGCTTCGGGGCGCAAGCCCGCGGGCCCGAAAGCCGCGAGCAGCTTCTCGACCGTGTCGGCGCGGATCGGTTCGGCGCCGCAGCTCAGGCACAGCAGGCTGTCCAGACGTGCCTCGACGGCCTTGCCTCCGAGCGCCTGCAGGCAGGCCGCGAAGGCCGACTCCGGCGCGCCCGAGTGCGTGATGCGATGTTCGCCGATCGCCTCCAGCCAGCCGAGCGGCCGGCGCACGAAACTGACAGGCGACATGAGGAAGCTGCTCGCACCCGCGAGGACGGGCGTCAGCACGCCGCAGACCAGACCGTAGTCATGAAAATGCGGCAGCCAGCTCAGCGCGCGGGTGGTGTCGTCGCATCGGCCCGCCGCGATCAGCGCGCGCGTATTCGCAAGCACGTTGGCATGGCTCAGGCGCACGCCGCGCGGCGAGGAGGTCGAGCCGGAGGTGTACTGCAGGTAGGCAAGGGTGTTCGGCCCGAGCGGCGGCGGCTCGAAGGGCCGCGGGTCGGCCGCCAGCCGCGCCGCATCGGGCAGCGCCTGCCAGCGGGCCATGGCGAAGGTGCCGGGGTCGAGCGCCGCGGCGGCTGCATCGAGCAGCGAGGCGGTGCTCAGCACCAGCGCGGCGCGCGAATCGGCGATCACGCTGCGCAGGCGTGGCGCCGCGCGATGGAGGCGCATCGGATCGGGGGACGGCACCGGCACCGCCACACGGCCGCTGAGCAAGCAGGCCCAGAAGACGCGCACGAAGTCCAGCCCCGGCGGAAAGGCAAGCAACACACGGTCGCCCACCCGGGTCGATGTCGCGAGCCATGCCGCGGTCTGCCGGACATCGCGCAGCAACTGCTCGTAGCTCGTCTGCGCCGGCGGTGTCCTGGCGTCCGTCAGGAAGGCGAAGGCCAGCTTCTGAGCATGGGCGCGACATCGCGCTTCGAAGACGGAAGCCAGCGTATCGCCATGATCGGCGACGCGAAGTGGCGGGAGCGAGGGAGTGGATTGCGAGTAAAGCACCGGATCAGGCCGTTGATGGCGCATGCCGAGACCTCGACAGGCAATAAGAAGGAAGATTTCTTCATTATGTGTGTCGAAGGGGATTCAAGCGCGCGCATCGGTCGCCTGACCGTGTAGTAGTTCGCCTACGCGCCGATGGGATCAGTCCTTTTCAGGGACCTGCGCGCGATTCGGCCGCGCTCAGAGTCTGGCTTCGGCGTGCCCGATGCCCGGGAATTCGACGCGCACCGAGTCGCCAGGCGCCAGCGGCAGCAGTCCCACCCACGAACCGGTCGTGACCACTGTGCCCGCCGGCACGCTGCGACCGTCGCGCGTCGCATGCCGCAACCAGGTGGGCAGGCCCCACGCCGGGTCGCCCAGCGGATGGGTGCCGATGTGCACCAGCGGCTCGCGCGAGCCGATGTGTGTTTCGCAGCGCTGCGCCGCCCAGTCGCGCGCGGCGTAAGGCACCCATTCGCCCAGCACCAGCGCGCCGTGGGATTGCAGATCCACCAGGCGCAGCAGGGCGGGTGCCAGAGAGCCCTCTTCCCATCGGGAGTCGACGATCTCGATCGAGACCGTCATCGCGTCGACCACCGTGCCCGCGTTCTGCGGCGTGAGCGCGGCCGCGCGCTCGGGCGTGACGGTTTCGCCCAGCCGCAAGGCGATCTCGCTTTCCATGCCCGGCGTGTTGAAGCGCATGTCGCCGAAGCTGGCGGGACTCGATCTCACGCCGGCGGGCGGCAGCGGCGCATGGGTCAGCACGGCCTCGCGCGAAGCGCCGCCGGATTTCCAGTGCACAGGCATCGCAGCAGCCCCGAACCATGCCATGGCATCGGCCAGGCGCTCCTGCGCGACATAGGCCTGCGCGGCATCCATCACGCTGTCGTGCCACGGCGCGGCGCTGATCGCGCGGCCCTCGCGCCAGGCCGACGCGAGCGCTTTCACCAACCCGTCCACTGTCTTGCCCATCATCATCCTAGCCTTCCACCCTCACGTTGCCGTCCTTGACGACCTTGGCCCATTTTGCGATCTCGCTGCGGATGAACAGGGCGAACTTCTCCCGCGAGCCGCCGCCGTCCTCGGCGCCATACATGTCCATGCGCTCCTGCACATCCGGCATCGCCAATACCGTGTTGACGTCGCGATTGATCTTGTCGGCAATGTCGGCGGGCAGCTTGCCCGGGCCGGCCAGACCGTACCAGGTGGTGGCATCGAAACCCGGGAAGCCCTGCTCGTCCATGGTCGGAATCGTCGGATGGCCCTTGGCGCGCTTGAGCCGCGTCTGCGCCACGCCGATCACCTTGCCGCTTTTCACGTGCGGGGTGGCGGCCGTCATGGTCTCGAAGCTGTACTGGATCTGGCTGCCCATCAGGTCGGCCAGCAGCGGGCCGCTGCCCTTGTAGGGCACATGCAGCGCATCGACGTGCGCCTGCAGCTTGAACATCTCCAGCGCCATGTGCTGCGCCGAACCCGCGCCGGCCGAGCCGAAGCTCACCTTGCCGGGCTCGGCCTTGCAGAGGGCCACGATGTCCTTGACGGTCACCGCCTTCTGCGTCGGGCTGGCGATGAGCAGATTGGGCGTCACGCCCACCAGCACGATCGGCACGAAGTCGCGCTCGACGTTGTAGCGCAGCCTGGGCTGCAGGCTGGGCGCGAGCGCGTGGCTGTTGATGTGCGCCATCATCAGCGTGCTGCCGTCGCTGGGCTGCTGCGACACGTACTCGGCCGCGAGCACGCCGGCCACGCCGCCCTTGTTGTCGACGATGACCGACTGGCCCCACATGATGGAGAGCTTCTGCGCCACCACGCGGGCCAGCGCATCGGTGCCGCCGCCGGGCGGAAAGCCGACCACGATGCGCACCGGGCCGGAGGGCCATTCCTGCGCGAAGATGGCGGGCGCGCCCAGGGCGGCCACCGCGGCGCCCGCCGCCTGGATGAGGGAACGTCGTTGCATGGGTTTGTCTCCGTTGTTGTTGTTGCTCAGGCCGCCTGGCGCAGCGCGGCCGTCGCCGCGTGGCTGGCGAAGTGGTCCATCGTGGCCTGCACCCCGCTGCCGGCGAGCTTCACGCCGCAGAGCTTCAGGCCCATCTCCACGCCGGCGACCATCGCGACCAGCGTCAGGTCGTTGCTGTCGCCCAGGTGGCCCATGCGGAACATGCGGCCCTTGAGCTTGCCCAGGCCGGTGCCGAGCGAGAGGTCGAAGCGCTGGTGGATGAGGCGGCGCAGTGCGTCGGCATCGACACCCTCCGGCGTGATCACGCCGGTGAGCACCGGCGAGTACAGGGCCGGGTCCGCGCACTGGATCGGCAGGCCCCAGGCCTCGACCCCCGCGCGCACACCCGCGCCCCAGCGCAGATGCCGCGCGAAGACGTTCTCCAGCCCCTCGCCGAGGATCATCTCCAGCGACTCCGCCAGGCCGTAGAGCAGGTTGGTGTTCGGTGTATAGGGCCAGTAGCCGTCCTTGTTCATCTCGAGAATCTCGTCCCAGGCCCAGAAGGCGCGCGGCAGCCTGGCGCTCCTGCTCGCCTCGATGGCGCGCGGCGAGAGCGCATTGAAGCTGATGCCCGGAGGCAGCATCAGGCCCTTCTGCGAGCCGCTGACCGTCACGTCCACGCCCCATTCGTCGTGCCGGTAGTCGGCGCTGGCGAGCCCGGAGATGCTGTCCACCATCAGGAGCGCCGGATGGCCCGCCGCATCGATGGCCTTGCGCACGGACGCGATGTCGGAGGTGACGCCGGTCGAGGTCTCGTTGTGCACCACGCACACGGCCTTGATCTTCCTTTCGGTGTCCTTGCGCAGGCGCGCCTCGATCAGCTCCGCCTGCACGCCGTGGCGCCAGCTCGCGGCGTTCGGGAGTTGCGCGTCGCTGCCGGGCCAGGCCAGGAACTCGGTGGCGACGCCCAGCCGGGTCGCCATCTTCTGCCACAGCGTGGCGAAGTGGCCGGTCTCGTACATCAGCACCTGGTCGCCGGGGCTGAGCGTGTTGGACAGCGCAGCCTCCCAGGCGCCGGTGCCCGAAGCCGGGTAGATGACCACCGGATGCCGGGTCTTGAAAATCTGCCGGATGCCCGCGAGCACCCGCAAGCCGAGGGCCCCGAACTCGGGACCGCGGTGGTCGATGGTGGGCAGGCTCATCGCCCGCAGAATCCGGTCCGGGACGGGGCTCGGGCCGGGGATCTGCAGGAAGTGCCTGCCGGTGGGATGGAAATCGAGTTGGAGCATCGGAGCTGTCCTTTCTTTATTCAGTTTTGCATTCAAAAATCAAACCGGCATGCAGGTTATCCCCTAGAAGCACAGGCTTGAGACACCCCAACTTTGCATTCAAAATGCATTCAAGAGAATCGATCCATGGCAGAAATCATTGAAATCTCGCGCCTCGCGCTGCATGACCAGGTGGCGTCGCGGCTGCGCACGATGCTGGTCGAGGGGCTGATCGCGCCCGGCGCCAAGCTCAACGAGCGCGAGCTGTGCGAGCAGCTGGGCGTGTCGCGCACGCCGTTGCGCGAAGCCATCAAGCTGCTGGCCGCCGAAGGCCTGGTGGACCTGTTGCCCAACCGCGGCGCGGTGGCCGTCAGGCTGACCGAGGCGGATGTGCTCAACACCTTCGAACTGCTCGCCGCGCTCGAAGGCCTGTCGGGCGAACTCGCGGCGCGGCGCATCAGCGACGAAGCGCTCGCCGAACTGCGCGCCCTGCACTACGAAATGATGGCCTGCTTCGCGCGGCGCGATCTCTCCGGCTACTACCGCATCAATGCGCGCATCCACACCGCCATCAACGACGCCGCCGGCAACCCGGTGCTGGCGAGCACCTACCGCTCCATCAATGCCCGCGTGCAGTCGCTGCGCTTTCGCACCAACCAGAACGAGGCGAAGTGGAAGAACGCGGTCGCCGAACACGAACGGATGATCGAGGCCCTTGCCGCGCGCGACGCGGCGGCGATGCGCTCGGTGCTCGTCGAACACCTGCTGCGCAAGCGCGACACCGTGCTGGAGCTGATGCGCGCCGGCGAGATCTATCCCCCAGCCCGAACGAACGCCAACGCCAAGAGCTAGACCCATGCGCATCGACCCCGCGAGCCATCTCCAGCCGGCCGGCACCGTTCTTCCGCCCAACGAGACTTGCGAGGCGCTCGCGCGCAGGCTGCGAGCCGAGACGCAGGGCGAGGTGCTGTTCGACGATGCATCGCGCGGACGCTACGCGACCGACGCGTCGATCTACCAGATCATGCCGGCGGGCGTGCTGGTGCCGAGGACCGAGCGCGACGTGGCCATGGCCATCGACATCGCGCGCGATCTCAAGGTGCCGGTCCTGGCGCGCGGCGGTGGCACCAGCCAGTGCGGCCAGACCACCGGCGCGGCGCTGGTGATCGACAACAGCAAGTACTTGCGCCGCGTGCTGGCTCTCGACCCCGAGGGCCGCACCGCCACGGTCGAGCCCGGCATCGTGCTCGATCACCTCAACGCGCAGCTCAGGCCGCACGGGCTCTGGTATCCGGTGGATGTGTCGACCAGCGCGCAGGCCACGCTCGGCGGCATGGCGGGCAACAACTCCTGCGGCTCGCGCTCCATCGCCTACGGCAACATGGTCCACAACGTGCTGGGCGCGAGCGCCTGGCTCTCCGATGGCGAACTGGTCGACTTCGGCCCGGTGGCCACGCTGCGCGCGCGCGCGACGGACATCGCGACCACCGTGCGGCAGCTCGCCTGGCAGCTCGGCGGCGAGATCGATGCGCGCTGGCCCAAGGTCATGCGCCGCGTCGCCGGCTACAACCTCGACATCTTCGACAACCAGAGCGAGAAGCCCTACACCAGCGACGGCAGCGTCAACCTCGCGCACCTGCTGGTGGGCGCCGAGGGCACGCTGGCCTTGACGCGCAGCCTCACGCTCAAGCTGGCCGAGCTGCCGCGCGCGAAGGTGCTCGGCATCGTCAACTTCCCGAGCTTCCGCGAGGCGATGGATTCGGCGCAGCACATCGTGAAGCTCGGGCCCACCGCCGTCGAGCTGGTCGACCGCACGATGATCGAGCTTGCCCTGGCCAACCCCGCCTTCCGCCCGACGGTCGAGACCGCGCTGATCGGCCGCCCGGCGGCGATCCTACTGGTCGAGTTCGCGGGCGGCGACAAGGCCCCGCTGCTGCCCAGGCTGCGGGCGCTGGTGGAACTGATGGGCGACCTCGGCCTGCCGGGCAGCGTGGTCGAGATGGCCGACGATGCCCGGCAGAAGAACCTGTGGGAGGTGCGCAAGGCCGGCCTCAACATCATGATGAGCCTCAAGGGCGACGGCAAGCCGGTGAGCTTCATCGAGGACTGCGCCGTGCCGCTCGAGCACCTGGCCGACTACACCGATGCCCTGACCGAGGTGTTCGCCCGCCACGGCAGCCGCGGCACCTGGTATGCCCATGCGTCCGTGGGCACGCTGCATGTGCGGCCGATCCTGGACATGCGCGCCGATGGCGCGGCGAAGATGCGCGCCATCGCCGAAGAGGCGAGCGCGCTGGTGCGCAAGTACAAGGGCGCCTTCAGCGGCGAACACGGCGACGGCCTGTGCCGCGGCGAATGGATCGAATGGCAATTCGGCCCCGCCATCAACGAAGCCTTCCGCGCCATCAAGCACAAGCTGGACCCGATCGACCTCTTCAACCCCGGCAAGATCATCGACCCGCCGAAGATGGACGACGGCGCGCTGTTCCGCTTCGCGCCGGCCACCGCCCCGCGCCCCTACAGGCGCATCGCGCTGGTGCCCGTGCTCGACTGGTCCGCATGGAACGTGCGGGCCGACCCGGTGACCGAGGTCACGACCGAGCCCGGCACCGGCGGCGACGTGACGGGCGGCTTCGCCATGGCCGTGGAGATGTGCAACAACAACGGCCATTGCCGCAAGTTCGACGCCGGCACCATGTGCCCGAGCTACCGCGTGACGCGCGACGAGAAGCACCTGACGCGCGGGCGGGCCAACACGCTTCGCCTCGCGCTCTCCGGCCAGCTCGGCCCCGAGGCCTTCACCGGCGAGGCCATGCACGAGACGATGGACCTGTGCGTGGGCTGCAAGGGCTGCAAGCGCGACTGCCCCACGGGCGTCGACATGGCGAAGATGAAGATCGAGTTTCTCGACCACTACAAGAAGAAGCACGGGCACAGCCTGCGGGACAAGCTGGTCGCCCGCCTGCCGGAGTACGCCCATGCCGCGAGCCGCGTGCCCTGGCTGATGAACCTGCGCAACACCGTGCCGGGCGCTGCGCGCCTGGCGCAGAAGCTGCTGGGCATCTCCGCGAAACGCTCGCTGCCCACATGGCGCGGCGACACCTTCTGGCACGCCAGGGATGCATCGATGTTCGTGAGCCGCGA
Organism: Variovorax sp. 01T432; assembly: GCF_056398605.1. Classification (NCBI taxonomy): domain Bacteria; kingdom Pseudomonadati; phylum Pseudomonadota; class Betaproteobacteria; order Burkholderiales; family Comamonadaceae; genus Variovorax; species Variovorax sp. 01T432. The sequence continues at coordinate 12,178 of NZ_JBFTPS010000030.1, forward strand.
GGTCGCCATCGCATCGGCATGCAACGGACGCAAGGTCGCCGTGCTCTTCGTCGACACCTTCAATGGCATCTTCGAGAGCGAGAACGCATTTGCCGCCGCGCGGGTGCTGAAGGCCGCAGGCTACCTGCTGCACACGGTCGAGAAGGCGGGCGGCCACCACTGCTGCGGCCGCACCTACCTGGCCAGCGGCATGGTGGCCGAGGCGAAGGCGCGCGCCGGTGCGCTCATCGATACGCTGCTGCCGTTGGCCGAGGCGGGCATCGCGATCGTCGGACTCGAGCCTTCCTGCCTGCTGACGCTGCGCGACGAGACCCTGGCCATGGGCCTGGGCGCCAAGGCCGAGACGGTGGCGATGCAGGCGCTGCTGTTCGAGGAGTTCATCGCGCGCGAGGCGGCGGCCGGCCGCTTCAAGCTCTCGTTCAAGGCCGCGGGCCAGCCGATCCTGCTGCACGGTCATTGCCACCAGAAGGCCTTTGGCGCGGTGAGTCCCATCCTCGACGTGCTTCGGCTCATTCCGGGCGCGAAGCCGGAACTCATCGAGAGTTCCTGCTGCGGCATGGCCGGCAGCTTCGGCTACGAGGCGTCGCACTACGAGGTGTCCATGCAGATGGCCGAGGCCGGCCTGTTGCCCGCGGTGCGCAAGAACCCGGATGCGATCGTGGTGGCCGACGGGACGAGCTGCCGCCACCAGATTGCCGACGGCGCGCAGCGCGAGGCGGTGCATGTCGCGCGCCTGCTCGATACCCTGCGCGCCTGACGCGCGCCAGTCGATTCCTACACGCGCAGTGGTCGTGCGCGCATTGGCACGCCGCCGCATGGCCCTAGATTGAAGCAGCGCCAGGGAGTAGCGCGGCAAGCATGACAGACGCAGCCGGCATGCCGCACGAACAGCACGTCAGGATCCCGACCATGCCCTGTCACTCTGTGGCCGCAAGGCTGTGCGCGCTCGCGACGCTGGCCGTCGCCGCCTTCTTCGTGGCGCCGCGCGTTCGCGCCGAGCCTTCTCCAGCCCTGGACCGCTTCAGCTTCTCGATCGGCGCCTTCGATGCGGATCCGACGCTCAACGCTTCGGTGAACACCCGCTTCGGCAGGCTGGACACGGGCGACATCGGCCACAGCAACGTGACCATGCCGCGCATCCAGGCCGACCTGCTGCTTGGAGACAGCCAGGGATTCTCGTTCGACTACTTCCGCTACAGGCGCGACTACTCGCGCTCCTTCGCGGGCAGCGCGGCGCTCGGCTCTGCGCAGCTGAACGCAGTGGGCAACGTGGATCTCGGCCTGCAATTGGACTTTGCCAAGCTGGCCTACCAATGGTGGATCGGTACCGGCAACACGGTGCTGGGCCTTGGCGCCGGCGCGGCCTACTACCGTGCGACGCTGGACACCCATGCCCTCGCCTCGGTGGATGGCACGACCGGCATCGTTTCCCAGCGTGACAGGGACGACGCCGTCGCACCCTTGCTGCAGGCGGGGGTGCGCCATGCGATCACGCCCGACCTGCGGCTGTTCGCCGACGCTTCGGGCGTGTGGAAGAGCAACGGCAACTTCCACGGCAGCATCTACAACGCCGCGCTCGGGGTCGAGTGGTTCCCCGTGAAGAACGTCGGCGTGGTCCTCTCGTACAACGTGACGGATATCGACCTGAAGCGGGACTTCGACAACGGGGAGGCCAGCGCGCGCCTGCGCGTGAAGCTCAGGGGGCCGTCGGCCTTCCTCAAGGCGCGATTCTGATCCCGCCACCCGGGCACGCGGCCCGGGTCCTCCTGCTACAACCGGACCGGCGAGATCTTCGCGCCCTGCACCGAGACACCGGCTTCCAGGCCCACATTGGTCAGCACGAAGCCGACCACGGGCTGGCGCATCGTGTTGGTGTCGATGTTGCCGTTGGCGCCGATGGTCGCGACCGCCACCGTGGCATCCACGCCCGCCGTCCAGCCGCTGCTGTTGCGGAACTTGTCCAGCGCTTCCTGCGTGGTGAACAGATAGATGACCGCCTTCGATTGCGCGCCGGCCTGGAAGCCGATCGAGCCCGCGGTGGTGCTGTAGTAGCCCTGCGTGCGGCCGCCCACGCGCAGCGCGCCGCGGCCGTATTCGGCACCCACGACCAGACTGGCACCGACGACCGCCGGGAACACCAGCACGCCCCTGGACTTGCCCACCAGTTCGCGCGAACCGGCGACGGTGTCGTACAGCTTCGACAGCGTGGCATCGACCTGGGCGTCGATGGAGCTGCGTGACGAGGTCGCGCTGGCGCGGTCGTCCGGACGGGTGGTGGTGCAGCCGACAAAGGCGATGCTGCAGAGCGCGACGGCGGCGACGGCGCCGAAAGTGCGGAGGTGTTTGGTGTACATGGAGAGATCCTTTCGAAGATTCTTTCCAGATGGTAGATCGGCAAGAGTGCCTCCAGGCGCGCTTGAGAAGCCCTCCTACGCGAAGTCGGGCGATCAGGGAAGGGAGGCTTGCGCCGCCTCCTGCAGGATCCAGCTCTCGAAGGCCTGCACCCGCTCGGGCAGGGGCCGCTCGCTGTCGTACGCGAGGTAGTAGGCCCCCTGCGTTTCCACCTGCAGCGCAAAGGGCGCCAGCAGCCGGCCGGCCGCGATGTCGTCGCGCACGAAGGCATGCAACGCGACCATCACGCCCAGCCGGTCCGCCGCCGCTTGGTAGGCCAGCGCCGCATTCTCGAACTTGAGGCCGCTGTTGCCATCGATGCCCGGCGCCCCCGCGGCGGCGAGCCAGGTCGGCCAGTCCTTCGGCCGGTTCATCGAGCACAACAGCACGTGGCGGGCGAGGTCGGCGGGCCTGGCCAGCGGCGGCCCGCTCTCGAGCAGACCCGGCGCGCAGACCGGCAGCAGTGTTTCGCCGAAGAGCCGCCGGTAGCCCGGACCCTCCGGCGGGCTGGACTCGGAATGAATGCTCACATCCACTTCTTCATGCGCGAAGTCCGCGCGCTGGTGTGAGGTGGTGATCTGCACGTCGATGCGCGGATGCAGCGCATGGAAGCGCGCCAGCCGCGGCACCAGCCAGCGGATGGCGAAAGTGGGCGGCAGCTTGATGCGCAGGCGCCGCTCGTCCGGGCTGGCCTGCAGCTGGCGCGTGCCGTATTCGATCTGGTCGAGGGCCGAGCGCACGGTGCCGAAGTAGGCCTGCCCCGGCTGCGTGAGCTGGATGCCGTGGCGCCCGCGGTCGAAGAGCCGAACCTTCAGCCAGTCCTCCAGTGTCGCCACATGCCGGCTCACCGCGCCTTGCGTGACGAACAGTTCCTGGGCCGCCCGCGTGAAGTTGCCGCAGCGCGCGGCGGCCTCGAAGGCGCGCAAGGCATTGAGGGGCGGAAGACGACGCGACATGGTGGGAACCCTGGTTGAGGCATGAGCTTTAGTCATGCGATGCATGCCTTAATTGTCATTGATGGCTGGCGGCTTCACAACATAGCATCGAGGCCATTCAAAGACCGACCGGAGACAAGACTATGATGAAGAAAGCGCATGCCTGCGCGCACCTTGGCCTCAGGGCCTGCCTGCTGGCGGTGACGCTCGCCGCGGGCACGGCGGGGGCCCAGTCCGGCGCGGCGGCCTACCCGACGCAGCCCATCAAGCTCATGGTGCCCTGGCCTCCCGGCGGCGGCGTCGACACCACGGCCCGGATGATCTCGGAGCCGATCGCGAGGCGGCTCGGACAGCCCATCGTCGTCGACAACCGCGGCGGCGCCGGGGGCAACATCGGCACCGAGATGGCGGCCCGCATGAAGCCCGACGGCTACAACCTGCTGATGGCGTCCATCAGCCCGAACGCCGTCAACGTCCACCTCTATTCGCGGCTGGGCTTCGACCCCATCAAGGACTTCGCGCCGATCGTCTACGTGTCGAACGTGCCGAACATCCTCGTGGTGCCGGAGGATTCGCCGGCCAGGACCGTGCAGGACGTGATCGACATGGCGCGCGCCAATCCCGGCAAGCTCAACTACGGCTCCGGCGGCATCGGCTCCTCGCAGCATCTGGCCGCGGTGCAGTTCATGAGCGCCGCCAAGATCGACATCGTGCATGTGCCCTACAAGGGCACCGCGCCGGCCGAGTCCGATCTCGTGGCGGGCCACATCTCGCTGATGCTCGACACCACCACCTGCCTGCCCTTCGTCGCCGCGGGCAAGCTGCGCGCGCTGGCGGTGGCGTCGAAGAAGCGCAACCCGCAGCTGCCGAACGTGCCCACCTTCGACGAGGCCGGCCTGCCGGGCGTCTACGCGTCGTCGTGGTACGGGCTCATGGCCCCGGCCGGCACGCCGCGCCCGATCATCGACAAGCTCAACGCCGAGGCCAACCTGGCGCTGCAGTCGCCCGAGCTGAGGCGGCGCATGGCCGATTTCGGCGCCGAGGTCGGCGGCGGCACGCCGGAAGAATTCGGCCAGTTCATCGTCTCCGAGATCAAGCGCTACGAATCGATCGTGCGTCTGTCCGGCGCCAAACTGGATTGACCCCCAGGCTGCGCGCCCTTCGTCTCGCCCGGCGGAGCCGGTTCCGCGGGGTTCCTGAAATGGATCTTCCTTCATGACTCTCACAACTTCGCCGCCGGGCACCCTGTTCGACAAGATCTGGGCGCGGCACGTCGTCATGCGGCGTGACGACGGCCAGAGCCTGCTCTACGTCGACCGCCACCTGGTGCAGGACGGCTCGGCCCCCGCGTTCGAGATGCTGCGCCAGAAGGGCCTCGGGGTGCGCGCGCCGCAGCGGGCCTTCGCGACGCCCGACCACTATGTGCCCACCGACGCGCGTTCGCTCGACAAGATCGCCGACCCTGAGAAGCGCGCGATGGCGCAGGCCCTGGAGGACGACTGCGCCGACGCGGGTATCCGCTTCTTCGGCCTCGGCGACGAGCGCCAGGGCATCGTGCATGTGGTTGGACCCGAGCAGGGGCTGAGCCTGCCGGGCACGCTGATGGTTTGCGGCGACAGCCACACCTCCACGCATGGCGCGCTGGGCGCGCTGGCCTTCGGCATCGGTGCGTCGGAAGTGGCGCACGTGCTGGCCACGCAGACGCTGTGGCAGCGCAAGCCGCGCACGCTGCGCGTGAACGTCGAGGGACGGCTGGGCGCGGGTGTCACGGCCAAGGACATCATCCTCGTAGTCATCGGCCGCCTCGGCACCGCCGGCGCGATCGGCCATGTGATCGAGTACGCCGGCGAAACGATCCGCGCGCTTTCGATGGAAGCGCGCATGACCGTGTGCAACATGTCCATCGAGGCCGGCGCGCGCGCCGGGATGATCGCGCCCGACGACACCACCTTCGAATGGCTTGCCGGCCGCCCCCACGCGCCGCAGGGCGCCGCGTGGCAGGAGGCCGTCGCGCGCTGGCGCTTGTTGCCCAGCGATGCGCAGGCGTCGTTCGACAAGGAAGTCACGCTTGCCGCCGGCGACATCGCGCCCATGGTGACATGGGGCACGAGCCCCGAGGACGTGCTGCCGATCTCCGGCCATGTGCCCGACCCCGCGAACGCGGGCAACGACGAGCGCCGCGCCGCCATGCGCCGCGCCCTCGCCTACATGGGCCTTCGGGCCGGCCAGCCGCTGACCGACATCGCGGTGCAGCGCGTCTTCATCGGCTCCTGCACCAACGGCCGCATCGAGGACCTGCGCGGTGCCGCCGAGGTCGCGCGCGGGCGCCGCGTGGCCGAGGGCGTCGAGGCCTGGGTCGTGCCGGGCTCCGGCCTCGTCAAGCGGCAGGCCGAAGCGGAAGGCCTGGACGACGTGTTTCGCGCGGCGGGCTTCCAGTGGCGCCACGCCGGCTGCTCGATGTGCCTCGGCACCAACGGCGACCAGGTCGCGCCGGGCGAGCGCTGCGCTTCCACCTCCAACCGCAATTTCGTCGGCCGCCAGGGGCCGGGTGCGCGCACCCATCTCATGAGTCCGGCCATGGCGGCCGCCGCGGCCGTGACCGGGCGTCTCGTCGACGTCCGCGCCTTGATGCGGGGACATTGAACACCATGGAAGCCTTCACCCGACTCGATGCCATCGCCGCCCCGCTGGGCCGCGTCAACGTGGACACCGACCAGATCGTGCCCGCGCTCTACCTGCAGAAGCCGCGTTCGGCCCCCTTCGGCGATTTTCTCTTCCACGATGTGCGCCATGACGCGCAAGGTGCGCCGCGGCCCGACTTCCCGCTCAACGAGGCGGTGTACGCCCGCGCGCGCATCCTCGTGGCCGGGCGCAACTTCGGCTGCGGCTCCTCGCGCGAGCATGCCGTGTGGGCGCTGTACGACGGCGGCTTCCGCGCCGTCATCGCGCCGAGCTTCGGCGACATCTTCTTCTCGAACGCGCTCAAGAACGGCCTGCTGCCGGTGCGCCTGCCCGAAGACCGGGTCGACGCCCTGCTGGACATGCTGCGGCGCGCGCCCGGCGCGCACCTGTGCATCGATCTTGTCGCGCGCACCGTGAGCGCGCCCGATGGCAGCGAGGACGCCTTCGACGTCGATCCCTTCGCGCGGCACTGCATGCTCGAAGGCCTCGACGAACTCGACTACACGCTGAGCCAGTCCGCGCGCATCGACGCCTTCGAGCGCGAGCGCGAGCGCATGGCCTGAGCTTCCCACCTCCCCTGTTCAGAAAGAAGTGTCCCAAGATGAAGATCGCAGTGATGCCGGGCGACGGCATTGGCCCCGAAGTGACGGCGCAGGCCGTGAAGGTATTGAAGGCCGTGCTCGGCACGGCGCATGCGCTGGAGCTGGTCGAGGCGCCCATCGGCCAGGCCGGCATCGACAGCGCCGGCGACCCCCTGCCCGCGGCCACCAGCGAGATCGCGCGCAAGGCCGATGCCATCCTCTTCGGTTCGGCCGGCATGCCCGGCGACGAGGCCATCCCTTTCGCGATGCGCCCGGGCGCGAGCCTGCTGCGGCTGCGCAAGGAGCTGGGCCTGTTCGCGAACTTCCGGCCGGCCTTTCTCTTTCCGGAACTGGTGGGGGCCTCCACGCTCAAGCCCGAGGTGGTCGAAGGCCTGGACCTGATGATCCTGCGCGAGCTCACCGGCGACGTCTACTTCGGCGAGCCGCGCGGCAGCGGCATCAACGCGCGCGGCGAGCGCGAGGCCTTCAACACCATGCGCTATTCGGAGCCCGAGGTGGAGCGCATCGCGCATGTGGCCTTTCGCACGGCGCGCGCGCGCGGGCGCAAGCTGTGCTCTGTTGACAAGGCCAATGTGCTGGAGGTGATGCAGCTCTGGCGCGAGGTCGTCACGCGGGTGGGCGCGGAGTATCCGGACGTGGCGCTGAGCCATCTCTTTGTCGATGCCGCCGCGATGCAGCTCATGCGCGCGCCCAAGCAGTTTGATGTGATCGTGACCGGCAACATCTTCGGCGACATCCTCTCCGACGCCGCCGCGATGCTCACCGGCTCCATCGGCATGCTGCCCTCGGCATCGATGGCCGCGGGCACCAAGGGCCTGTACGAGCCGGTGCATGGCACGGCACCCGACATCGCTGGCAAGGACCTGGCGAATCCGCTCGCCTCCATTCTTTCGATGGCGATGATGCTGCGCTACTCCTTCGGGTTGACCGAGCATGCCGAGCGTGTCGAGAAGGCGGTGCGCGCCGTGCTGGCGAAGGGCTTGCGCACGGGCGACATCTTCCAGCCGGGGTGCGAGCGCGTGGGGACGCGCGACATGGGGGAGGCGGTGGTGGGGGCGTTGGGCCTTTGAGCCGGTTTGACGCAGGTGCGGGTCGCGCAGCGCCTGAAGCGTCCCCAATCGTTCGTCTCGAAGTATGAGAACGGCGAACGTCAGCTCGATGTGATCGAATTCGTCGCCGTCTGCAAGGCGATCGGTGCACCTGCGTCGGTGCTGATCGCTCAACTCTCCTGAGCTGCGCCGCGTCACACGCCCTGCGGCTTCTCCTCGCGCCCATCCGGATGCCGCGCGAAGCGCGCCGGATCCCGCCCATGCACCGGCGCGTCATCGCCCCACGGCCAGCCGCCGAACCGGGTACGCCGGTAGTCGGCCATGGCCTGCGCGATCTCGGCCTGCGTGTTCATCACGAAGGGGCCGTACTGCGCCACCGGCTCGCCGATCGGACGGCCTTGCAGCACCAGGAATTCACTCGGCGCGTCGCCGTTGGCCAGCTCGACCTCGGCGTCGGCGCGCAGTTCGATGGCGGCATGCGCATCCACGGGTTCAACGCCAATGCGCACCGAGCCGCCCTTGAAGAAATACAGGCTGCGCCGAGTGCCCTCGCCCTTCGCGGCCGGCAGCGTCCAGCGCGCGCCGGCCTCCATCCGGATCGTCCAGATGGCAAGGTCGGCATCGGGCTGCGAGGCCCATGAGTTCGGCGGCGGCGCCAGCGGTCCGCTGGCGCCGGGAGCGCCGTCCGCCGGCGCGATGCGCCCGGCGATGCTCGCGACCTGCGTCGTGCGGCCGTCGGGATCCGTCGCGGTGAAGCGCGGAATGTCCTCGGCCCAGAACATCGTGAAATGCGGCTCGGCCATCTTGCTGCGCGGGGGCAGGTTCAGCCAGATCTGGAATAGCTCCAGCGGATTCGGCGCGCCCGTATCCAGCAGCGGGAACATCTCGGAATGCACGATGCCCTTGCCGGCCGTGAGCCACTGAACGTCGCCGCCACCGAAGCGCGCCGCCGCGCCCAGCGAATCGGCATGATCGACCAGGCCCTTGCGAACGATGGTCACGGTCTCGAAGCCGCGGTGCGGATGCCCCGGAAAGCCGGGCACCGGATGGCCGTGGTACATGCTCCAGCCGTCCTTGCGGCTGAAGTCCCGGCCCAGGTCGCGCCCCGCCAGCGGGGCGTCGGGGCCCATCTGCGGGTTGGCGCGCGGATAAGCGTCGTCGTGGTAGACGCAGAAGAGGAAGGGGTCGATCGTCTCCCACGGAAAGCCGAGGGCCTTGATCTGGAGGATGGGGCTGGTGGTGCTCATGCGCCTCATGTGGGGGCGACACATGGCCGCGAAAGAGCCGCGCGCAGGACGCAGTGGCGCGATGGGCGCAACAATCTACGCGTCTCGCCGCGCGAGCGGCAAGGACAACCGGAACAGCGAGCCGTTCTCGTTGCTGCGTACCAGCTCGACGTCGCCGCCGTGCTGGCGCGCAACCTCGCGGGAAATGTGCAGGCCGAGGCTGGTGCCCGGCCTGCGCCGATGGTCGCTGGCCCTGAAGTACTTCTGAAAAAGATACGCCTGCTCCTGCGCGGGGATGCCGGCGCCCCTGTCGCGCACGTCGATCCGCGCCACCTGATCGTCGGCTTCGACGGTGATGGCAACTTCGCTGTCCGGCGGCGAGTACTTGAGCGCGTTCTGCGCCAGGTTCTGGAGCACGATCTCCAGCAGTGCCCTGTCGCCATGAAGAGGGATCGATGCGGCAGCGGTCTTCACGTCGAGGCGTTGACCCTCGCGTTCGCCGATCGCCGCTTCGACGCCCTGCACCAGCTCGCGGGCCTCGAAGGACTCGCGCTGCTTGATGGACAGCACGCCCATGTCCAGCTTGTCCTTGGTCAACACGTTCTCGATGAGCAGCGAGAGCCGATCCACCGAGCGCTTGATCTTCTCCATGCGCGGCTTGATGAAGCTGTCGTTGCCCAGCGGCGATTGACGCAGGGAATCCGCTGTCGCTCCGATCACCGCCAGGGGCGTGCGGAATTCGTGCGACACCATCGAGACGAACTGCCGCTGCTGCTCCAGCGCCGCGTGTTCCGCTTCCAGCGAGTTCACGAGTCCGCCCTCCAGGGCGCTGCGGCGGGCCACTTCGCCGCGAAGCGCCGCGTTGGTCTCTGCCAGCTTCTTGGTTCGCATGCGGACCTCGGCCTCCAGTTCGCGCTCGCCGCGTCGCGCCAGCGCATAGGCCCGTTGTCTTTCACGTCGATAGCTGGTCTCGGCCACACGCGTGGCCGCGTGGGCGCGCGCGTGGTGCGCAAGTGGTACGAGCCGGGCTCGACCGTGGCGACGGGTTCCGCATGGGTGCGGCTCAACGCCTGGCACGAGTTCTCCGGCGACACCAGCGTCAGCTACCAGACCGCCGCCGGCCCCCTGGCCTTCGACTCGCACATGCGGGGCACCTGGGGCGAACTGGAAGTCGGCTTCAGCCATGCGATTTCGTCGACCACCTCGATCTTCGCCAGCCTGGACTACCAGCACAGCGTGAACGGAGCGGGCCGCGAGGGCGGCAGCTTCAGCGCGGGCGTGGCCGATGGCGGGCTGCCGGCCGTCGGCCTGGGACTGAGCACGCAGCTCTCGCCCAATGCCAGGCTCAGCACCAAGGCTTCGTACGGCACCGGCGGCAAGGGGCAGCCCAACGTCGCGGCGACCATGGTCGAGCTGGCCCTGAAGTGGTGAGAACGAAGCGGTCGGACCGCGCACGGAGCATCGCATGTCGAGCGATCCCGAAAGTCAGCTCCCCGGCTTCGGGTCACTGCTGCTGCGCACGGCGTTCGTGGTGGTGCCCCTGCATCTCTTCGCGGTGGTCGCCAACGTGCTGTGCCTGGTTGAATTGCTGCCCGACCTGTCCGCATCGGCGCCGGGCCTGCGCGAGCGGCTGTTGATCGGCGCGTTGACGCTGCTGGAGCGGCCCGCGCGGTGGTTGCTGAACAGCGTGAGCGCCGTCAATCCGGCGCTCGATCCGACCATGCTGATCGAATGGCTGCTGGCCATGGTCTGCAACGGTGGCCTCTGGAGTCTGGCGCTGGTGTGCCTGCAGATGTGCATCGTGCGTCCCATCCTGCGAAGACGAGCGAAGGCGCGGCGCCTGGAAGCCTTGCGCCGGCCACAGGACATGGCCGCGCCGTGGTCGCACTGAACGCCCCGGCGCCGCGTGCGCGTCAGATGCCGCCCACGCTCCCCGTGATCGGCAGCACGATGCCTGTGATGTAGCTGGCGCAGCAGGGCGCCGCCAGGAACACATAGGCCGGCGACAGTTCCTCCGGCTGGGCCGGGCGCTTCATGTCGGTCTGCCCGCCGAAGTCCTTCACTTCCTCGGCCGAGCTGTCCGCCGGGTTCAGCGGCGTCCATACCGGGCCGGGGGCGACGGCGTTCACGCGGATGCCCTTGTCCAGCAGATTGCTCGCCAGTGATTTGGTGAAGGCATGGATGGCACCCTTGGTGGTCGAGTAGTCCAGCAGGTGCGCGCTGCCCTCCAGCCCGGTCACCGAGCCGGTATTGATGATCGAGCCGCCCTTCGGCAGATGCGGCACCGCCGCCCGCGCCATCTGGAAGTAGCCCGATACGTTGGTGCGCAGCGTCAGGTCCAGGCGCTCGTCGGTGATGTCCTCGATGGCGGCGGCGTGAAGCTGGAAAGCCGCGTTGTTCACGAGGATGTCGAGCCTGCCGAAGGCCTGCCGCGTCTCTTCGACCGCGCGGTTGCAGAAGGCGGGGTCGCGCACGTCCCCCGGGATCAGCACGCAGCGCCTGCCCTCCGCCTCGACGCAGCGCCGGGTCTCCTCCGCGTCGACCTGCTCCTCGGCCAGGTAGACGATCGCCACGTCGGCGCCCTCGCGCGCATAAAGGATCGACACCGCGCGGCCGATGCCCGAGTCGCCGCCCGTTACCAGCGCCGCCATCCCGTTGAGCTTGCCGCTGCCGAGGTAGCCCGAGGCCATGAAGAGCGGCTGCAGCACCATGTCGGCCTCGATACCGGGCTTCTTCAGGTGCTGCGCGGGCATCGGGTTCTCGGGCTCCGGGCGGTGGCCGGCCTGCATCGGACGCTTGTGCCCGGGGGTGTTGCTCGTCGCGCGGTCCTTGGCGTCCTGCTCGCGCTGCACCTTGCGGTGCTGACCTGCGACGCCCGCTTCGCATCGGGAGTGTGTTTGGAAGGTGGTGTCATGACGGCTCCTGCGAATGAGTGGGGAGAGGGTGAAAGAAGCACTCACCCTAGACCCGCCGGCGCCGCGCGCCGTGTCATCCGATGCCGCATGAGCCGCGTAGACTCGATGAATTCCCACATGGCGCCGGCGCCCGAACCTATGCGTGCGGGCGCCGGCGTCGGCGCAAGCTGCCTCCCTTCCTCCGGAGCCCCCATGAGCACACCACCGACGAGCGTCGACGCGAGCCCTTCCAGCGCCGAGGAGCGCTGGTGGGACAAGCTCGGCCCTGGCCTGATCACCGGCGCGGCCGATGACGACCCCAGCGGCATCGCCACCTATTCGCAAGCCGGCGCGCAACTGGGCTACGGGGCCGGCTGGACCCTTCTCTTCACCTATCCGCTGATGGTGGGCATCCAGCTCGCCAGCGCGCGCATCGGCCGCGTGACCGGCAAGGGCCTGACCGAGACCTTCGCCCGCTTCTGCCCGCGCTGGCTCGTGGCTTCGCTGGTGCTGCTGCTGGTGGTTGCGAACGTGATCAACCTCGGTGCCGATCTCGGCGCCATGGGCGACTCGGCCGCGCTGGTGCTGCATGGCCGCCCCGCCTGGTATGCCGCCGGCTTCGGGCTGGTGTCGCTGCTGCTGCAGGTCTTTCTGCCTTACGAACGTTATGTGCGCGTGCTCAAGTGGCTCACCCTGTCGCTCTTCGCCTATGTGGGCGTGGTGTTCTCGGTCAAGGTCGACTGGGCCGCCGCGATGAGGGGCACCTTCGCGCCCAGCTTGCAGTGGGACAAGGACTACGTCACGACGGTCGTCGCCATCCTCGGCACGACCATCAGCCCCTATCTCTTCTTCTGGCAGGCGTCGCAGGAATGCGAGGAGATCCGCCGCGTGCCGCAGGACCACGCACTGCGGATCGCGCCCGAGCAGGCGCGCCGACAGTTGCGCCGCCTGCGTATCGATACCGTCGTTGGCATGGGCTTCTCGAACCTCATTGCCTTCTTCATGATCATCGCCACCGCCGCCACGCTGCATGCCAGCGGCCATACCCACATCGAGACCACGGCTCAGGCCGCGGAGGCCTTGCGACCGCTGGCCGGCGACACCGCCTTCGTGCTGTTCGCGCTCGGCATCCTCGGCACCGGCATGCTGGCGCTGCCCGTGCTCGCAGGGTCCGCGGCGGACGCGGTGGCGAGCTACTTCCATCTTCGCAAGGGGCTGGACCTGCCGCTCGCCAAGGGCCGCAGTTTCTACGGCATCCTCGCCGCGGCCATGGCGATCGGCATGGCGATCAGCCTGGGGGGCCTCAATCCGATCTCCGCGCTCTACTGGGCGGCGGTGATCAATGCGGTGATCTCGGTGCCGGTGATGGTGGCGGTCATGATCGCCGCCTCCAGCGCCAAGGTGATGGGCAAGATGGTGCTGCCGCTCAAGTGGAAGACGCTGGGCTGGCTCGCCACCGCGGCAATGGGGGCGGCCTCGCTGGCGCTGCTGGTGGTGTCGGTCGCCTGAGCCATGCTCATACGACATCGAACCACTTCGTCTGGTCGAAGGACACCTGGTTCAGATCCCGCTGCGGCGCGATCGGGGTGACGGGGGCTTCGGGGCGCGGCGCGGGCTGGTGCTGCGGCTGCGGTTGCGGCTGCGGCTGCGGCTGCGGCATGGGCCGAGACGCAGGCAGGGGCGTGGCGTGGTCGGGCGGGCTGCGCGTCGCCGTCGCTCGCGGGGTCGACCACGCGCGCTCGATGTGCGGCACCCCGCCGTGGGCCGTCGCGGGCTGCTGCGCGCTGGTGCGCACCCGGCTGGAATCGCGGTCCATCCCGGCACTCAGGGCACTGGCGAGTTCCGCGCGCGCAGCCTTGTCCTGGGCGTCCCAGGTCGCGGCCAGTTGCCGTGCTCGATGCTGGATGTCGAGCGCGAACTCCCCCAGCACGGCGCTGACGGGAGCGCCCGCCAGGCTCTCCAGCATGCGATGGAACTCGCCGTACTCCTCGGCGCGGTAGGGCATTCCGGACGCCACGAGTGCGGTCTTCACGGCCTTGCCCTGGAGCGTGGACATCAAGCAATCGCGCACGCTGTGCACGAGCGCGGTCGGTACATGCGTGGCGATCGATGCGTCCGCGCACGCATGGGGGGCCGTCCGCGCGATTTCCTTGCGCACCTTGCCCGCAAGCTGCTCCCATCGCGCATTCACCGCGCTGTCCACGGCGCTGTAGATCTCGAAATCCGCCTGCTCCTCGCGCTGGCGCCGGGCCCGTTCGTGGGCTTTCTCGGTGGCCTTCGCCCGGTCGGCCGCGCGCGCCTCGGCAACGCCCAGCCGCGCCAGCTCGCGCACCCTCGCTTCCAGCCCGCGAGGGGCTTCGGGCCGCGCGGGTGCGTGCTCCCTGTCCTTGTCGGCCTTGCGTTCGAAGGCGGCGAGCTTGTCCGCCCGCGCGCCGCTCAGTCCCGCATTCTTGATTTCGCGCCGGCTGGGCATCAGGTTCAGCTTCCGCAGAGAGCGCACCGCCTCCAGGGTGGCCCGCGGCGGCGTGCGCGTGGGCTCGCCCAATGCCAACTGGCTGTAGAAGTCCCCATAGCGGTGGTCGGGCTTGCGCTGCGCCCCTCGGGCCGGCATGAGCAGGGCCCGGCACATCCGGCCTCGCGCCTCGGCGCTGTCGCCTTCGCCTTCGAGTACGCGGGCAAGCGTGTCCAGCAACTCCATGAGCGCTTCCACCAGCTGCGGTGCTGCCTGGCGATGCTCGTACTGCCCGATGCGCGTGGCAAGCTGGAGCAGGTAGGACGCGTCCTCGGGGCCCGCCGCGCCGGCGGCGCGCAGGCCATCGAAGATCTCGCGCGCACCGAGGAGCCGCCGCTCCGCCAATTCGGCGAGCAGACCCATGAAGTGCGCGTTTGCGATATTCATGGCGCTTGCTTCGCCGTCGCCCACGATCGTGCGGCCCTGGTTCCAGGCGCCATTGAGCTGCGTGAGCAACTGGGGATCTAGCAGCTCGGACGCCAGCGCGCGCGCACGCTCGTTCTGCTCCTGCGCGACAAGCTCCAGGATGCGCGCCGCATTGCCCGCCATGCGCACCACCGCGGCCACGTGCGGGGCGGCCGCGGGCGCGGGGTCGGCCCCGCCCGGGCCCATGCCACCCGACCTGCCACCCGTGCCCCCCGAGCCGTCCGGCGTGCGCGGGCCCGCGCGTACCGATTTCACTTTCTCCGCGATCTCCTGCGGCAGCGTGTGCGCCTGGATGTCGATGTCGACATCGAAGACCCGCTTCATGGCTTCCTTGTGGCCATGGACGCAGTTGGCCTCGAGTTCGCCGCTGGTCTCGTAGACCGTGAGGAGCGGCGCCTTCGCCAGCCCTTTCAGTATTTCCGCCTGGGCGGGCGAGAGCTCGCCGTGATCGACCTCGATGTGGCCGGCGATGGGCTTGTCCGCGCCGTAGGCGGCGGGCTCCTTGACGAGCCCCTTGACCTTGAAGGTCGTGCCGTCGCTCAGCGTGCCCACCACCGTTCGGATGGAGGTGGGCGTTCCGGGCCGAGGCCCATGGCCGAGGGCTTCCGGCAGCCCATACATTTCCTGCTCCCTTCGGGTCGGGCGCAGCTGCACATGCCCGGGGTCGGTGACGTTCGCCACGCTTTCGCCCGCCGCGTTCTTCCTTACCTTGAATGTCGTGTTCAAGGCCACGGTCCATATGTTGCGGCCGTCGGCGGCGGGGCGCGGGGGAGGTGTGCTGCCGAGCAAGCCGCGCAGCGGCGGAGAGCCGGGGTCGGACGACGGCGACGGGCTCAGGCCCGGGGAAAGGGCCGCATGGCCGGCGGATGCGAGGCCGACGGTCTGCTGGTCGTTCGTCGGGTTCAACTCCAGGCGCGACAAGGAAGGGATTCTTCGCAAGGGTCTTCTCTCAGGGAGGGTTCGGAGGCCTCGCATGCTGTTCGCCCCTGCCTGCGCAAGCCCTTGCGAGGCCCGACGATCTTGTCGAGAAGCCGAAGCTCCAGGGTGCGAGGATCGCCGATACCCAGACGCGCAGACCGGGCTTGACGCCGCCGGATCGACGCGGCTAGGTGCCCGCCGCCGTCACGTTCGGCACAGGGAGAACGCTTGAGATCAACAATTCGCGCAACGCGACGCGCAGCCATGCGCCTCGAAGTCCTATCGGGCTTCGCTTCTCGTCTTCAGTACGCAACACCCCCAACCGACGCCGAGCTTCTGGCGCGCTCGGCGCGAAGAAGGTTGCGGCGCCGAGAAGGTGTATGCATGGAAGACCGCGCCACCGCCGACCGCCGTGTTGACCTGCGGGTCATGCGGCCATCGCCGCTCAGTGGGGCCAGAGCATGGATGCGACGAGAGCGACTTCCTTTGCTGACGCGGGCCACCCGGCGCGACAACGCTGACAGGGCATTCCTCTTCTCGCCGCCGAGCCCGCACAAGGCACCGCACTTCGCTCCCCACAAGGGCAGGACAGGCCTCCCACAGCGAACGGAAGCAACGCGCGGTCCTCGCTTGAGCCTCCGTCCGACAGGCGGACGGGCACTTTTTCGCCCGCTCTTGTAGGCTTGCGCGGTTACAAGAAGAGTTCTGCTGATTCTTGCGGAGGAGCCAGCCTGTGACACTTCATGCCCCCTTCGGTGACACCGATGCGTATCTGTTCCGCGAGGGAACGCACGCGCGGCTGTACGACCGCCTCGGCGCCCATCTGCGGCCCGATGGCGAAGGCGCCTTCTTCGCCGTCTGGGCCCCCAATGCCGCCTCGGTCTCGGTGATCGGCGCGTGGAATGGCTGGGACGCGCGCGCGGACGCGCTGCAGCCGCGGCACGATGCGACCGGCGTGTGGGAAGGCCGCTGCGACGGCGCCCGGCGCGGCGACGCCTACAAGTACCGCATCGTCTCGCAAGGCGGCCAGGTGCTCGAGAAGGCCGATCCGCTCGCGCTCTGCAGTGAGGCACCCCCCGCCACCGCCTCGCGCATCTGGTCGCTCGAATACGACTGGGGCGACGCCCAGTGGATGGAAAGCCGCGCGCCGCGCAACAGCCTCGACGCGCCGATGTCCATGTACGAGGTCCACCCCGGCTCTTGGCGCCGCAAGGACGGCCAGTTCCTGAACTACCGCGAGCTGGCCCATTCGCTGGCCGACTACGTCGTATCGCTCGGCTTCACCCACGTCGAGCTGATGCCGATCACGGAGCACCCGTTCTACGGCTCCTGGGGCTACCAGACCACCGGCTACTTCGCGCCCACCGCGCGCTACGGCACGCCGCAGGACTTCATGTACTTCGTCGACCACCTGCACCAGCGCGGCATCGGCGTCGTGCTGGACTGGGTGCCCTCGCACTTCCCGACCGATGCGCACGGGCTCGCCTCCTTCGACGGCACGCACCTCTATGAGCACGCCGACCCGCGCCAGGGCTTTCATCCCGAATGGAGCTCGGCCATCTTCAACTATGGCCGCGACGAGGTCCGCAGCTTCCTCATCTCCTCCGGCCTCTTCTGGCTCGACCGCTATCACATCGACGGTCTTCGCGTGGATGCGGTGGCCTCCATGCTCTACCTCGACTACGCGCGGCGCGACGGCGAATGGATTCCCAACAGTCGCGGCGGCCGCGAGAACCTGGAAGCGATCGATTTCCTGCAGGAACTCAACCGTGCGGTCTACCGCCAGCACCCCGACGCCTTCACCGTGGCCGAGGAATCGACCGCCTGGCCCAACGTGTCGCGGCCGATCGAGATGGGCGGCCTCGGCTTCGGCATGAAGTGGAACATGGGCTGGATGCACGACGTCCTCGCCTACATGAAAGAGGACCCGGTCAACCGCCGCTACCACCATCACAAGATCACCTTCTCGATGATCTACGCCTTCAGCGAGAACTTCGTGCTGCCGCTCTCGCACGACGAAGTGGTCTACGGCAAGGGCTCCCTCATCAACAAGATGCCCGGCGATTCGTGGCAGCAGTTCGCCAACCTGCGCGCGCTGCTGGGCTTCATGTGGGCGCATCCGGGCAAGAAGCTGCTCTTCATGGGCGGCGAGTTCGCCCAGCGGCGCGAGTGGACGCACGAAGGCGAACTCGAATGGTGGGTCACCGCTCAGCCGGAACACCGAGGCATGCAGCACCTGGTCGGCGAACTCAACAGGCTGCTGCGCGCGGAGCCCGCCCTGCATGAGCTGGACTTCGCGCCCGAGGGCTTCCAGTGGATCGAGGCCGACGACCAGGCCCAGAGCGTCATCGCCTTCCTGCGGCGCGGTCGTGGCCCCGGCGGCGGCGACACGCTGCTGGTGGTCTGCAACCTGACGCCAGTGCCGCGCCAGAACTACTGCCTGGGCGTGCCGAGCGGCGGCACCTGGCACGAGGTGTTCAACAGCGACGCGCTCGCCTTCGGCGGTTCGGGCTGGGGGAACCTAGGCGCGGTACGCGCCGCACCGATGCGATCGCACGGCCAGAAGCACTCCGTCTGCCTGACGCTGCCGCCCCTCTCCACCCTCATCCTGAAGGCCAGCGCCGATGCCTAAGACCCAGAGCCCGATCGTCCAGGCAAGACCCTCCCCGAAGCCCGACCCGAAGACCGCTTCGGCACCCGCTCCACAGCCCGTACCCATCGGCGTCGACGACGGCCGAATCCGTGCCGTCGTCGACGCCGTGCTGCCCGTCGTCGACGGCGGGCGCTTCGCGGCGAAGTGCGTGGCGGGCGAGCGCATGCGCATCACCGGCTACTGCTTCACCGACGGGCACGACGCGCTGCGCGTCATGCTGCGCTGGTGGCGCGAGGGCGAGTCGACTCGGCACGAAGTGCCGATGACGCTGCTCTACAACGACGAGTGGCACGCGGACTTCACGCCGCCCAAGCCGGGGCGCTACTTCTACACGGTGGTGGCCTGGGTCGATGCCTTCGAATCATGGCGGCACGAGCTCGTGCGTCGCGTCGATGCCGACGACATCCGTCTCGCCGCGCGCGTGGGCGCGCTGGACATCCGGGCGGCGGCGCAGCGCGCCACGGCGGGGGACCGCGAGGTGCTGACCGAGTGGGCGCGCTCGCTGGAGGCCGGCGCGGCAGACGCGACGATGGACGCGATCTCCCTCAAGGCCCTGGCGCTCGACGAAGAGCTGGCCGCGGCCGCCGGCCGCCATCCGGACCGGCGCTTCGAAACCCGCTTCGCCGCCGACCTCCCGCTCATCGCCGATCGCCTTCGCGCGCGCTTCAGCAGCTGGTACGAACTCTTTCCTCGTTCGACCGCGCCGGAGGCTGGCGTGCACGGCAGCTTTCGCGATGTCGAGAAACGCCTGCCGCTGATCGCCGGCATGGGCTTCGACGTGCTGTACTTTCCCCCCATCCATCCGATTGGCCGCGCGCAACGCAAGGGCAGGAACAACGCGCTGACGACCGAGCCGGGCGACGTCGGCAGCCCCTGGGCCATCGGTGCGGCCGAGGGCGGGCACAAGGACATCCTGCCCGCGCTCGGCACGGCCGAGGACTTCCGGCACCTGGTGGCGGCCGCCGCGCAGCACGGCCTGGAGATCGCGATGGACATCGCCTTCCAGTGCGCGCCCGACCATCCCTACGTGAAGGCGCACCCGAGCTGGTTCCGCTGGCGCCCGGACGGCAGCGTCCAGTATGCGGAGAACCCGCCCAAGAAGTACCAGGACATCTATCCCTTCAACTTCGAGAGCGAGGATTGGCGGGCGATGTGGGTCGAGCTCAAGAGCGTGATGGACCACTGGATCGCGCAGGGTGTGGGCATCTTCCGCGTCGACAACCCGCACACCAAGTCATTCGCCTTCTGGGAGTGGGCCATCACCGAGATCAAGCGCGCGCACCCGCAGGTGATCTTCCTGGCCGAGGCCTTCACCCGGCCCAAGGTCATGCACCGGCTGGCCAAGCTCGGCTTCTCGCAGTCCTACACCTACTTCACCTGGCGCAATACGAAGGAGGAGCTGACCCGCTACTTCACCGAGCTGTCGCAGGGCCCGGGCAGCGCCTACTTCCGGCCCAACGCCTGGCCCAACACGCCCGACATCCTCCACGCCGAGCTGCAGACCGGCGAGGAGGCGGTGTTCAAGTCGCGCCTCGTGCTGGCCGGGACGCTGTCGGCCAACTACGGCATCTACGGCCCCGCCTACGAGCTGCTCGACCATCTGCCGCGCGGCCCGTCGAGCGAGGAATACCTGGACTCCGAGAAGTACCAGCTACGGGCCTGGGACTGGGGCGCGGACGAAGGCATCCGGCCTTTCATCGCCCGCATCAACCAGATCCGCCGCACCAACCCCGCGCTGCAGGCCGACCACGGCCTGCGCTTCCTCGACATCGGCAATGACCAGCTCATCGCCTACATGAAGGCGTCGGCGGACGGCGCCAACATCGTGGTGACGGTGGTCAACCTCGACCCCCACCATGCGCAGTGGGGCTGGCTCTCGCTCGATCCCGCCGACATCGGCGTGCCGGCGGACCATCCCTTCCAGATGCACGACCTCCTGAGCGAGCAGCGCTTCACCTGGCGCGGGGACCGGCACTACATCCTGCTGGACCCGGGGCGCCTGCCGGCGCACATCCTCGCCGTGCGCCGCCGGCTGCGCGACGAGCGCGATTTCGACTACTACGCCTGAGGCCGCAGACCATGAACGCACCCCTGCCGACCCTGGCGCTCGAGACCACGGAGATCGATACCACCGGCGATCCGACCTGGTATCGCGATGCGGTGATCTACCAGCTCAACGTCAAGGCCTTCTTCGACTCGAACGACGACGGCGTCGGCGACTTCAAGGGGGTGGCGGCCAAGCTCGACTATGTGAAGGACCTGGGCGTCAACACGATCTGGCTGATGCCCTTCTATCCCTCGCCGCTGCGCGACGACGGCTACGACATCTCCGAGTACGAGGACGTGCATCCGCAGTACGGCACGCTGGACGACTTCCGCCACATGCTGGAGGAGGCCCACAAGCGCGAGCTGCGCGTGATCACCGAACTGGTCATCAACCACACCTCCGACGCGCACCCCTGGTTCCAGGCCGCGCGCCACGCGCCACCCGGCTCGCCCGCGCGCGACTTCTACGTCTGGAGCGACACCGACCAGCTCTACGCCGGCACGCGCATCATCTTCACCGACACCGAGCGCTCCAACTGGACCTGGGACCCGGTCGCCAAGGCCTACTACTGGCACCGCTTCTTCAGCCACCAGCCGGACCTGAACTTCGACAACCCGGCGGTGCTGGAGGCGGTCTTCAAGACCATGCGCTTCTGGCTCGACATGGGGGTCGACGGCTTCCGCCTCGACGCCATTCCCTACCTCATCGAGCGCGACGGCACCAGCAACGAGAACCTGCCGGAGACGCACCAGGTCATCAAGAAGCTGCGCGCGGCCATCGACGCCGAGTACACCGACCGCTTCCTGCTCGCCGAGGCCAACATGTGGCCCGAGGACGTGCGCGAGTACTTCGGGGAGGGCGACGAGTGCCACATGGCCTACCACTTCCCGCTGATGCCGCGCATGTACATGGCCATCGCCCAGGAGGACCGCGACCCGATCGTCGAGATCCTGCAGCAGACCCCGGACATCCCGGAGGGCTGCCAGTGGGCCATCTTCCTGCGCAACCATGACGAGCTGACGCTGGAGATGGTGACCAGCCGCGAGCGCGACTACATGTACACCACCTATGCGGCCGACTTGCGCGCGCGCATCAACCTGGGCATCCGCCGGCGCCTGAGTCCGCTGATGGACAACGACAAGGACCGCATCAAGCTGATGAACAGCATGCTGCTGTCGATGCCGGGCTCGCCCATCATCTACTACGGCGACGAGATCGGCATGGGCGACAACGTCTTCGTCGGCGACCGCAACGGCGTGCGCACACCGATGCAATGGAGCCCCGACCGCAATGCCGGCTTCTCGCGCGCCGACCCGCAGAGCCTCTACCTGCAGCCCATCATGGACCCGATGTACGGCTACGAGGCCGTCAACGTCGAGACCCAGCTGCGCGACAAGAGCTCCCTGCTGCACTGGACGCGGCGCATGCTCGCCGTGCGCAAGACCAGCCGCGCCTTCGGGCGCGGGCGGCGCACCTTCCTCAAGCCCGGCAACCGCAAGATCCTCGCCTACCTGAGCGAGCACGACGACGACGTGATCCTGTCGGTGTTCAACCTCTCGCGCGCGGCGCAGCCGGTGGAGCTGGACCTCTCGGCCTTCAAGGGCCGGGTGCCGGTGGAGATGCTGGGCCGCACCTCCTTCCCGCCCATCGGCGAGCTGCCCTATCTGCTCACCCTGCCCTCGCATGGCTTCTACTGGTTCCGCCTCGCCAGCGAGGTGCCGATGCCCAGCTGGCACCAGGAAGGCGTCGCGCTCCAGGACCGCCCGGTGCTGGTGCTCTTCGACGGCTGGACCAGCCTCTTCAGGGAGCGCGTGATGCCCTGGCGCATCGGCTTCGCCGACCGGCTGCGCAAGCAGTTCGAGACCGAGACGCTGCCGCCCCACATCGAGGCGCAGCGCTGGTATGGCTACAAGGGCTCGAAGATCACGCGCGCGCGGGTGCTCGACCAGGCGGTGTGGGAAGCCGACGGCCTGAGCTGGCTGCTGCCCATGCTGGAGCTCGACGGGCCGCCCGAGCACGCCGTCTACTTCATGCCGCTCGCGCTGGCGTGGGAAGACCGCGAGGAAGAGCGCATGAAGAGCCTCGCGCCCGGCGCCGTCGCCAAGATCCGCCAGCAGGCCAACGTCGGCGTCATGGGCGATGCCTTCTTCGACGAGGCCTTCTGCCGTGCCATGGCGCGCGCCATCGTCCGGGAAACGAAGCTGCCCACGGTGGCCGGGAAGCTGCACTTCCGGCCCACGACGCTGGGGCGCGAGCTCGCGATCGACATCATCGCCGAGCTGCCCGTCAGCCGGCCCAGCCTCCTGAGCAGCAACACCGTCATCACGCTGGGCGAGACGCTGTTCCTCAAGGGCTATCGGCAGCTGCGCGGGGGCATCAATCCCGAGCTGGAGATGGGCCGCTTCCTCACCGAGGAGGCCGGCTTCGTGAGCGCCGTGCCGGTGGCCGGCGCGCTCGAATACCTCGGCAACGACGGCACCGTCATGACGCTGGCGCTGCTCCAGGCCTACGTGCCCAACCAGGGCGACGGCTGGGACTACACCCTGGCCTATCTGGAGCGCTTCTTCGCGGAGCTGCGCGATGCCAACGGCGACGCGCGCGCCAATCCGCACGGCGCCTTCCTCGCGCTGATCCAGGTGCTCGGGCGCCGCACGGCCGAGCTGCACAACGCGCTGGCCCGGCGCACCGGCAATCCGGCCTTCGAGCCCGAGCCGGTGACGCAGGCCGATCTTTCCAGGGTCCGGGACACCGCGCGCGTCGAGGCCGAGAGCACGCTGAAGATGCTGCGCGACGCCGCGAGCGCGTTGATCCCCGCGGCACAGGAGGATGCGGCGCGCCTGCTGTCGCGCGCGAGCGAGGTGCAGGCGCACATCGATGCGGTGCGCATCGAAGGCAAGAGCGGCTGGCGCACCCGCTTCCATGGCGACTACCACCTGGGCCAGGTGCTGGTGGCGCGCAACGATTTCGTGATCATCGACTTCGAGGGCGAGCCCGCCCGCTCGCTCGAGGAGCGGCGCGCCAAGCGCTCGCCGCTGCGCGACGTGGCGGGCATGCTGCGCTCCTTCAACTACGCGCGCTGGGCCGCGCTGCGCCGCGCGGCGCAGAACCACGAAGAGCTGGCGCGCCTCGACCAGGCGGCGCGCATCTGGGAGCAGGAGACGCGCGCCGCCTTCCTGGCCGGCTACACCGCGGCCCTCGCGCCGGAGGCCGGCGCCTCGGCCATCGATGCGGAGCTTCTCGATCTCTTCGAGCTCGAGAAGGCCTTCTACGAGCTGCGCTATGAGCTCAACAACCGGCTCGACTGGGTGCCTGTTCCGCTGCAGGGCATCCTGGCCCTGCTCGAGCGCGGCGCGGCCAGGCCGCCGCAATCGCCATAAGACTTCAACCGACGGGAGAGTATCCATGGACAGTTTCGCCATACACCTGGAGCCCTTGCGCGCCTTTCTCTTCCAGATCGGCAGCTACATCCCGCGGCTGCTGTTCGCGGCGCTGGTGGTCGTCGGCGGCTGGCTGATCGCGAAGGTCGTGCGGCTGGTGGTGATCAAGGCGCTGCGGGCCGTCAATTTCCACGTGCTGACCGAGCGCGCCGGCATCGACACCTTCCTGCGCCAGGGCGGCATGGTGGCGGACGCCACCACGGTCTTCGGCGTGCTGGCCTACTGGCTCGTGATCCTGGCTTCGCTGCTGATCGCCTTCAACGGCCTCGGCCTGAGCTACGTGACCGACCTGCTCGGGCGGGTGATGTGGTTCGTGCCCAATGTGTTCGTCGCGCTGCTGATCCTGGCCTTCGGTGCCTATTTCGCGCGCTTCGTCGGCGAGGCCGTGACCACCTACGGCCGCAACGCCGGCATGCAGGATTCGCTGCTGCTGGGCAAGCTCGCGCAGTACGCGATCCTGCTCTTCGTGGTGCTCATCGCGCTCGACCAGATCAAGGTGGGCGGCGACATCGTGCGCCAGAGCTTCCTCATCATCCTGGGCGGCATCGTTTTTGCGTTGGCATTGGCCTTCGGCCTCGCCGGCAAGGATTGGGCCGCCGATCGCATCGAGGAATGGTGGCCGAAGGAGCGCCCGCCCCGGCCCCGGCGGCCGATCGACACCGCCGTGACGCGGGAGACCGCCCCTCGCCGCCCGCCCGGCGCCCTGTGGCCGCCCCGACCGCCCGCTGACAAGGATTCCCCGCTTCCATGACCAAACGCCCCCATGTTCCCCTGACCGCAGTCTGGCCCGGACGGCCCTATCCTCTGGGTGCGACCTGGGATGGCCAGGGCGTGAACTTCGCCATCTTCTCCAAGCATGCGGAGAAGGCCGAGTTGTGCATCTTCGACGACAAGGGCCGCCACGAGCGGCAGCGCATCACGCTGCGCGAACGCACTAACGACGTCTGGCACTGCTACCTGCCCGAGGCGCGCCCCGGCATGGCCTACGGCTATCGCATGCACGGGCGCTACAAGCCCGAGGAAGGTCATCGCTTCAACCCGCACAAGCTGCTGCTCGACCCCTACGCCAAGGACCTGATCGGCGACCTGCGCTGGAGCGATGCGCTCTATGGTTACTCGGTGGGCAGCAAGCGCGGAGATCTTTCCTTCGACCGCCGCGACAGCGCCGCCTTCATGCCCAAGGGCCGCGTGCTGGAGACCGCCTTCACCTGGGGCGAGGACCGCCGCCCCGAGGTGCCGTGGCAGGACATGGTGATCTACGAGCTGCACGTGCGCGGCTTCACCATGACCCACCCCGGCATTCCCGAGCACCTGCGCGGCACCTACGCCGCGCTCGGCTGCGCGCCCGTCGTCGACTACCTCCAGCGCCTGGGCGTCACAACCATCGAGCTGCTGCCGGTGCATTCGTACCTCAACGACCGCCACCTGGCGGAGAAGGGGCTGCAGAACTACTGGGGCTACAACACCCTGGCCTACTTCGCGCCCGAGATGCGCTACAGCGCATCGGGCAAGGTCAAGGAATTCAAGACCATGGTCAAGACCCTGCATTCGGCGGGCATCGAGGTGATCCTCGACGTGGTCTACAACCACACCTGCGAAGGCAACCAGCTCGGCCCCACCCTGTCGATGCGCGGCGTGGACAACGACTCCTACTACATCATCAACGTCGAGAACCGCCGCTACTACGACGACTTCACCGGCTGCGGCAACACCGTCAACCTGGAGCACCCGCGCGCGCTGCAGCTGGTGATGGATTCGCTGCGCTACTGGGCCGAGGAGATGCACGTCGACGGCTTCCGCTTCGACCTGGCCTCGGCGCTGGCGCGCGAGGCGGGCAAGGTGGAAAACCTCGGCGGCTTCTTCGACGCCATCCGCCAGGACCCCACGCTCAACCGCGTCAAGCTCATCGCCGAGCCCTGGGACCTGGGGCACGGCGGCTACCAGGTCGGCAACTTCCCGCCGGGCTGGGCGGAGTGGAACGACCAGTACCGCGACGGCCTGCGCGGCTGGTGGAAGGGCGACGCCGGCCTGGTCGGCGACGTCGCCAACCGCCTCGCGGGCTCGCAGGACCTCTATGGCTGGTCGGGCAAGGGCCCCCATGCCAGCATCAACTTCGTCACCGCGCACGACGGATTCACGCTGCACGACCTGGTCTCCTACAACGACAAGCACAACGAGGCCAACGGCGAAGACAACCGCGACGGCAACAGCAACAACGTGTCGTGGAACTGCGGCGCCGAAGGGCCGACGGACGACCCGGAGATCGACGCGCTGCGCGAACGGCAGAAGCGCAACTTCCTTGCCACGCTGCTGCTGTCGCAGGGCGTGCCGATGCTGCTGGCCGGCGACGAACGCGGCCATACGCAGAACGGCAACAACAACGTCTATTGCCAGGACAACGCGCTCGGCTGGCTCGACTGGACGCCCGACCCCAAGGCGGAGGCGCTGCGCGACTTCGTCGCCAAGCTGATTCACATCCGTCGCCAGCATCCCTCGTTCCGCCGCCGCAGCTTCTTTCGCGGGCAGCCGGTGGGCGACGGCGTGCCGAAGGATGTGGTCTGGCTCAAGCCGGGTGGAGAGGAGATGAACCCGCCCGACTGGGACGACCCGCACGTGCGCTGCCTGGGCATGCTCTTCTCCGCCACCGGCATCATCGATGTCGGGCCGCGCGGCGAGGAACAGCGCGACGACGACTTCCTGCTGCTGCTCAACGCCTATCACGAGCCCCTTCCCTTCGCCGTGCCCGAGCACGAGGGCGCCCGGTGGACCTGCCTGGTCGACACGGCGCGCGACACGCTGGATTCGGTGCCGGTCGCGGACCCGAGCTATCCCTTGCAGGGCCGCTCGCTGGTGCTGCTGCGTCGTGACCGGGTCGCGCCATGAAGCACCTGCATCCCATGCCCTTCGGCGCCGAGGTGCTGGCGTCTGGCGGCGTGCGCTTCCGGCTGTGGGCGCCGGCGGTGGACCGCGTCGTCCTCGAATGGACGCGCGCGCCGCATGCGTGGCGCTCGGCCGCGATGCGCCGCGATGCGCGGGGCTGGCACGAAGCCACCCTGCCCGAAGTCTCGGCCGGAGACCACTACCGCTACCTCCTGCCCGACGGCCTGCGCGTGCCCGACCCGGCCTCGCGCCGCAACCCGGAGGACGTGCACGGCCCCAGCGAAGTGGTCGATCCGCGCGCGCACGAATGGCGCGATGCGGGCTGGGCGGGGCGGCCTTGGAACGAGGCGGTGATCTACGAGATGCACGTCGGCACCTTCACGCCCGAGGGCAGCTTCATGGCGGCGCAGTCGCGCCTGGCCGAACTCGCATCGCTCGGCATCACCGTCATCGAGCTGATGCCGCTGGCCGACTTCCCCGGCAAGCGCAACTGGGGCTACGACGGCGTGCTGCCCTTCGCGCCCGACACCAGCTACGGAACGCCGGCGCAGCTGAAGGCCCTGGTCGACGCGGCGCACGCGCTGGGCCTGATGGTGCTGATCGACGTGGTCTACAACCACTTCGGCCCGGAGGGCAACTACCTGCACGCCTACTGCCCGCAGTTCTTCAACCCGGCGCACCAGACGCCCTGGGGCGCCGCCATCAATTTCGATGGCGCGCATTCGGGCACGGTGCGCGACTTCTTCATCCACAACGCGCTGTACTGGGTGGAGGAATACCGTTTCGACGGCCTGCGCATGGATGCGATCCACGCCATCCGCGACGACTCCCGGCCGGCCATCGTCGAGGAGATCTGTGCGGCCCTGCGGCAAGGCCCGGGCCGCGAGCGGCACGTGCACGTGGTGCTGGAGAACGACCTCAACGAGGCGCACCGGCTGGAGCGCGATGCGCTCGGCATGCCGCTGGCCGGCACCGCGCAGTGGAACGACGACCTGCACCATGCCGCGCACGTGCTGCTGACGGGGGAGGCCGACGGGTACTACGCCGACTACGCCCAGCGCCCGCTGGAGCAGTTCGGGCTGGCGCTGGCGCAGGGCTTCGTCTACAGCGGTCAGCCCTCGGCCTTCCGCGGCGGAGAGGCGCGTGGCGAGGCCTGCGAGCACCTGCCGCTCGGCGCCTTCGTGTCTTTCCTGCAGACGCACGACCAGATCGGCAACCGCGCCTTCGGCGAGCGCATCGACGCGATGGCCGACCCGGTGCTGCTGCGCGCCGCGCGCGCCTGCGTGCTGCTCTCGCCGCACACGCCGATGCTCTTCATGGGGGAGGAGTTCGCGGCCTCCACGCCCTTCCAGTATTTCTGCGACTTCGGCCCCGAACTGGCGGCGGCCGTCTCGGCCGGACGGCGCTCGGAGTTCGGCCGCTTCGCCGCCTTTGCCGACGCGCGCGCGCAGGCGCGCATTCCCGACCCGAACGACGTGCAGGCCTTCATCGACTCGACGCTGCGCTGGGACGAGCGCGAGAGGCCGCCGCACGACGAGGCGCTGCGCGAGACGCGCGCCCTGCTCGCGGCGCGCCACAAGGAGCTGATGCCGCGCCTGGGCGGCGACAGCCGGGTGGCGCAATGGTCCCGTGAAGGCGATACGCTGCGCATCGTCTGGCGACTGGCGCCGCGCGGCGAAGGCACCCTGATGCGCTTGCATCTGGTGGCGAATTTCGGCGCGAAGACGAGCCATCCCGCCGCCCCGCCGGGGCGCGTCATCTATTCGACGGCAGGGCCGCAGGCCGAACCCGCCGGCGGCACGATCGCGCTCGTGCGTGGCGGCGTATGCGCGACCATCGAGGAGCCCGTCGATGCATGAAGGTCAGGTGGATGAAGCGCTGCGGCGCCTGTGCGCCCGCTACGGCATCGCGACTGAATACCACGATGTCTGGGGCGCGCGGCACTCGGTACCGCCGGCGGCGCTGCTGGCCCTGCTGCGCGATGCCGGTGTCGAGCTGCCCGCGTCGGCGGATGGCCCTTGGCGGCAATACACCGAAGCCGATGCCGAGGCCGCCCGCGCCGTATGGCGCCGCGCCCTGCCGCCGGTGCAGGTCATCCCGGTCGGTGCTGCTTCCTTCGGCATCGCGCTGCGCCTGCCGGCGCAGACAGCGCACGTTCTATGGCGTCTGGTCGACGAGAGCGGCGCCTCCCATGAGGGGGCCGTGCAGGCAGCCACGCTCCATGCTGCCGAGCATGCCGACGTCGATGGCGTGCCCCATGTGCTCTATCACCTGGAGATCCCGCTCGCCTTGCCCCTGGGCTACCACCTGCTGAGCATTGCCGGCCTGCCCGGCGAGACGCTCGTCGCCTGCGCGCCCGCGCATTGCCATCGGCCGGCCGTGCTGGATGAAGGTGGCCGCCTGTGGGGCCTGACCCTGCAGCTCTACGGGCTTCGCTCGCAGCGCAACTGGGGCATCGGCGATTTCACCGACCTCGCGACCTTCGTCGCCCAGGCCGCGCGCGAAGGCGCGAGCGTGATCGGGCTCAATCCGCTGCACGCGCTCTTTGCGCACAACCCCGCGCATGCGAGCCCCTACAGCCCTTCGTCGCGCGCGAACCTGAACGTTCTGTACATCGATGTCGAGGCGGTGCCCGATTTCCTCGACTGCGCGCCGGCACGCGCGCGCGTGGGTTCGCCCGACTTTCTCGCGCGGCTGGCGGCACTGCGGGATGCGCCGCTGGTCGACCACGTGGGCGTCGCGGCGGTCAAGCACGAGGTGCTGGAGCTGCTCTACCAGCGCTTCCAGCGCAGGGCGCAGGACGACGCGGAAGTGCGCGCGCTCGCGCAGTTCCGCCTGCGCGGCGGGGAGGCCGCACGCCAGCACGCCCTGTTCGAAGCGCTGCAGGAGCACTTTCATCAGCTCGATCCCCGGGTGTGGGGATGGCCCGCTTGGCCGCCGGCCTACCAGGACCCCGCGAGCCCGCAGGTGGCTGCCTTCGCCACACGGCATGCCGAGCGCGTCGGCTACTTCGAATACCTGCAATGGCAGACCGCGCGGCAGCTCGAGGCGGTGGGCGCGCGATGCGGCGCGCTGGGCATGCCGATCGGGCTCTATCTCGACCTGGCCGTCTCGGTGGACCGCGGCGGCTCGGACACCTGGCGCCACCAGGCCTGCTTCGCCCTCGGCGCGCGCGTGGGCGCGCCGCCGGATGCGTTCAACCCCAACGGGCAGGACTGGGGCCTGCCGCCGCTGCGGCCGGACCGGCTGCGCGACAGCCGCTACGCCGTCTTCATCGAAGCGCTGCGGGCGAACATGCGCGGCGCGGGGGCGATCCGCATCGACCACGTCATGATGCTGATGCGGCTCTTCTGGATCCCGGCCGAGGGCACGGGGCGCGACGGCAGCTACGTTCACTACCCCTACGAGGAACTGCTCTCCATTCTCGCCCTGGAGAGCGAGCGCCACCGCTGCCTCGTGATCGGCGAGGACCTGGGGACGGTGCCCGACGCGATGCGCGAGGCGATGCGCCGCTTCGGCGTGCTCTCGTACCGCCTGCTGTATTTCGAGCGCGAAGCCGACGGCGGCTTTCGCGCGCCCGCCGACTACCCGCGCGAGGCCGTCGTGGCGGTCAGCACGCACGACCTCGCCACGCTGGCGGGCTGGTGGTCGGCGCACGACCTCAGGGCGCGCTTCGCGCTCGGCCTCTTCCCGGACGCGGAGGTCTTCGAGCAGCAGGTGCTGGAGCGCGCGCAGGAGAAGCTGCGCCTCTTGCGGACGGTGCAGCAGCATGTGGCGCTCTCGCCGGACAGCCTGGCCGCCGCGGCCGGCGGCGCGCTGGATGCCGAGGCCGTCGCCGCCGTGCACAGCTTCCTTGCGGCGGCGCCCTCCGGCATCATGATGGTCCAGCTCGAGGACGCGCTCGGCGAGATCGAGCAGGCGAACCTGCCGGGCACCATCGACCAGCATCCGAACTGGCGGCGCAAGTACGGCCGGGGCGTGGAAGAGATGGGCAAGGGCGCCATCGTGCGGCGCCTGTCGGCCGCGCTCGCGCGCAGCCGGCCGCGCCCCCTGCCGCACGGGCAGGCCGATCGGCCGCGCGACACGCTGGTGCCGCGCGCCACCTACCGGCTGCAGCTGCACAGCGGCTTCGACTTCGACGATGCGTCGCGCATCCTGCCTTATCTGTCGCGCCTGGGCATCAGCCACGTGTACTGCTCCCCTATCCAGCGCGCGCGGCCCGGCAGCATGCATGGCTACGACGTCGTGGCCCACAACGAGATCAGCCCCGACCTGGGCGGCATGCCGGCCTTCGAGCGCTTCACCACCGCGCTGAAGGCCCAGGGCATGGGCCAGCTCATCGATCTGGTGCCCAACCACATGGGGGTGCTGGGTTCGGACAACCCATGGTGGACGGACGTGCTGGAGAACGGCATGGGCTCGCTCTACGCGGAGCATTTCGACATCGACTGGCAGCCGCTCACGCCCGGTCTCGCGGGCAAGGTGCTGCTGCCGGTGCTGGGCGACCACTATGGCCGCGTGCTCGACGGCGGCGAGCTGAAGCTGCGATGGGATGGCGAGACGGGCGAGTTCTCGGTTCAGTATCACGAGCACGGCTTCCCGCTCGGCCCGCGCAGCTACCCGGGCATCCTGGAGCGCGCGGGCGCCTACCTGAAGGCGCCGGATGTCGCGGCGGCGCTCGCCAGCATCGCCACCGCCTTCGGGCATCTGCCGGGCGCGCATGAACTCACGGCGCAGGCGATGGGGGAGCGGGCGCGCGACAAGGAAGTGCTGAAGGCGCGCCTCGCCCGGCTGGCCGCCGGCCACACGGCCGTCATCCAGGCGATCGGCTTCGCGGTGCAGGCGCTCAACCGGCCGGGCGCGCGCGACGCGCTGCATGCGCTGCTCGAAGCGCAGGCCTGGCGGCTCGCGCACTGGCGCGTGGCGGCCGACGAGATCAACTACCGGCGTTTCTTCGACGTGAACGAACTGGCGGCCCTGCGCATGGAGCGCGAGGCCGTGTTCGAGGCGACGCACGCGCTCGCCCTCGACCTGGCCGCGCGCGGCTGGGTGGATGGCTTGCGCATCGACCACCCCGACGGCTTGCAGGACCCTGCACGCTACTTCGATCGCCTGCAGGACGGCTTTGCCCTGCGCAGCGGGCGCGGGCTGCGCCTGCCCGAAGTCGACGGCCGGCCGCACCGCCCGCTCTACGTGGTGGCCGAGAAGATCGCGGCGCCGGGGGAGGACGTGCCGGTGGACTGGGCACTGCACGGCACCACGGGCTACCGCTTCGCCAACGTGGCCAACGGCGTGCTGGTCGACCATCGCGCCGCGGCCCGCATCGAGCGCACCTGGCGCCGGTTCAGCGGCGTCACGCAGGGCTTCAGGGAGATCGTCCATGAGGCGCGCCGCGATGCGGCGCTCGGTACGCTGGCTTCCGACCTCGAAGTGCTCGCCATCTCGCTCCTGGGGATCGCCAAGGCCGACCGGCATACGCGCGACCACAGCCTGCACACGCTGCGCGACGTGCTCGCCACCGTGGTGGCGAGCTTCACCGTCTATCGCACCTACAACGCCGAGGAAGCAACGCCGCAGGACCTGCGCTACATCGACGAGGCCATTGCCTCGGCGCGCGAGCGCATGCAGCTGCCCGACCCGACGGTCTTCGATTTCGTGCGCCAGGCGCTGCTCGGGCAGGCGCCCGAAGGGGCGGCGGCATCGGTGCGGCCGAGGCTCCTGCGCTTTGCCAGGCGCTTCCAGCAGTTCAGCGCGCCGGTGGCCGCCAAGGGGGTGGAGGACACGGCCTTCTACCGCTACTTTCCGCTGAGTTCGCTCAACGAGGTGGGCGGCGACCCCGACCTGATCGGCATGACCGTGGCCGAATTCCATGAGGCGAGCAGCGACCGCCAGCGGCGCTGGCCGCACACGATGCTGGCCACCTCGACGCATGACAACAAGCGTTCGGAGGACGTGCGCCTGCGCATCGATGTGCTGTCGGAACTGCCCGCGCTCTGGCGGCTCGCGCTGATGCGCTGGCGTGCGATGAATGCGCCACTGCGCGGCGCGACCTCCGCGGCCCACGAGTACCTGCTCTACCAGACCCTGCTCGGCACAATCGACCCCGGCGAGGTGGATGCGGACGCGCAAGAGGTGTATATCGAGCGCATCGCCGCCTACATGCGCAAGGCCGCGCGGGAGGGCAAGACGCACACGAGCTGGACGCGGAATGACGAGGCCTACGAGCGCGGACTCGAGAGCTTCGTGCGCGCGGCCCTCGCCCTGGGGGAGGAGAACCGCTTCCTGCGCGATCTGCGCGCCTTCGCCGCCGCCCTGAACTGGTACGGCGCCCTCAACGGCCTGAGCCTGACGCTGCTGAAGTACACGTCGCCCGGCGTGCCCGACCTCTACCAGGGCTGCGAGTTGATTGAGCACAGCCTGGTCGATCCGGACAACCGCCGGCCCGTGGACTACGACAAGCGCGCCGAGTGGCTCGAACAACTGCAGGCGCAGGCCGGCGCACAGCCGCTGGAGCCGATGGCGCATGCGCTGGCCCTGGCCGCAGAGAGCGGGCGCGCCAAGCTGTGGCTGGCCTGGCGCCTGCTCTCGCTGCGCAAGACGACGCCGGAACTGTTCCGCGATGGGAGCTATGAACCCCTGGAGGTGCGGGGCGCGCGGGGCGGTCACGTCGTGGCCTTCATGCGCCGCCACGGGGATCGCGTGTTGGTCGCGATCACGGTCAGGCTGTTCGCCGCCCTGGACCGGGAGAGCGGGAGGCCCTGGAACGAGCGTGCGTTGCCCCTGGGCACGGAAAGCTGGGGCGACACCCAGGTCCTGCTGCCCGGAGATGTGGGCGCCGGGGACTTCCATGACTGCGTCGCCGGCGCGCGCTGTGCTGTCCATGGCCATGCCATCGCCGTGGGAGAGGCGCTGCGGGCATTCCCGGGTGCTGTTCTGATCCTGTAGGAAATCTCCGACAGGGGGAATTCGACTTTTACCGACAGACGGAGATATATTTTGCGACTATCGCGGGTGCACCGGTCAGGACGCTGACTCGGGCAAGACATCGGAGACATCGACATGAGCGAGGCGATTTTCTGTTTCGACACGGCGACGGTGAGGTTCGCGATTTATCCCCAGGGAAGACAAGGCCCGCGCATCATCGCCGCCATCGGCGAAAACCCGCTGCGCGACCTGTTCGGCGCGACGGGCGGCGGCGAGACGCTGCTGCGCGCCTACGAGGCCCACGCCGCCCGCATCAATGCCCGCGCGCTGGAGCGCCACCGCGCGAATCCGTGCAAACCGGTGGTGTTGGAGACGGCGGATTTCGAGATCGCGGAGCATCCGGAGTCCGTCTTCTAGAGGGGGCCAAGCCGGCGCATCCCAGGGAACTGTATATTCATACAGATTCCCCAAATGCCCTCCGACCCACTGACTTCACAGCCCGCCGATCAGCCCGCCACCGGGGCAGGCACGGTGTCGGTCCGGGCACTCTGCGCCTTCGCCGCTAAGGCCGGCGACCTCGATCTGCGTTTCGTCCCGGTGCCGAGCGCCCAGGAGGGGCTGGCGGGTCATCAGCTGGTGCAGGCCCGGCGCGGCGCCGGCTACGAGAGCGAGTTGAGTCTTTCCGCGTGCTTCGGCTGCCTGCGGGTGCGCGGACGCGCCGACGGCTACGACCCGCATCGTCGCAGGCTCGAAGAGATCAAGACCTTCCGTGGCGACTTCGACGCCATCAAGGCCAACCATCGCGCCCTGCACTGGGCGCAGGCCCGGACCTATGCCCACATGCTGTGCGAGCGCGATGCGCTCGACCGCATCGAGGTCGCGCTGGTCTACCTCGACCTCGCGACCCAGCAGGAGGTGGTGCTGGACGAGACCTGGACGCGCGAGGCCCTGCGCGAGAGCTTCGAGGCGCTGTGTGCCCGCTTCGTTGCCTGGGCCGAACAGGAGGCCCGCCATCGCGCGGAGCTCGACGCGGCGCTCGGCGCGCTGGACTTCCCGCACGCGGGATTTCGGCCGGGGCAGCGCGAGCTGGCCCACGCCGTCTACCGTGGCGTCGGCGCCGGCCGCCATCTGCTGGCCCAGGCGCCCACCGGCATCGGCAAGACCGTGGCCACGCTGTTCCCGCTGCTCAAGGCGCGGCCGGCGAAGAAGCTCGACAAGATCTTCTTCCTCACGGCCAAGACCTCCGGCCGCGCGATCGCCCTGAACGCGCTGCGCGCGCTGGGGCGCGACGGGCCGGCGCCGCCGCGCGTGCTCGAACTCGCGGCGCGCGAGAAGGTGTGCGAGCATCCGGGCAAGGCCTGTAACGGCGATGCCTGCCCGCTCGCGCGCGGCTTCTATGACCGCTTGCCGGCGGCGCGCGCGCAGGCGGTGCAATCGGCCTGGCTGGACCGCGCGGCGCTGCGGGACATCGCGCTCGCGCACGAGGTCTGCCCCTATTTCCTGGCGCAGGAGCTGGTGCGCTGGTGCGACGTGGTGGTCGGCGACTATAACTACTACTTCGACGGCAGCGCCTTTCTCTTCGCGCTGATGAAGGACGAGGAATGGCGCGTCGCGCTGCTGGTCGACGAGGCGCATAACCTGCTGGCCCGCGCGCGCGGCATGTACAGCGCGCAACTGGACGCCGACACCCTGGGCCGCGTGCGCGCCAAGGCACCGCCCGTGGTCAAGCGCTCACTGGGCCAGCTGGAGCGCGAATGGCAGCTGCTGCAGCGCGACCAGCTGGCCGCCTACCAGGCGCGGGACGACATTCCCGAACGATTCGCCCGCGCGCTGCAGGACACGGTCTCGGTGCTGGCCGATCACTTCACGGCCCAGCCCGAGGATGCGCAGGGCGCGCTGCAGCAGTTCTTCTTCGACGCGCTTCATTTCGCCCGCCTGGCCGAATCCTTCGGCAAGCATTCGGTCTTCGAGGCCACCCTGGGCGAGGGTGATGCGCGCGCCCTGGCGATCCGCAACCTGCTGCCGGCGCCCTTTCTCGAAGCCCGCTTCGCCGGCTGCGTGTCGGCCGCCTGCTTCTCCGGAACGCTCGCCCCCTTTTCCTTCTATCGCGACACGCTGGGCCTGCCCGAAGACACGGCGACCCTGGACGTGGGCTCGCCCTTTCGCAGCGAGCAGCTGCGGGTGCGCGTGGCGATGGACCTCTCGACGCGCTACCGCGACCGCGCCGGGTCGCTGGGGGCGCTCACCGGGATCATCGCGGCGCAGTTCGCGCAGCGGCCGGGCAACTATCTCGCCTTCTTCAGCAGCTTCGAATACCTGGCCAGCGCATCGGAGGCATTCGCCGCGATGCACCCGCATGTGCCGCTGTGGGCGCAGTCCCGCGGCATGCGCGAGGCGGAGCGCGAGTCCTTCCTCGCGCGCTTCGTGACGGGCGGCCAGGGCATCGGCTTCGCGGTGCTCGGCGGTGCCTTCGGCGAAGGGATCGACCTGCCGGGCGACAGGCTGGTGGGCGCCTTCGTCGCCAGCCTGGGCCTGCCGCAGCACAACGAGCCGAACGAGGTCATGCGCGAGCGCATGGAGGCGCTGTTCGGCGATGGCTACGAGTACACCTACGTGTATCCCGGCCTGCAGAAGGTGGTGCAGGCGGCCGGCCGCGTCATTCGCACCGAAGAGGATGCGGGCGTGCTCTACCTGCTGGATGAACGCTTCGCGCAGCGAGAGATCCGCGACCTGCTGCCCGGCTGGTGGCGCATCGAGCCCCTGTTCGCGCGCTGATCGGCCCCGCCGTGACGCACCCGCGCCGGACGCCACCGACGCCCGGCGCGGCCGACTTCCTACCCGCGGCACAAGGCGCGGGCGCACTATCCGGGACCTCGAATCATTGCAAGGAGCTGCCATGCCCAGAGGTGACAAGTCGTCCTATACGGACAAGCAGAAGCGCGAGGCCCAGCACATCGAGGAAGGCTACGAGAAGCGCGGAGTCGGCAAGGGCGAGGCCGAGCGGCGCGCCTGGGCCACCGTGAATGCCGAGACCGGCGGCGGCAAGAAGAGCGGTTCCGGCCGCGGCAAGGCGGAGAACCATGCGCCCGCGCACAAGGGCGGGCGAGTGGGCGGGGCCGCCTCCGCGTCGCGCAGCGCCGCGGCCCGCTCCGCTTCGGCGAAGAAGGCGGCCGCGACGCGCAAGCGCAACGCCGAGCATCGCGGCTGAGCGCGGGGCCGGCGAGGCGACAGGGCGTTCAGCTCATCGGGGATTCCTGGCGCTGCGCCAGCGCTGCCACCTGCTGCTCGATCGCGAACAGGCGCTCGTTGAGGATCGCCGTCTGCAGGCGGAGCGCCTCGATGATGGCGCGGGTCTGCGGATCGGGCGTGTTGGTCGACAGCACGTGCATTTCATGCAGCTTCTTGCGCAGTTCGTTGCTCATGGGGACTCCATCGGGTCGGTGGCCCCCATCGTAGGCTGCAAAGCGCCGTGCCGCCAATAGCCTGATCCGATAGGATTCACCTACCGGCGCCATGTGTGGTGGCGCGAAGGGGGTTGTTCCGATGGCGACATTCCTGGTGGTTCATGGCGCCTGGGCCGCGGCCTGGGCCTGGAAGAAGATGCGGCCCCTGCTGTGCGAGCGCGGGCACGAGCTGTTCACGCCCACGCTCACGGGCCTCGGCGAGCGCAGCCATCTGGCCCACCCGGACATCGATCTCGAAACCCATATCGCCGACGTCCTGGGCGTGCTGGAGTTCGAGGACCTGCGCGAGGTGGTCCTTGTCGGGCACAGCTATGGCGGCATGGTCGCCACCGGCGTGGCGGACCGCGCGCACGAACGCATCGCCCAGATCGTGTACCTCGATGCCTTCATTCCCCGCGATGGCCAGGCGGTTGTCGACCTGGGCGGCGACAAGGCGCGCGAACGCCTGGACGAGGCCGCGCGTGCCGGGGGGGACGGC
Source organism: Variovorax sp. 01T432 (assembly GCF_056398605.1). Classification (NCBI taxonomy): domain Bacteria; kingdom Pseudomonadati; phylum Pseudomonadota; class Betaproteobacteria; order Burkholderiales; family Comamonadaceae; genus Variovorax; species Variovorax sp. 01T432. The sequence goes on from NZ_JBFTPS010000030.1 coordinate 49,696, forward strand.
TGGCGCCTGCCGACCCAGCCGATGCCGCCGGACACGAGCGAGGCCGACCTGGCATGGGCCAACCCGCGCCGCCGGATGCAGCCGCGCAAGACCTTCGAGCAGCCGCTGGCGCTGACCGGCGCGGTGGAGAGGCTGCGCCGGACCTACATCTATTGCACCCGCTTCGGCCAAGGCGACGTGTTTCGGCAGTTCGCCGACCGGGTGAAGGCGGAGCCGCGCTGGCGCTACGAGGACCTCGACGCCAGCCACAACCCCCACATCACGATGCCGGAAACGCTTGCGGCGCTGTTTCATGACATTGCCGGCGACACGCGGACCCGGTGATGAATGTCAGGCGGCGGGGCGGGCTCGCCGCAGCCCCTCGCTCATCGCATCCACGATGCCTGCGTTGGCGGCATCGCGCAGCCGCACCACGCCCACGGGCGGCAGGTTCCACTGAAGCCTCTGCGGCAGCACGCGCGCGCCGCTGGCATCGGCGACTTCCTGCGCGATGTCGTCGGGCAGGATGGTGACCGCATCGGCCATGCGCCTCAGCACCGACACCAGCGTGTTGTGCGCATAGGCTTCCAACAAGGGCACGGGGACCGGCTGCCCCGCCGAGGCGAAGATGGAATGGATCATCTGCCGGATGGGCGTGTCCGCCGGCGGAAAGATCCAGCGCAAGGACACGAGGGCCTCCCAGTCCAGCCCGCGCCGCGCAAGCCTGTCGGCGGCGGCGTGTGAGACCACGAGGCGCGGCTCCTGGTTGTAGAGAAGCTGCTGCACCAGCCCGGCTTCGGCGCTGGCCGGCGTGAAGCGGCAGATGGCGCAGTCGAGCGTGCGCGCCTGCACAGCCTGCAGAAGATTGTGGGTGGTGGCCTCTTCCACGACGAAGCCCATGGGCGGCTGCAGCGCGAGCAGGTGCTGCCAGAGCGCGTCCTGCGTGACGCGCGACAGAAAGGGAATGACGCCCAGGCGCAGCCGCCCCTGCAGTCCGGTGCGCAGGGCCGCAAGGTCCTGGCCGAGCGATGCCGCATCCGCCAGCGCCACACTTGCCCGGGCCAGCACCAGCGCGCCCGCGGGTGTGGGCTCGAGGCCGCGACGGCTGCGGGTGAACAGCGGCGTCTCGAAGACGTTCTCGATCTCGCCCAGCGCGCGCGTGATGGTGGGCTGGCTCAGGCCCAGTTGCCGGGCCGCGCGGCTGACGGAGCGTTGACGGTCGAGCTCGGCCAGGAGCGCGAAATGGCGCAGCTTCAGCCGGGCTGTCAGGTGTTGCAGGGTGGGCGCGGACATAGGGCCCATCCTAAGCAAGATCCATAGCAGCCAGTGCATGCGTGCATCAGGAAATATGCAGCCAGCGCTATCGAGGGTTCCTACACTGCCGGAATGTTCACGACCCGTCCTGAAATCGTCGGCACCCACGGGGTCGCCGCCTCTACCCATTGGCTCGCCTCGCAGACCGCCATGGGCGTGCTGGAGCGCGGTGGCAACGCATTCGACGCGGCAGTCGCCGGAGGCTTCGTGCTGCAGGTGGTGGAACCGCACCTCAACGGCCCCGGGGGTGAGGCGCCGATCCTGCTGTGGAGCGAGCGCGAGCGGCGCATGCAGGCCATCAACGGTCAGGGCTGCGCGCCCGCCGCGGCGAACCCGGCCGCCTTTCGTTCGCTGGGCTTCGAGCAGGTGCCGGGCATCGGCCTGCTGCCCGCGACAGTGCCGGGCGCCTTCGCCGCTTGGCTCACGATGCTGCGCGAGCACGGCACCTGGTCGCTGGCCGAGGTGCTGGCGCCGGCGATCGGCTACGCGCGCGACGGGTTTCCGCTGGTGCCGCGCGTTTCGCAGGCGATCCTGGCGGTGCGAGGCTTGTTTCTCGAACATTGGCACTCGTCGGCCGAGGTGTGGCTGCCCGGCGGCAAGGTGCCGCAACCCGGCGCGCTCTTTCGCCAGCCCGCGCTGGCCGTCACCTATCAGCGCCTCGTCGAGACCGCCGAGCGCGCGGCGGACGGCCGCATCGGCGTGATCGATGCGGCCATCCACACCTGGCACCGGGGCTTCGTCGCGAAGGAGATCGATCGCTACTGCCGGGAGACCGCCGTGCGCGACACCAGCGGTGAAGCCCACACCGGCCTGCTGAGCTACGAGGACATGGCCGCATGGACGGTCCGGACCGAAGCGCCGCTCACCATGGATTTCGGGCGCTACACGGTCGCCAAGTGCGGCTTCTGGAGCCAGGGCCCCGCTTTTCTCCAGCAGGTCGGCCTGCTGCGCCACGCGGGCCTCGAGGCGCACGCGCCCGGCACGGCGGGCTTCGTGCACCGCATCACCGAGGCAGCCAAGTTGGCGCTGGCCGACAGGATGGCCTGGTATGGCACCGCGCCGGGCGCGCGTGCCGATGCGCAGGGGGCCTTGCTGTCGGATGCGTATCTTCGCGAGCGGTGGGCGCAGGTCGACCCGCGACACGCATCTGCCGCATTGCGCCCGGGCCATCCTCTGGGCATCGCACCGCGCATGCCGGATCTGGACGTCAGCGCACGCACCCTGCGCACGGCCGACACGCGCTTCGGTGTCGGCGAGCCCACCTTCGCGGCATTGCCACCGATTGCCGAATGGGCCGACCGCGAGATCTTTGTCGGCGACACCTGCCATATCGACGTGATCGACCGGCACGGCAACATGGTTTCGGCCACCCCCTCGGGCGGCTGGCTGTCGTCGAGCCCCGTGATTCCAGCGCTCGGGTTCGCGCTCAACACGCGGCTGCAGATGACCTGGCTGGACGAGGGTTTGCCCAACGCCCTCGCGGCGGGCGTCGCGCCCTGCACCACCCTGTCGCCGTCGATGGCGTTGCGCGACGGCGAGCCCTACATGGCCTTCGGCACCCCCGGCGGCGACCAGCAGGACCAGTGGTCGGTCGGGTTCTTCCTGCGCCATGCGGTGCACGGCATGAACTTGCAGGAAGCCATCGATGCCCCGGCCTGGCACGTCAAGCACGCGCCCGGTTCCTTCTGGCCGCGACAAACCACGCTCAACATGCTCACGCTGGAGTCGCGCTTCGGCAGCGAGGTGTTCGACCAGCTCCGTGCGATGGGGCACGGCGTCCAGCCCGGCGATGCATGGTCCGAGGGCCGCATGTCGGCCTGCAGCCGCGAGCACGACGCGCAAGGCCGCCTGGTGCTGCGTGCGGCGGCCAATCCGCGCGGCATGCAGGGCTATGCCGCGGGCCGGTGATTCTTCTCTCTTCCTCCAAGGATTCATTCATGTTCAGACGCGCCCTCCGTTGCCTGTCCCCGCTGCTCTTCGCGCTCGCCGCGCAGGCTGCCTTTGCCGCCTATCCCGACAAGCCCATTACGCTGGTCGTGCCCTGGGCGGCCGGAGGCTCGACCGACATCCTAGCTCGCGCCATCGCCGAGCAACTGACCAAGTCGATGGGCCAGCCCGTCATCGTGGACAACCGCGTCGGCGCGTCCGGCAACATCGGCTCCAACTTCGTCGCCAAGGCCAAGCCCGACGGCTATACGCTGCTCGTGGGTTCGATGAGCACGCACGCCATGAACCCCTCGCTGATGCCCAACATGCCCTTCAAGGGCGCGGACGACTTCACGCCCATCGCGCTGGTGGCCAACGTCATCAACACAATGGTGGTCAATCCCTCGGTACCGGCAAAGAACCTGCGTGAGTTCATCGCCTACGCCAAGGCCAATCCGAACAAGCTGGCCTATGCCTCAGCGGGCGCGGGTTCCACCAACCACCTGAGCGCCGAGATGTTCAAGAAGGCGGCAGGCATCGAGATGCTGCACGTGCCTTACAAGGGCGGTGCGCCGGCCGTCCTCGACACCGTCGGCAACCAGACGCAGGTGCTTTTCTCTGCCGGCACGCAGACGCTGCCGCATGTCAAGACCGGAAAGCTGCGTCTCCTGGCCGTGACCGAGCCGAAGCGCTCCGCCCTGCTGCCCGATACCCCCACCGTCGCCGAAACCCTGCCGGGCTATGAGATCAGCGTCTGGTACGCCACTTTCGGCCCCGCGGGCATGCCGGCGGAACTGGTGACCCGCCTCAACACGGAGATCAACAAGGCCCTCGCCGTCCCCGAGGTGCGCGCCCGCATGGACTCGATCGGCGTCGAGCTGGTGAAGAGCACGCCCGAACAACTCGCCGCCACGCTGCGCAAGGACACCGAGCGCTACGACAAGGTCATCAAGGACCTGAACATCAAGCTGGATTGAGCCGCACCGCCATAATCATGCCGTCTTCCGATGCGGCGCCGGACGCGCCACGGTCCGTGCTGTCGCTCGCCGTGTGCGACCGGCTGTGCGATGCGCTGCCGGGCGCCGCCTCCTTCGAGGCCGCGCTGGCGCACATCGAGGCGGCACGCGAGGAGACGCTCGGCCGCGGGCTGCTCACGATCAACATGGACGCGACAACGCCGGAGGACCCGCCCGACGAAGTGCAGCTGCAGCGCCTCTGGTCTTCCGACGCGCTGGCCTACCCGGTGGCGGGTCGCAAGCGCAAGACGCCGACCGCCTGGACGCGGCAGCTTTTGCTGCGCGCCGAGGTCTTCATCGGCGAGGGCGACGCGGCCCTGGCCCAGGTGTTCGACGACCATGCGCGCATCGCTGCACTCGGGCTGCACGCCATCGTGAATGTGCCGCTGCTGGAAGACGGCCGCTGCGTGGCGACCTTCAACGTGCTGGGCGCGCGGCCGCGATGGCAGGCGCAAGAGATCGCCCTGGTGCGACTGCTCGCCTTGCTCGCCACTCCCTGGGTGCTCCAGGCGCGGCTCGACGCGATGCTGCGGCGCGTGCCCTGACCGCGCCCTCCGCCGCACCGGCTTTTCGCGTGCGGCAGGCGCATTTCGCGCCGGCATCGCCGCGTTTCGTCGCAAGCCGCTGGGCAAGGCGCCGCGCCTGCGGGATCGTCGGGTCTCCACTTCCAACGAGGCCCGTCCATGAAGAATCCCCTCGCCACGCTCCTGCCAGGCCCCACGGCCCACGCCTTGTGTGCTTTGCTCCTGGTTGCTCCGCTGGGTGCGGCCGCCGCTGATCTGCAGTTGACCGTCACCGACGGCCCCGCGACGCAGGCCACCTTGTACGTCGCGCTGTTCGACAGCGCCGAGGCCTATGCCGCCGACAAGGCGCTGGCCTCCCAGACCACGCCGTTGCGCGCGGGCGGCGCGCAGGTCGTCTTTCGCGGGCTGCCGCCCGGCCGCTATGCGGTGCGGATGTTCGCGGACGAGAACGGCAACGCGAAGCTCGACACCAACCTGATGGGCATGCCGACCGAGCGCTATGGCTTCTCGAACGATGCCATGGGCCAACGCGCCGCGCCGGCTTTCGACGCTGCGGCGATCGGCGTCGATGCCGATGTCAAGACCAGCGTCCATCTGCGCTGAGGCCGTCATGGAACGACGCGAACTCCTGCGCCTTCTCGTCTCGGCGGGCGCCGCCCCCTTCCTGAACGCGGCCCTGCCGGCGCTGGCGGGGGCCTCGGCGGACCCGGATGACTGGCAGGCCCAGTTCGAGGCCTCCAGCGCGCCGTGGAAGATCGGCTTCGTGACCCCGCCGGGCGACCTGCCGCGGGCGAGCGCCACGGTGCGCGGCCGCTTTCCCGACGCGGTTGCGGGCTCGCTCTACCGGATAGGCCCGGCCGGGCATGACCTGGGCGGCAAGCGCTACCGCCACTGGTTCGACGGCGACGGCATGGTGCAGCGGCTGGTGATCGAAGGATCGCAGGTGCATCACCAGGGCCGCTACGTCGCGACGTCCAAGCGGGTCGCCGAGCTGCGCGCCGGCCACCGCCTGACCGAAGCCTTCGGCACCGTGTTCGCGGACGTCGCGCCGCCGACATCGGCCGACAGCATCAACGTCGCGAACACCAGTGTGCTGCCGTTGCGCGGCGAAGTGCTGGCGCTGTGGGAGGGCGGATCGGCCACGCGCATCGACGCGCGCACGCTCGGCACGCTGGGCCTGAAGACCTGGCGCGCCGACCTCGCCGGCATGCCTTTCTCGGCGCATCCCAAGGTGGACTTGGACGGCACGATCTGGAACTTCGGCGTCGGCTCGGGCCTGGGCCTGCTCGCGCTCTATGAGATTGCCCCCGAAGGAACGCTGCGCCGCGCGGGCATGGTGCCGGTGGCCGAGGTGCCGATGGTCCACGACTTCGCCGTGACCGAGCGGCATCTTGTCTTCCTGATGCCGCCGCTGGTCTACGACGCCAAGCGCAAGGAGGCCGGCGCGAGTTTCCTCGACGCCCATGTGTGGCGGCCCGCGCTCGGCATGCGCGTGCTGGTGGTGGACAAGAAGGACTGGGAGAAGCGCCAGCTCCTCACGCTGCCGGCCGGCTTCCTCTTCCACGTCGGCAACGCGTGGGAAGAGATCACCGCGGGCGGCACGCTGATCCATGTGGACTATGTGCGCTCGGAGAATGCCGACTCGGTGTTCACCACGAATCGCGAGGTGATGCGCGGCCGCCGCGTGAAAAGCAGCGAGCCCCGGCTGACGGTGGCGACGCTGAATCTCGGCACCGGCGAGGCGACGCAGACGCCGCTGGCGGTGGATGCCGAGTTCCCTCGCATCGACCCGCGGCGCGTCGGCTTGCGGCACCGTGGCGTGGTGCATGCGACGCAGGGGATGCGGGAGATTCCGGGCTTCGGCGCGGTTGCGCGCACCGATGTCGAATCGGGTCGCACCGAACGCTTCGCCTACGGCGCGCAGGCGATCGCGGAGGAGCATGTCTTCGTGCCCGACGGCGCGGGGCCGGGCTGGATCCTCGGAACCGCGCTCGACCTGGCGCAAGGCAGGACGCTGCTGTCCTGCTTCGCGGCCGACCAACTGGCGGCCGGACCGGTCGCGCAGGCCACCCTGCCTTACGCCCTGCCTCTCGGGCTGCACGGAGCCTTCGTGCCGGCTTGAGCCGCGTGGGGGCGCACGGTTGGAGCGGCTGCGTCAGAATCCGCAGCTCGTTCCTTCCACGCACTTCCCATGAACCTCGCCGATTCCTTCGCGGACGTCACCCGTTTCGTCGCCATCCGCCGCGACATCCATGCCCATCCCGAGCTGGGCTTCGAGGAGCACCGCACGTCCGAGAAGGTGGCCAGGCTGCTGGAGGAATGGGGCATCGAGGTGCACCGCGGCATCGCCGGAACGGGCGTGGTGGGCGTGCTGCGCCGGGGCACCGGCGCGCGCAGCATCGGCCTGCGCGCCGACATGGATGCTCTGCCCCTGCACGAGGCCAACGAGTTCGAGCACAAGTCCATCCACGCGGGCCGCATGCACGCCTGCGGCCATGACGGCCACACGACGATGCTGCTGGCGGCCGCGTGGCACCTGGCGCAGAAGGGCAGCCAGTTCGACGGCACCGTGAACTTCATCTTCCAGCCCGCCGAGGAGATGGGCAAGGCCGGCGCAAAGAAGATGATCGAGGACGGCCTGTTCGACCGCTTCCCCTGCGATGCGGTGTTCGCGCTGCACAACTTTCCGGTCGGCGACGTCGGGCGCTTTGCGCTCAACGAGAGCGCGCTGATGGCCTCCAGCAACACCTACAGGATCACGGTGCGCGGCCGCGGCACCCATGCCTCGATGCCGCACACGGGCATCGACCCGGTCGGGGCCGTCATCGCCCTCGGGCAGGCGCTGCAGGCCGTCGTGCCGCGCAGCATCGCCAGCACCGAGCGCGCGCTGGTCGCGGTCACGCTGCTGCAGGGCTCGGACGCGCCCAATGTGATCCCCGACCAGGCAATGGTCGGCGGCACGGTGCGCACCTTCTCGATGGCCGCGCTGGACCGCATCGAGGAGCGCGTGCGCGCGCTGGCCAAGGGCATCGCAGAGGCGCACGAATGCACGGCCGAAGTGAGCTTCGTGCGCGCGTCGCCGCCGGTGGTCAACCATGCGGCGGAGGCACGCTTCGCAGCCGATGTGATGCGCGAGGTGGTGGGGAAGGACATGGTCACGGACGACTTTCCGGCGGTGATGGGCGCGGAGGACTTCGCGCACATGCTGCTGGCGCGGCCGGGCTGCTATGCCTTCCTCGGCAATGGCGACGGCGACCACCGGCTCGACGGCCACGGGCCCGGGCCTTGCATCATTCACAACACCTCCTTCGACTTCAACGACGAGATCATTCCGATCGGCGCGAGCTACTTCGTGAAGCTGGTGGAACGCTGGCTGCCGGTCGGCGCCTAAAGAAGCCATCACTCTCCCAACGACAACAAGAAAGCGGTCTTCACCATGTCCTCCCTGCTCTCCCGACGTTACCTTGCCGCGCTCGCGGCCATCGGCATGGCCCTGGGCGCCGCGCTCCCGGCGCACGCGCAGCGCGTGGTGCGCATCGTCGTGCCCTATGGCACCGGCGCCGTTCAGGACACGGTGGCGCGCGCCATCGGCAATGAACTGGGCGCGGCGCTCAATGCGAGCGTGATCGTCGAGAACCGGGCCGGCGCGGGCGGCACCGTGGGAGCGGCCGTGGTGGCCAAGGCACCGCCGGACGGCAACACGCTGGTCTTGGCGGCGGCCAGCCATCACATTGCGGGGCACCTCTATGCCAAGCTGCCCTATGACCCGCTCAAGGACTTCGTCGGCGTCGCGAACCTGGGCAATGCGGGCTACGTGCTGGTGGCGTCGAGCGGCATGAAGGTGTCGAACACGGCCGACTTCATCCGCGAGGTGAAGGCCCATCCGGGCAAGTACAACTACGCCTCGGCGGGCAACGGCAGCGCCACGCACCTGGCGATGGCGTCCTTTCTTTCCAAGGCCGGCCTGGAGATGACGCACATCCCGATGAAGTCGACCGGCGAGGCCGTCAACGAGCTGCTGGCCGGCCGGGTGGAGGCGATGATCTCGGCGAGCATCGGCGTGATCGGCTTCCAGAACGATGCGCGCATCAAGGCGCTGGCTTCCACCGGCAAGGTCCGCAGTCCCTTCCTGCCGAACCTGCCCACCGTCAACGAGAGCGGCCTGCCGGGCTACGACTTCGACTCGTGGATCGGCCTGCTGGCACCCTCGGCCACGCCGAAGGCGGAAGTCGACAAGATCAACGCCGCGGCGAACAAGGTGATGGCCGATCCGGTCATGCAGGATCGTTTCGTGCGGCTGGGCATCGAGCCGCGCACCAGCAGCGCGGCCGACTTCCAGAAGCTGCTGGCGGCCGACTGGGTGGCCATGGGCACGGTGGTGAAGGCCTCGGGCGCGAAGGTCGACTGACGGCCCTGCCCGCTCAGCCGTGGGGGCTCGGCGAGAGGCTCTTCAAGTACAGGTGGAGCGCGCGCACGTCGGTGTCGTTCAGCTCGCGCAGCGATCCGAAGGGCATCACCTTCACGGGCGTCCCGTCGGCACGCATGCCGGTCTTGAAGAGGCGCGCCAGGGCGTCCGCGTCGGCGTAGCGCGTCATGACCGTGCCCTCGCCCGGCGTCAGGTTGGCCGCCGGGGGCCAGTCGGGCGGACCGCCGGGGATCTTGCCGCCGTTGAGTTTCACTCCATGGCATCCCTGGCACATGTTCGCCACATAGGCGCCGTGCTTCACGCTCACGCCCTCGGCCACGGGCTGCTCGGGCGGCAGAGAGTGGTCGATCTTGTCGGCGGCGTCCTTGATCATTCCGAAGCCGTAGAGGACGCGCACGGGCAGCGGCAGTTCGAGAATGGGGCCGCCGCCTTCCGCCGGTGCGAGGTGGCGCACGTAGCCGACCAGCGCGGCGAGGTCGTCATTTGTCAGGCGGTTGTAGTCCTCGCTCGGCATGATCATGAGGGCATGGCCCTTCGGGTTCACGCCGTGCCGGATGGAGCGCTCCCAGTCCTGCGGGGTGTAGCCGGCGACCACGTTGCCGGGGCCGGGCGAGATATTGGGCCCGGCGATGCGCATGCCCTTGCCGTCGTCGATGATGGTCGCGCCGTTGCCCTTGGCGCCGTGGCAGTCGACGCAGCCGCGCGAGGCAAAGAGATAGCGGCCGCGCTCGAGCGCGGCGGCGTCTTCGCGCAAGGGCACCCCCTTGACGGCGATATCGACCTTGCGCTCCATCTTGTGGCGGGCCAGCTGGTCGCCGGCGAAGAGGGCGGCGGCCGCAAGAACGACCAGCGCGGCGACGGCGATGGCGATGCGCTTGAGCCAGCGCCGGGATGGGATCCTGCCTGTCGTTGCCATGCGACCTCCTTCGCGTGAGTTGTGGCGCCCGACACTTTACGGGCGCTGATGCCAGCCGCGCTATTTTTCTGCGGGCGCAGCCCGGCTCACGCAGGCGGGGCTTCGAGTGCGGGACAGTTCCAGCCCAGCAGCTCAGCCAGCCGTCGCACGATCCATTGCGCCTCCGCCGCCGAGACGCCGGCATCGGGCGAGTTCAGTCCGGCATGGATGCGCACCAGGATCTCGTCTTCCGAAGGCACTTCCACGTGATGCAGCAACTGCGCCTGTTGCACCAGGTGGCTGGCGAGGTCCTCGCAAACGTCATAGCGCGAACGCACGACGGTGATGCGCTCGCTCAGCCGCTGTCTCGCATCGGTGTAGACCGCGAAGAACGAGGGCGGGATGTCGATCTGGTAGTCGTCGGACATGATGGAACGGTGGGCTGCAAAAAGAAAAACGCGCCCGGGGGCGCGTTTCGAGGCTGCATCGCGGTGAAGCGACGCGCGTTCAGCCGCCCTTCTTGGCCCGCTTGCCCGGATTCTTCTTGCTGCGGGTAGCGGTGCCGCGCTCCAGGCTGACCTTCTGGCCGCCACCCGACTTGGGGACGTTGTAGCCAGGTTGCGGGACGGGCTTGGGAGTGGCAAGACGGTCTGCCTCGGTGCGGATTTTCTTGGGCATGGGAAGCTCGGGTTAAAGAATTTCGAAGGGTGTAATTAGGCCACATCGTCGAGCAGCCGTACCTTGACGGACTTGCCCTTGACGCGGCCGGTGGAAAGCTTGTGCACGGCCTCGCGCGCAATGCGCCGATCGACCGCCACATAGGTCGAGAACTCGTTGACGTTGATCTTGCCCACCTGCTCCTTGGTGAAGCCGGCCTCGCCGGTGAGCGCGCCCAGCACGTCGCCGGCACGGATCTTCTCCTTGCGCCCGCCGATGATCTGCAGCGTGGCCATCGGCGGCTGCAGCGGGCCTTGCGTGTCGGCCTTGCCGGCCGTGAGTTCGGCCAGGGGGTGCCACTCGGATTCGCGGCCCTGCAATTGCTCGATCTTCCCGACGCTGCCCATCTCGTTCATGCTGACGAGGTTGAGGGCCAGGCCTTCGGCGTCGCCCCGGCCGGTGCGGCCGATGCGGTGGATGTGGATCTCGGCATCGGGCGTGACGTCGACGTTGATCACGGCCTCGAGCTCGGCGATGTCCAGGCCACGCGCGGCGACGTCGGTGGCGACCAGGACGGAGCAGCTGCGGTTGGCGAACTGCACCAGGACCTGGTCGCGCTCGCGCTGTTCGAGCTCGCCGAAGAGCGCCAACGCGCTGAAGCCCTGCGCCTGCAGCACCTGCACGAGGTCGCGGCACTGCTGCTTGGTGTTGCAGAAGGCCAGGGTGCTGAGCGGGCGGAAGTGATTGAGCAACAGGCTCACGGCGTGCAGCCGTTCGCTGTCCTTCACCTCGTACCAGCGCTGCCGGATCTTGCCTTCCTCATGCTGGGCCTGCACCGTGACCTGCTGCGGGTTCTTCATGAACTGCGCGCTCAGCCTGGCGATGCCCTCGGGATAGGTGGCCGAGAAGAGCAGGGTCTGGCGTTCCTTGGGGCACTGGCGCGCCACTTTGGCGATGTCGTCGAAGAAGCCCATGTCGAGCATGCGGTCGGCTTCGTCGAGCACCAGGGTGTTGAGCGCCTCGAGGTTCAGGCTGCCGCGCTCGAGGTGGTCCATGATGCGGCCGGGCGTGCCGACCACGATGTGGGCGCCATGCTCCAGGCTCGCGGTCTGTCCGCGCAGCGCGACGCCGCCGCAGAGCGTGACCACCTTGATGTTTTCCTCGGCCCGCGCGAGGCGGCGGATCTCGGTCGTCACCTGGTCGGCGAGTTCGCGCGTCGGGCACAGCACCATCGTCTGGATGGCGAAGCGCCGCGCATTGAGGTTGGCGAGCAAGGCCAGCGCGAAGGCGGCGGTCTTGCCGCTGCCGGTCTTGGCCTGCACGATCAGGTCCTTGCCGAGCAACGCGGGCGGCAGGCTGGCCGCCTGGACAGGCGTCATCCGCACGTAGCCGAGCAGCTGGAGGTTCGCGAGCGTTTGCGGCGTGAGCGGCAGCGTGGCGAAATCGGTGGCGGGACCGGTCACGTCGTCGATCAGCGGCGCGGCGCGTTGTTGCCGGAGTTTGTCGGCGGCGGGCCGCGGCGCTCCAGGTGACGGAAGGTGATGCGCCCCTTGGTCAGGTCGTAAGGCGAGAGTTCGAGCGACACCTTGTCACCCGCCAGGATGCGGATGTGATGCTTGCGCATCTTGCCGCCGCTGTAGGCGATCAGCTGGTGACCGTTGTCCAGCGTGACGCGGTAGCGTGAATCGGGCAGCACTTCGGTCACTGCGCCGTTCATTTCGATCAGTTCTTCCTTTGGCATGGATTACCTCTGAATGGTTGTCGTGATTGGATGAGAAATCGGGGGAATCGGTTCAGGCGGCACAGTGTGCCGGTGCTGCACGCGGCGCGGTGCGCTCGCGCACCCAGCCGAGGCCTTCATTGACGGCGTAGCGTACGGCCGCGGCATGGCTGCCGAAGCGCGGGGTGAAACGCATGACGCGGTCGTGGGTGCCGCTGCCGCGTCCGGAGCGGATCGACACGGAGGCCGCGAAGCCGCCGTCGTCCAGGTTCTTGATGAGGGGTGAGACAAGGTACTTGCCCACGGCGATGCTGTGTTGAATGATGTCCATGAAAGCCTTGCGTCGCGCGCTGCCGCGAAACGCTGAAAAATAATTGAAAAAACGAGCGCAGGCCGGCCGGGGATGACGCAATAGGCGCCCACCGGAGCGGACAGCGCGCTGTTCGCTTCAACAAGTACGAAGGCAGTGGTGGCAATCATGGGCGCCCGGTCTGGCGCTCCAACACACTGTGAGAGCCGGCTTGAGAATGTAGGGCCTGGGATTCCAGGCCAGCCGGCGAGATGACGAAAGTACTTCGTCGTGATATCGAAACGAACCCCGCATTCTAACCGATCTGGCATGACTGTTGCTATTTGCTATTTGAAGCGGGCATGCGGAGGCCGCTTGCAGGCGAGCTGCATGCGGCGCACCATGATGCCAGCATCGTTCGAAGGAGCGCGGTCATGGAAGCCCTCCGATCCCCCGTTCAGCGGCCGCCGCACGCCTGGCCTGCCCACGCTCGCTGGCGATGGCTTCTTCGGCTGCTCGCGGCGTGCATCCTGTTGCTCTTCGCCCTGCCGGTCGTGGAAGCCGCCGTTCCCGCCCTGGCGGCCAGCGCGCAGATCCAGGCGCTCAAGCGCGCGGGCGACGCCGTCGTCGCATTGAACGTCACCGTGACCGATGGCGCAACCTCCGCCGAAACGCTCGGCCAGCAGCGCTCCGGTTCGGGTGTGGTGATCGGCCCCGACGGGCTCATCCTCACCATCGGCTACCTGCTGCTGGAGGCCGAAACCATCGAGATCGTCACGCAGGACGAGCGCACGCTGCCGGCGCGCCAGGTGGCCTACGACCTCGCGACCGGCTTCGGGCTGGTACGGCCGCTGGTGCCGCTGCGCGGCATCGAGCCGGTGCCGCTCGCGGGCGTTTCGGCGCTGACGCCCGGCGAGCCGCTGCTGGTCGCCACCGGCAGCAGCAGCGGGACCGAGGTGGCCTTCACGCGGCTGGTCGCGACGCGACCCTTCTCCGGCTACTGGGAGTACTACATCGAGGTCGCGATCTTCACCAGCCCGCCGGTGCGCAACCACAGCGGCGCGCCGCTCTTCAATCGCAATGGCGAACTGCTGGGCATCGGCAGCCTGTTCACGATGGACGCGAGCGGGGGCGACAACCCGCTGCCGGGCAACATGTTCGTGCCGGTCGAGTTGCTGCGGCCGGTGCTGTCGGAGATGCAGACCACGGGCAGGACCCGCGCGAGCATGCGGCCGTGGCTCGGTCTTTCGTCCTACGAGCACAGCGGTCACGTCGAGATCATCCGCGTCGACAGCGCCGGGCCGGCGCTCGCGGCCGGGCTTCAGCCGGGGGATGTCGTGCTGGAGATCGACGGCGTCGCGGTCACGACGCTGGAGGGCTTCTACAAGCAGCTATGGCGGCGGCCGGTGCCCGACACGGATGTCGAGCTCACGGTGCAGCAGGGCTCGGAGGTGCACAAGGTCAGGATCCACGCGGTCGACCGCATGGAGACGCTGCGCAAGCCCGCCGGGATATAGAAGACAGAAGACGCGGCGGCCCTCTCAGGCCAGACCGAGGATCTTCTTGTTGGCGGCCGCGTCGACCGCGCCACCGGCGAAGTCGTCGAAGGCACGGTCGGCCACGCGGATGATGTGCTCGGCGATGAATTTCGCGCCCTCGCGCGCGCCGTCTTCGGGGTGCTTGATGCAGCACTCCCATTCGAGGACCGCCCAGCCGGGAAAGTCATAGGCCGCCATCTTCGAGAAGATCGCCCCGAAGTCGACCTGTCCGTCGCCCAGCGAGCGAAAGCGTCCGGCCCGGTTGATCCACGATTGGAAGCCACCGTACACACCCTGCTTGCCCGTCGGGTTGAACTCGGCATCCTTCACGTGAAAGATCTTGATGCGCTCGTGGTAGTGGTCGATGTAGTCGAGGTAGTTGAGCTGCTGCAGGACGAAATGGCTCGGGTCATACAGCAGGCAGGCGCGCGGATGGTTGCCGACGCGATCGAGGAACATCTCGTAGGTCACGCCGTCGTGCAGGTCCTCGCCGGGATGGATCTCGTAGCAGACGTCGACGCCCGCCTCGTCGAAGCGGTCGAGGATCGGCTTCCAGCGCCGCGCGAGTTCGTCGAAGGCCTCCTCGATCAGTCCGACCGGGCGCGGTGGCCACGAATAGAGATAAGGCCAGGCCAGCGCGCCCGAGAAGGTCGCGTGGGCGGTCAGCCCGAGCTTGGCCGAAGCCCGTGCGGCGTCATGCAGTTGTTCGACCGCCCATTTCTGACGCCTGACCGGATCGTTGCGGACTTCGGCCGCGGCGAACCCGTCGAAGCCCGCGTCGTAGGCCGGATGCACGGCCACGAGCTGGCCTTGCAGATGCGTCGACAACTCCGTGATCTCGAGGCCGTGGCTCGCGAGTGTGCCCTTCACTTCGTCGCAGTAGGTCT
Source organism: Variovorax sp. 01T432 (assembly GCF_056398605.1). Classification (NCBI taxonomy): domain Bacteria; kingdom Pseudomonadati; phylum Pseudomonadota; class Betaproteobacteria; order Burkholderiales; family Comamonadaceae; genus Variovorax; species Variovorax sp. 01T432. The sequence goes on from NZ_JBFTPS010000030.1 coordinate 64,867, forward strand.
TGCTCTGCGCGGCTTTCTTCAGGTCGAAGATGCGGCTGTCCCAGCTGGGGATCTGCACGCCCTTGTAGCCCAGCCCCGCAGCCCAGCCGGCAATCGCATCGAGCGAATTGAAGGGTGCGGCATCTCCCGCGAACTGGGCCAGGAAGATGGCCGGTCCCTTGATGGTCTTCACGTGTGGTCTCCTGGAGTGGCGCCGATGATGCGGTGCCCGAAATCCCAAGTCAACGTCCGCCTGGGGCCCGCGCGTTGTAGGAGCGGCAGTCCTTGCGGGGCGCTGTCCGACGCACCTGCGGGTTGGTCGGCGGCCTGTGCGGGCCTTTGGAACACTCCACAATGGTCCTTCTTTCTATCAAGGTCGGCGCGCATCCCGCGCAGTCCTGAATGCGATGTCACAAACGGTTTCCGGGCGTTTGAAAATCGGCTTGTCCGCCTGCTTTCTCCACGCCGACCCGGAGCGTCCGCTCTTCACCAACAAGACGCTGCAGTACGTCGAGCAATCGATCGCGCACTGGCTGATGTCGGCGGGCGCGATGGTGGTGATGGTGCCTTGCCCGACGGGCGCCACCGCGCGCGGGGATACCAAGCTCTCGCACTACGCCGAATGGCTCGATGGCGTGGTGATGCATGGCGGGGCCGATGTGTGGCCGGGCAGCTACGGCGAAGTGCCGCTCAAGGAGGCCTGGATCGGCGACCGCATCCGCGATCTTTACGACCTGGCCCTGGTGGAAGCCTTCGAGCAGGCCGGCAAGCCGATCTTCGGCGTGTGTCGCGGGCTGCAGCTCATCAACGTCGCCTTCGGCGGCACGCTCTACCAGGACATCGAGGTGCAGCACCCCCAAGGCCTGCGGCACCGCGACCCGGTGACCTACGACCAGAACTTCCACGCGATCAGCATCACGCCGGGCTCGCGGCTGTCGAAGCTGTATCCGGGCGTGGAGACCGCCCGGGTCAACAGCATCCATCACCAGGGCGTGAAAGACCTCGCGCCGGGCTTCGAGGTCGACGCCTGGAGCATTCCCGACCGCGTGCCCGAGGCCATCCGCCGCCGGGCCGACCGGGGCCGCAGCTACATCGCGGCCACCCAGTGGCATCCGGAGTTCCATCAGGTCGGCGGCGGCGAGACGGTGGACGACACGGCCATCCTGCAGGACTTCCTGTGGGCCTGCGCGACCGCGAAAGTGAGCCCCAAGGGGCCGCTGCGCAGCGCGCCGGGCCGCATCCGCAACCGCGCCGCGCGGCTGCTGCGGCAGGCGCTGCTGATGCGCTGAACCGCGCGCTGCCTACGCCCATGGGCGTCGCGCAGGAAGTCGATCAGCACGCGCAGCTTGGGCGGCACCCGCCGGCGGTCGGGGTAATACAGGGTCAGGTCGGGCAGCGGCGGGCACCATTCGGGCAGCAGCCGCATCAGGCGGCCGTCCTCGATGGCGCGCTCGGTGTAGGCGCTGATCAGGTTGGCGACGCCGATGCCGTCGATGGCCGCATCGAGCATCACGGCGACGTCGTTGAGCACCAGCCGCCCCGTCAGCGGGAGCGCGAAGACCTCGCCTTCCTTGCGGAACTCCCAGCGCTCCAATTGGCCCGAACTCGCGAAGCGGTAGCCGATGCAATCGTGCGCCAGCAAGTCGCGCGGATGCGCGGGCAGGCCGCGCTCGGCCAAGTAGCGCGGGGAAGCGACGATGCAGTTGGCCAGCGGCGGTCCGACCTTGACGGCCACCATGTCGCGCTCCACCTTGCCGCCGAAGCGCATGCCGGCATCGAAGCCCGCGTCGACGATGTCGACCAGCGAGCTGTCGATCGAGATCTCCATGTCGATGTCGGGGTAGGCGCGCAGGAAGCGGCCGAGGACCGGCTGCAGCACGAAGAGGTAGGCAGCGCGCGGCAGGTTGAGCCTCAGGAGGCCCGAGGGGCGGCCGCCGGTATCGCTGAGTTCTTCCGCGGCCGAGCTCAGTTCCTGCAATGCCGGGCGCACGCGCTCCAGGAAGCGGCTGCCGGCCTCGGTCAGGGCCACGCTGCGGGTGGTGCGGTTGAAGAGCGGCACGCCCACCCTTGCCTCCAGTTGCCGGATGGCCTGGCTCACGGCGGAGGGCGATACGGCCAGGCGCACGGCCGCGGCCGAGAAGCCGCGCAGTTCCGCGACGCAGACAAAGGTGGCGAGGCCGTCGAGGGGGTGTTGTCGCACGGGATATACGGGCCGGTTGATCTTGAAGATCCGCTTCAAGGCTCTTCGTTGATTGAGCGGATTATCAACAAGGTCGATCGAGCGCAAAGTCCGTTCATCCCCTGGTCACCCCTACGAAAGGACTTCCCCATGTCATCCACCACCCCCAGGATCTGGTTCATCACCGGCGTCAGCAGCGGCTTCGGCCGGGCGTTGGCGACCGAGGCGCTGGCTGCCGGCGAACGCGTCGTCGGCACCGTGCGCAACGAGGCGGCGCGCGCCGAATTCGATGCGCTGCAGCCGGGCCGCTCGTTCGCCCGCGTGCTCGACGTCACGCACCATGCGGAGGTCGAAGGCGCGGTCGCCGAGGTCGAAGCCACGGTCGGCCCCATCGACGTGCTGGTCAACAACGCCGGGTACGGGCACGAGGGCACGGTCGAGGAGTCATCGCTCGACGACCTGCGCCGGCAATTCGACGTCAATGTGTTCGGCGCCGTCGCTGTCACCAAGGCCGTGCTGCCCTTCATGCGCGCACGCCGCCGCGGGCGCATCCTGAACATCACCTCGATGGGCGGATTCATCACCATGCCCGGGCTGGGCTACTACCACGGCAGCAAGTTCGCGCTCGAAGGCATCTCGGAGGCGCTCGGCAAGGAGCTGCGCGGCCTGGGCATCCACGTGACGGCCGTGGAGCCCGGAGGCTTCCGCACCGACTGGGCGGGCCGCTCGATGGTTCGCGCGCCGCAGAGCATCCCGGACTACGAAGCGCTCATGGGGCCGGTGCGCGCTTCGCGGCTGGCCCGCAACGGCAAGCAGTCCGGCGACCCGGCGAAAGCCGCGCGCGCGATGATCGAGATCACCCGGGTCGATGCCCCACCGGCCCACCTGCTGCTCGGCCCGGACGCGGTCAAGCTGGTGCGCGAGAAGCTCGGCCTGCTGCAGGAAGAGATCAAGCGGTGGGAGGGGCTTTCGTCTTCCACCGATTTCGCGCCGGCGGCCTGATCCCTGGCGTCAGCCGAGGTGCTTGCCGACGATGCCGGCCAGCTCGAACATCGTCACCTGGTCCTTGCCGAACACGGGTTTCAGCTTGGCATCGGCGTTGATGGCGCGTTTGTTGACCGCATCCTGGAGCTTGTTGGCCTTGATGTAGTCCCAGAGCTTCTTGATGACCTCGGTGCGCGCCACCGGTTCGGCGCCGATCACCGCCGCCAGCGCCTCGCTCGGCTTGAGCCCGGCGCCGGTCTTGCGAGGCGCCTTCGGCGCGGCGGCTTTCTTGGCCGCGGCCTTCTTCGCCGGCGCCGTCTTGCCTGCCGGCGCGGCCTTCTTGGCGGCGGCCGGCGCCGCCTTGGCGAAGGTCTTGCGCGGCGGGAACTTGCTGGTGCGTGGCTCGAATTCGAAGGTCACCTTGCCCTCTTCCTTGTTCCAGGCGAGGAAGGCCTTGAAGGCGCGTCGCGTGCGCATCGAAACGAACTTGTCGAGCAGGTCGGTCTTGCCGGTGGCGAGCAGCTTCTCGAGCTGCGCGCGCTCCACCGGCTGTTGCAGGATGATCTTGCCGGTCTTGAAGTCGCAACTCGGCGTCGGCTGTTCGTGCGTCGGCACCGACTTCTCGCAGACATAGTTGCTGCCGTACTCGAACACGCGCGAGGCGCACTTTGGGCACGGGCCCAGCGATTCCTGGCCGCTGAAGTCGACGATCTCGCCGGACTCGGCGTTCTTGTCGTCGCCGAAGTCGAACTCCAGCTTCCAGTTCTTCGCCTCCTCGTCGAACTTGAGGATGATCTCCGAGGTGAAGGGCCAGCCCGCCTTGGAGCGGAAGCCCTCCAGCGGACCGATGCGCTTGTCGCGCAGCAGCGCCTCGGCCTCGGCCACCTCGAAGGTCCGGCCGGCCGGCGATTTGCCGAAGGAGAAGCCGCAGGGTTCCTGGCCCGGCTTGCCGGTGCAGGTGTAGCGCCGGTAGTTCTCCTTCACCACGCCGCCGCAATTGGGGCATGGCGTGGAGAGCGTGGTGTAGTCGCCCGGGACGGTGTCGCGGTCGTATTCCTTGGCCTTCTTGACGATGTGCTGCGTCATTTCGGCGATCTCCCGCATGAAGGCATCGCGGCTGAGCTTGCCGTGCTCCATCTGGGCGAGCTTGTATTCCCACTCGCCCGTGAGTTCGGCCTTGGAGAGTTCTTCGACGCCGAGGCCGCGCAGCAGCGTCATGAGCTGGAAAGCCTTGGCGGTGGGAATGAGTTCCCGCCCTTCGCGCAGCATGTACTTCTCGGCGATCAGCCCTTCGATCGTGGCGGCGCGCGTCGCTGGCGTGCCCAGGCCCTTCTCCTGCATGGCCTCGCGCAGCTCGTCGTCGTCGATGGTCTTGCCGGCGCCTTCCATGGCGCCGAGCAGGGTCGCTTCGGAGTAGCGCGCGGGGGGCCTCGTCTTGAGGCCCTTGAGGTCGACCGATTCGGCGCGCACCACCTCGCCGGGCTTCACCGGCACCAGGCGCTTGCCGTCCTTGTCGTCTTCCTTCTCGTCGTCCTGGGCTTCCTTGCCGTAGATGGCGAGCCAGCCCGGCTTCACGAGCACCTTGCCATCGGTGCGGAACGGGTATTTCCTGCCGCCCTGCTCGACCGTGCTGATGCGCGTCGTCACCTGGTATTCGGCGCTCGGGAAGAACACCGACAGGAAGCGCCGCACGACGAAGTCGTAGAGCTTCTGTTCGGCATCCGACAGGCCGCTGGGCGCCTGCAGCGTGGGGATGATCGCGAAGTGATCGCTGACCTTGCTGTTGTCGAAGATGCGTTTCGTCGGCTTGACGTAGTTGCCGTCGATCGCCTGCCTGGCGAAGGGCGCGAGATGCTTCATGCCGCTGTTGGCGAGCATGCCCATGGTGTCCTTGACCACCGGCAGGTAGTCCTCGGGCAAGGCGCGCGAGTCGGTCCGCGGGTAGGTCAGGGCCTTATGGCGCTCGTAGAGGCTTTGCGCCAGCGCCAGCGTGGTCTTGGCGCTGAAGCCGAAGCGGCCGTTGGCCTCGCGCTGCAGCGAGGTCAGGTCGAAGAGCAGCGGCGAGGCTTGCGTGGTGGGCTTGCTTTCCTCGGTGACGGTCGCCGGCTTGCCGCACGCGGCATCGGCGATCTCGCGCGCTTCGCGCTCGTTCCAGACACGATCGGCGCGTTGCTCGGGGTCGGGCAAGCCGTCGGGGCCGGGCGGCGGCTTCTTCCATTGGGGGTCGAACCACTTGCCGGGGTAATCGCCAGCCTCGGCCGCGAAGCTGCCGTGCACTTCCCAGTAGTCTCGGCTCACGAACTTGCGGATCTTCTCCTCGCGCTCGACCACCACCGAGAGCGTGGGCGTCTGCACCCGCCCCACGGTGGTCAGGAAGAAGCCGCCGTCGCGCGAGTTGAAGGCGGTCATGGCGCGCGTGCCGTTGATGCCGACCAGCCAGTCCGCCTCGGAGCGGGAACGCGCCGCATCGGCCAGGCCCTGCATCTGCTTGTCGGTGCGCAGCTGCTCGAAGCCGTCACGGATGGCCTGCGGCGTCATCGACTGCAGCCAGAGGCGCTTGACCGGCTTGCCCAGAGGCGACTTGCCCCCGGCATATTGCTCGATGAGCCGGAAGATCAGTTCACCTTCCCGGCCCGCGTCGCAGGCGTTGACGAGCTGGGTCACGTCCTTGCGCTTGGCCTGTTTCACGACCGCGTTGAGGCGGGTCTTGGTTTTGTCGACCGGCTTCAGGTCGAAGTGCGGCGGGATCACGGGCAGGTTGGCGAAGCTCCACTTGCCCCGCTTGACATCGAATTCCTCGGGCGCCTGGATCTCGACCAGGTGGCCGACGGCGCTCGTGACGACGTACTTGTCGTTCTCGAAGTGCTCCTCGTGCTTTTCGAACTTGCCAGCTATGGGCGTGAGCGCTCGCACGATGTCCTGGGCCACCGACGGCTTCTCTGCAATCACCAATGTCTTCATCTCAACAATTCCATCCTAGGTTCGGGCCGGCGCCGGGCCCCGGGGGGGGGCGGCGGCGACACACAGTGCGGGCCCATGAGGGCCCACATCTACAATCTGGCGCTTCTCGCGTGCGTACGCGCACGCGCATGCGTACATATTCAAACTAACAGACTTCGGCGATGCCTTCCAAATCCCCCATTTCCGGCGGCCGCCGAATCCAGACGCGCCGCTCCAGCGTTCATGGCAATGGCGTCTTCGCCCTGCAGGACATCGCGGAAGGCGAGACGGTCATCGAATACAAGGGTGAGGTGATCAGCTGGAAGGAGGCCCTGCGCCGCCACCCGCATGACCCCTCCCAGCCCAATCACACCTTCTACTTTCACATCGATGACGGCCATGTGATCGACGGCAACGTGAACGGCAATGCCTCCCGCTGGATCAACCATTCGTGCGATCCGAGCTGCGAGGCCGACGAGGTGGACGGCCGGGTCTTCATCAAGGCGCTGCGCAACATCGCGGCCGGCGAGGAGCTGAGCTACGACTACGGCCTGATCATCGACGAGCCCTACACGAAGGYGCTGAAGGCCGAATTCCCTTGCTGGTGCGGCTCCGAGAGCTGCCGGGGCACGCTGCTGACGCCCAAGCCCAAGAAGAAGGACAAGAAGAAGGACAAGAAGGCCAAGCTGGCCAAGGCCGAAAAGAAGGACAAGGCCGCAAGAAAGGACAAGGCGGCCAGGAAGAAGGACGGCGCCGCGAAGGGCGCGAAGGCCGGCAAGCGCTGACCATGGCCGCTCCCTGGTTCGAGGAAGAGATTGCCGGCGCGCTGGCCCCGCTTCTGCCGGGGCTGGCGGTCGAGGTCGTCGAGGAGATCGATTCGACCAGCAGCGAACTGATGCGGCGCGCGCGCGACGGCCGTTGCCTGCCCGTGCTGCTGGTCGCCAAGCGGCAAAGTGCCGGGCGCGGCCGGATGGGGCGAAGCTGGCAGAGCGCACAGCATGCGCGCGCGGCCGCATCCCTGACGTTCTCGCTCGGCCTGCCGCTGGTGCCCAGGGACTGGTCCGGGCTTTCGCTGGCCGTCGGCGTCAGCGTGGCGGAAAGCCTCGATCCTGCGGGCACCGGGCGGCTCGCGCTCAAGTGGCCCAATGATCTCTGGGTCGAGGACCGCAAGCTCGGCGGCATCCTGATCGAGACCGCCCTGCTTCAGGCCGATGCCGCCGAGCGCTATCTGGTGATCGGCATCGGCGTCAACATCGGCCCGCGCGAGGCCAAGGGCCTGAGCACCGCGCCGGCCTGGCTTCAGGAGTCGCGGCCCCTCGCTACCCCGGCCGAGGTCTTGCGCGAGATCGCCGTGCCGCTGGTTCGTGACGTGTTCCTGTTCGCCGAACGGGGCTTCGTCCCCTTTGCCGAGCGCTTCGCCGCGCGCGACGTGCTGCGCGGCCGCGAGGTCTACCTCAGCGACGGGACCGAGGGCCTGTGCGAAGGCGTGGGCTGGGGTGGCGAACTGCTCGTGCGGACCACGTCGGGACTGAAGACGATCTCCAGCGCGGAAGTCAGCGTGCGGCCGCGCCGTGCGCCGCAATGACCATGCGCGCGTTCGCCGTATTCCTCTTGTTGCTCGTGGCCAACCTCGGTTACTACGCCTGGACCCGCGGCGGGCTGGCCGTCTTCGGCATGGAGCCGGCGCGCTTCACCGAAACCGAGCCGCAGCGCCTGGCGCAGCAGATCCGGCCGCAGCTGCTTCAGATCCGCAAGGACGAGCCCGCGGCCACCAAACCCTAGGCACGCCGGGGTGGCGCCGCCGCGGCGTTCGTGTCGAAGCGCAGGCTGAAGAGTGCCCCGGGCGGTCGCTGGCCGGGATGGGCATCTTCCAGCCGCACGGTCGCGAAGTGCTGGCGCGCGATCTCCCGCACGATCGGCAGGCCCAGCCCGGAGCCGTCGGCCTCGTTGCCGAGCACGCGGTAGAAGGGCTGGAAGATCAGTTCCCGCTCGCTCTCGGGGATGCCGGGGCCGTTGTCCTCGACCTGCAGCATGACGATGCGGCCGAAGGGGTCGGCCAGCACCCGCGCCGTGATCACGCCCGGCCGCTCCGGTGTCGAGGGCGTGTAGTTGATCGCGTTGTCGACCAGGTTGCGCACCAGTTCCTTCAGGAGCGTCGGGTTGCCTTCGAGCAGGACGCCCGGCGCGCCGGCTTCGGCGCCCTCGTAGCCCAGGTCGATGCGCTTGTCGATGGCGCGCGGCACGGCTTCGCGCACCACTTCGATCGTGAGTCGCGCAAGGTCGCAGGGCTGCCGCCCGATGTTGGCGCCGCTGCTTTCGGCGCGCGCCAGCGACAGCAGCTGGTTCACGGTGTGCGTGGCGCGCACGCTCGCGCGGCCGATCTGCTTGAGCGACTGCTTGAGTTCATCGGCGTTGGCGCCCTCGCGCTGCGCGAGATCGGCCTGCATGCGCAGGCCGGCGAGCGGTGTCTTGAGCTGGTGCGCCGCATCGGCGAGGAAGCGCTTCTGGGTGCCGATCGAGTCGTTGAGCTTGCTCAGCAGGTCGTTGACCGACAGCACCAGCGGCACCACCTCGAGCGGCACGGAGGATTCATCGAGCGGGCTCAGGTCTCCGGGCCGGCGTTCGCGGATGCGCGCTTCCACCACCGACAAGGGCTTGATGCCGCGCACCAGCGCAAGCCAGATGAGGAGCACGGCCAGCGGAAGGATCGCGAACTGGGGCAGCAGCACGCCCTTGATGATTTCAGTCGCGAGCACGGATTGCTTGTCGCGCGTCTCTGCCACTTGGAGCAGCGCGGGTGGCGCTTCGGGCGTGGCGCCATCGAGCCAGAGGGCGGCGATGCGAACGGGCTTGCCGTGGACCATGCCGTTGCGCAGGTAGACCACGCCGGGTACCGGCACATCGTCGGTGCCGGGATAGGGCAACTCCCGTTCACCGTCGGCCAGTGCGCCTTGACTATCGAGCAGCTGATAGAACATCTGGTCTGAACCATCGGTGCGCAGGACTTCACGCGCTACTGGCGCCAGTTCCAGGCGGCCAGGGCCCCCCTTCAAGTCCACCGACTTCGCCAGTGTCTGGATGTTGTATTCGAGTGCGCGATCGTAGGGGGCGTTGGCAATGCCTTGCGCCACCAGCCAGGTCACGCCGATGCTGACCGGCACCAGCAGCAGGAGCGGCGTGAGCATCCAATCCAGGATCTCGCCGAAGAGTGAACGCTGTGCGCGCTGAAAGAGCTTCAAGTGAGGGTGCCCCCTGGTTTGCCTTGGGGCGGCCCGGCGGCGGCCGCGAAGGCGCGCATCCGCGACGGCAACATTCAGGCCTGGATCTTCTCGAGGCAGTAACCCAACCCGCGCACGGTGGCGATGCGCACCGGGCCCTTCTCGATCTTCTTGCGCAGGCGGTGGATGTAGACCTCGATCGCGTTCAGGCTCACTTCCTCGCCCCATTCGCACAGCCGCTCGACCAACTGGTCCTTGCTCACCAGGCGCCCGGCGCGCTGCAACAGCACTTCGAGCAAGCCCAACTCGCGCGCCGACAGCTCGATCATCTTGCCGTCGATGGTGGCGACCCGCCCGGCCTGGTCATAGACCAGGGGGCCGTGCTTGATCGCATTGCTGGTTCCGCCCATGCCGCGCCGCGTGAGCGCGCGCACGCGCGCCTCGAGTTCCTGCAGCGAGAAGGGCTTGGCCATGTAGTCGTCGGCGCCGTAGTCCAGGCCCTTGACGCGTTCCTCGACGCTGTCCGCCGCGGTCAGCACCAGTACCGGCAGTTGCGAGCCGCGCGCGCGCAGCCGCTTCAGGATTTCGAGGCCATGCATCTTCGGCAGGCCGAGGTCCAGGATGAGCAGGTCGAATTCGCTGTTGGTCATCAGCGCGGCATCGGCCTGGGAACCCGTCGCCACGTGGTCCACCGCCGCGCCGGAAGTGCGCAGACTGCGCAGCAGGGCATCGGCGAGCACCTGGTCATCTTCCGCAATCAGTATCCGCATGCCGAGCCTCCGAACATTGTGTTCCCTCTCTTCTTCGGCCGGATTCTAGGCCGCTGCATACGCTTCGAGTCCGATCGTTACCACGGTGGCGATCTCGTCGCCGACGCTGGCGCGAAACTCTTTTTCCGCCTGGGTCACGGCCTTCTGAAAGGCCCCGAGCCAGGCCAGTCCGTCGGCGGTGAAGAGCACGCGCCGCGCGCGCGCATCGAGCGGATCGGGGCCGCGCGTGACCAGCCCCCAGGCCTCGCACTGGTCGACCAGCTTGCCCATGGCTTGCTTGGTCATGCCGGCGCGCTCGGCCAGTTCCGTGAGCCGGGAACCCTCGCGTGCGAGATGGCGCGTGATGTGCACGTGCGCGGCGCTGACCTGCGCGCGCGCCGCGAGGTTGGAAAGCGCGAGCGGCACGTCGGCGTCATGGGCCATTAAGGCCAGCACCCGCTCGTCGAAGCGGCGCATGGCGTGGCCCAGCAGGCGACCCAGGTGCGTCTGGCGCCAGGCATCGTGGTCGATGTGGAAGTCGGAGGCTGTCATGGCGCTTCGATAGTAAGGCAAGCTGACCAAAAAATGGGTTTACTCCGACCCATCAGCCCCTACACTACTGTTCAAGCATCCAGCCTGTAATTAAAAGCAGCGGGATGAATCGAATCCAACCCGTTGATATTCAAGGAGATTTCCACATGGACGCAGTCGTCAAGGGCACCAGCATCGCAGGCGCTAACACCGAAAAGGCCAAGGCTCTGCAAGCCGCCCTGGCCCAGATCGAAAAGCAGTTCGGCAAGGGCACGATCATGCGGCTGGGCGAAGGCGAGGCGCTGGAGGACATCCAGGTGGTCTCCACCGGTTCGCTGGGCCTGGACATCGCGCTCGGCGTCGGCGGCCTGCCGCGCGGCCGCGTGATCGAAATCTACGGCCCCGAATCCTCGGGCAAGACCACGCTCACGCTGCAAGTCATCGCCGAGATGCAGCGCCAGGCCGGCACCTGCGCCTTCGTCGATGCCGAGCATGCGCTCGACGTGCAATACGCGCAGAAGCTCGGCGTGAACCTGTCCGACCTGCTCATCAGCCAGCCGGACACCGGCGAGCAGGCACTCGAGATCGTCGATTCGCTGGTGCGTTCCGGCGCGGTCGACCTGATCGTCATCGACTCGGTCGCCGCGCTCACGCCCAAGGCCGAAATCGAAGGCGAAATGGGCGACTCGCTCCCCGGGCTGCAGGCGCGCCTGATGAGCCAGGCGCTGCGCAAGCTGACCGCCACCATCAAGAAGACCAACTGCATGGTCATCTTCATCAACCAGATCCGCATGAAGATTGGCGTGATGTTCGGCTCGCCCGAAACCACCACCGGCGGCAATGCGCTGAAGTTCTACGCCTCGGTGCGCCTGGACATCCGCCGCATCGGCACCATCAAGAAGGGCGACGAGGCGATCGGCAACGAGACCAAGGTCAAGGTGGTCAAGAACAAGGTCTCGCCACCCTTCAAGACGGCCGAGTTCGACATCCTGTTCGGCGAGGGCATCAGCCGCGAGGGCGAGATCATCGACATGGGCGTGACCGCCAAGATCGTCGACAAGTCGGGCGCCTGGTACGCCTACAACGGCGAGAAGATCGGGCAGGGCCGCGACAACGCGCGCGAGTTCCTGCGCGAGAACCCGACGCTCTCGCGCGAGATCGAGAACAAGGTGCGCGAATCGCTGGGCATTCCGCTGCTCGCGGAAGCTGCCGACGTCACGCCCGAGAAATAAGCAAGAGCAGGGGAAGTGGCTTTTGCAGGGCCATCGCTCAAGGGCCGCGCACTGCGCCTCTTGAGCCAGCGCGAGCATTCGCGTGTCGAACTCGAGCGCAAGCTCGCGAAATACGAAGAGGAAGCCGGCACGCTGGCCCGCGCGCTGGACGAGCTGGCCGCCAAGGATTTCATCAGCGAGGCGAGGGTGGTGCAGTCGGTGTTGCACCAGCGCGCCTCACGACATGGCGCGGCGCGCGTGCGGCAGGAACTGCTGCACAAGGGGATTGCACCCGACGCTGTCGCCGAGGCGGTCGCGGGCCTGCAGGAGAGCGAGTTCGACCGCGCACGCGAGGTCTGGAAGCGGCGCTTCGGCGAAGTGCCGCGGGACGCCGCGGAACGCGCGAAGCAAACGCGCTTCCTGCTGGCACGAGGGTTCGCTGGCGCGGTCGTTGCCAGGGTGCTTCGGTACGACCCTGACGAATGAACAGGCGGCCTGAGGCCCGATCGGCTCAGAGCCGGAGCATCAGCTTGAGGTTCTGCACCGCGGCGCCGCTGGCGCCCTTGCCCAGGTTGTCGAGGCGGGCGATGACGACCGCATGGCGGTGGTCTTCGTTGGGAAACACGCGGATCTCGAGTTCGTTGGTGTCGTTCAGGCCGAGCGCGTCGATTTTGCCGTCCGCACTGGGGGGCAGCACCTTCACGAACTTCTCCGGCGTGTTGCTCTTCGCGTAGTGGGCCGCCAGCGCTTCATGCAGGTCGCTGGCCCGGGGCCGCCCGGGCAGGTCGTCCAGGTGCAACGGCAGATTGACCAGCATGCCCTGCTTGAAGTTGCCGACCGAGGGAATGAACACGGGCCGGCGGGTGAGGCCCGTGTATTTCATGATTTCCGGGATGTGCTTGTGCTTGAGGCCCAGCGCATAGGTCTCGAAGAGGGGCGCTTCGCCCTTCTCGTAGGCCTCGATCATGGTGCGACCGCCGCCCGAATAGCCGCTGACCGAAGGCAGGGCGATGGGGTAGTCGGCCGGCAGCAGCCCGGCGTCGACCAAGGGGCGGACCATGGCAATCGCGCCGGTGGCGTAGCAGCCGGGATTGGCCACGCGCTCGGCCCTGGCCACGGCTTCCTTCTGGCCCGCCACGAGTTCGGGGAAGCCGAACACCCAGCCCGCCGCGGTGCGATGGGCCGTCGAGGCGTCGATGATCTTGGGGCGGCGGCCTTCGAGCTGGTCGATCAGCGCGACGGACTCGCGCGCGGCGTCGTCATGCAGGCACAGCACGACCAGGTCGACGCCGGCCATGAGGGAGCGCTTGGCGGCCACATCCTTTCGCAACTCGGGCGCGATGCTCACGAGTTCGATCTGCGGCATCGACTGGAGCCGCTCGCGAATCTGCAGGCCGGTGGTGCCGGCCTCGCCGTCGATGAAGACCTTGGGCATGGTAGGGGCCTATGGAAAACTACGTATTGACCGCAGCGGCGCGTTCGGCGTTGGTGCGGCGCACCATGATACAGTCCCCGGTTGTTCGCCGCCCCCGCCTTCCCAGGGCGCCGTGGCCCGTGGACAACAGCCAGATTCTCCCGCTCTCTTTTCGCTTCTCTTCTTCTCTTTCTTCTCAACTTCGTTCCGAGAGACACCCTCATGAAGATTCACGAGTACCAAGGCAAGGAAATTCTTGCCAAATTCGGCGTGCCCGTGCCGCGTGGCATCCCCGCGTACACGGTGCAGGAGGCGGTCGAGGCCGCCCAGAAACTCGGCGGCCCCGTGTGGGTGGTCAAGGCCCAGATCCACGCCGGTGGCCGCGGCAAGGGGGGCGGCGTCAAGCTCGCGCGCTCCATCGATGAGGTCAAGAAGCTCGCGGGTGAGATCCTCGGCATGCAGCTCAAGACGCACCAGACCGGTCCTGAAGGCCAGAAGGTCCGCCGCCTGCTGATCGAAGACGGCGCCGACATCAAGAAAGAGTATTACGTCTCCGCTGTGACGGACCGCGCGACCCAGAAGGTCGCGTTCATCGTCTCCAGCGAGGGCGGCATGGACATCGAGGAAGTGGCCCACTCCACGCCCGACAAGATCATCACCGACTTCGTCGATCCGGCCACCGGCCTGACAGACGCGCAGGCCAGGAAGCTGGCCGCCGGCATCGGCATCCCCGAAGCGTCGCAGGCGCAGGCCGTCGACGTGCTCCAGAAGCTCTACAAGATCTACATGGAGACCGACGCCTCCCTGGTCGAGATCAACCCACTGATCCTCGAAGGCAACGGCAATATCAAGGCGCTGGATGCGAAGTTCAACTTCGACCCGAATGCCCTGTTCCGCCATCCCGAGATCGTGGCCTACCGCGACCTCGACGAAGAAGATGCGGCCGAAGTCGAAGCCAGCAAGTTCGATCTCGCCTACATCAGCCTCGACGGCAACATCGGCTGCCTGGTGAACGGCGCCGGCCTGGCCATGGCGACCATGGACACCATCAAGCTCTTCGGCGGCGAGCCGGCCAACTTTCTCGACGTGGGCGGCGGCGCCACCCCCGAGAAGGTGACCGAAGCCTTCAAGATCATGCTGAAGAACAAGAACGTGAAGGCCATCCTGGTCAACATCTTCGGCGGCATCATGAAGTGCGACACCATCGCCACCGGCGTGATCGCGGCTTGCAAGGCGGTCAATCTGCAAGTGCCTCTCGTGGTGCGCATGAAGGGCACCAACGAAGTCGAAGGCAAGAAGCTGCTGGCCGACTCCGGCCTTCCCATCATCAGCGCCGACACCATGGCGGACGCGGCCCAGAAGGTCGTCGCAGCAGTCAAGGCCTAAGGAACAAGTCATGTCGATCTACATCAACAAAGACACCAAAGTCATCACCCAAGGCATCACCGGCAAGACCGGTCAATTCCACACGGAGAAGTGCCAGGAATACGCGAACGGCAAGAACTGTTTCGTGGCGGGCGTGAATCCGAAGAAGGCCGGCGAGTCGATCTTCAACATTCCGATCTTCGGCTCGGTCAAGGAAGCCGCAACGCAGACCGGCGCCACCGTGTCGGTGATCTACGTGCCGCCAGCCGGCGCCGCCGCCGCGATCTGGGAAGCCGTCGAGGCCGACCTCGACATGGCGATCTGCATCACCGAAGGCATCCCCGTGCGCGACATGCTGATGGTGCGCAACAAGATGAAGGCCAAGGAAGCCGCTGGCGGCAAGAAGACCCTGCTGCTGGGCCCGAACTGCCCCGGTCTCATCACGCCCGACGAAATCAAGATCGGCATCATGCCCGGCCACATCCATCGCAAGGGCCGCATCGGCGTGGTGAGCCGCTCGGGCACACTGACCTATGAAGCCGTGGCACAGCTGACCGAGATCGGCCTGGGCCAATCGAGCGCCGTGGGCATCGGCGGCGACCCGATCAACGGCCTCAAGCACATCGACGTGATGAAGGCCTTCAACGACGATCCCGACACCGACGCCGTCATCATGATCGGCGAAATCGGCGGCCCCGACGAAGCCGACGCGGCACGCTGGTGCAAGGACAACATGAAGAAGCCGATCGTCGGTTTCATCGCGGGTGTGACTGCCCCTCCCGGCAAGCGCATGGGTCACGCGGGCGCGCTGATTTCCGGCGGTGCCGATACGGCGGACGCCAAGCTCGCGATCATGGAAGAGTGCGGATTCACCGTGACGCGCAACTTCTCGGAACTGGCCGTGCGTCTCAAGGCACTTCTCTGAACTGAAGTCTGGCCTCACGCAAGCACATAAGAAGAAGCGCTCGCAATTCAGATTGCGAGCGCTTTTTCAATAAATAAGAGGTGGAGAAGAAGAGACATGGACTATTTGCAAACGGCGGAATTCTGGATCGGTCTGGTCAAGATTGTCTGGATCAACATCATCCTTTCGGGCGACAACGCGGTCGTGATCGCGATGGCGGCCCGTTCGCTGCCGCCGCATCAGCAGCGCAAGGCCGTAATGTGGGGCTCCGGGGCGGCCGTGGTGCTGCGGATCGCACTCACCGTGGTGGCGGCCAGGCTGCTTGCCCTGCCTTACCTGCAGATCCTCGGCGGCGCATTGCTGCTGTGGATCGGTCTTCAGCTTCTCGGCGACGAGGAAGAAGATGACGGTGGCGGGAAGGCGCACGGCAGCATGATGGCGGCGGTACGGACCATCCTGCTGGCCGACCTCGTGATGAGCCTGGACAACGTGATCGCGGTCGCCGCTGCCGCGCAGGGCAGCATGGTGCTGCTGGTTCTGGGCTTGGCGATCAGTATTCCGTTGGTGATTTTCGGCAGTACGCTGATGATCAAGCTCATGGAGCGTTTCCCGATCATCGTCATACTCGGCGCGGCCCTCATCGGCTGGGTTGGTGGCGAGACCATCGTCAGCGACACTTCGCTGAGCGGCGTTTTGGCAGCCAATCCCTTGTTGCACTATGCGGGCGCGGCCGTCGGGGCGGTTTTCGTCGTCGCCGTCGGCAAGTGGCTGCAGAAACGCAGCCACGCCACGATCTGATGGCTGTTTTTACCTGAACCCACCCATGGCGAACTTCGGCGCTCCTGTCTCTCCTGCCAACGGCTCCCTGACCTGGGACTTCGCCGCGCTCACGGACCCGGGCCGGGTGCGCGCCAACAACGAGGACACGATCGCCTTCGACGCTTCCCTGGGCCTGGTCCTGCTGGCCGACGGCATGGGTGGCTACAACGGTGGCGAGGTTGCCAGCGGGATGGCGATCGCGCTGTTACAAGCCAGCTTCGGCCGCTGGCTCGCTCACGCCGGACCGGGTGCCAATCCGAAAGCGGTTCGCCGCGCGCTGCAGGCCGGCACGGATGAGGCCAACGCCGCGATTCTCGAGGCAGGTGTTGCAAACGCGCAACTCCAAGGCATGGGGACGACGCTGGTGCTGGCGGCTTTCGGGCCGGAGCGGGCCATCGTTGGCCACATCGGCGATTCGCGCTGCTATCGCCTGCGCGATGGCCAACTGGCATTGCTCACCCGCGATCACTCCCTGCTGCAGGAGCAACTCGACGCCGGCGCGATCACGCCGGAGCAAGCGATCCAGTCGCCGCATCGCAACCTGGTCACGCGGGCGCTTGGCATCGAGCGCCATGTCGAGCTCGAACTGCACGAACACGACGTGAGGATTGGCGACCTTTTCCTGCTATGTTCCGACGGCTTGAGTGAGATGGTTTCCGACGCGCAGCTTTTCACGCTTTTGTTACAAGATATCGGCCTCCCGGAAAAAGCAACACTTTTGGTTGCAAGTGCGAACGACAATGGCGGCAGGGATAACATTTCGGTTGTCCTTGCCCGGGCGGGCGGCGTGTGAATACTGGGGATGTCGGGGTCGTCGGGCTCTTTGAACCATCCGCCGGAAGGGCCCGCTGTGAACAAAAGAACGAGATGCAGGAGTCGGCCATGCCGAAAATGATCGTTTCGATCGACGGCGTCGTCATCAAGGAGGTGACGCTCGCCAAGGACCGCACCACGCTGGGGCGGCGGCCCTACAACGACATCGTGATCGACAATCTCGCGATCAGCGGTGAGCATGCCGTGCTGCACATGATCGGCGGCGATGTCTACCTGGAAGACCTCAACAGCACGAACGGCACCTACGTCAACGGGCGTGCCATCAAGAAGCAGGCGCTTGAGCACAACGACGTCATCGAAGTCGGCAAGTACAAGATTCGTTATCTGGTGGGCACAACGGTACCCGAGACTGCCGCGCCCGCCCCGACCATTGTTCCTGCGCCCTCGGCCCCCATTCCTCTCTCGTCCGCACCCACGGTGCAGTCGCCCCTGGGCGGTGGCACTGCGGGGGTGGCCGTGATCCGCGTTCTTTCGGGCACCGGCGCCGGCCGCGAGCTTTCGCTGCAAAAGGTCGTCACCACGATCGGCAAGCCCGGCGTGGCCGTCGCTGCCGTCACAAGGCGTCTGCATGGCTATGTCGTGGCGCCCATCGACGGCGGCACGGCCCTCAACGGCGAACCCCTTGGCAGCGAAGCCGTTGCGCTGCAAGACGGCGATGTGCTCGAGCTCGGCGGCACGCGAATGCAGTTCGTCGCTGGCTGAGCGTTCCCTGGGGCGTCGCTGCCCATTGCGTGAGAGGCGATGATCGCGCTACGGCAGCATTGGGCCCGCATCGCCATCACCTTCGTGCCGGTCGTGCTGGCGCTGGCGCATGCGACCGGCTTCTGGCGGCCCCTTTTTCTCGACCGCCTCGACAATTTCATCTACGACGTCAGGCTGCGCGCGACCATGCCGCGCACCACCGATCCGCGGATCGCGATCGTCGACATCGACGATTCCAGCCTGCGGAAGTTCGGCCAATGGCCCTGGAGCCGCGACAAGCTGGCGCGCCTCAGCACCGGCGTAACGGTCCGGCAGCAAGCCGCCGTGCACGGCTTCGACGTGCTCTTCGCCGAAGCCGATGCCAGCTCCGGCCTCGACGTCTTGAAGGGACTCGCCAACGGTTCCTTGCGCGGCGATGCCGACTTCGTGGCTGAACCAGCGTTTCTCGCCCCAACTCGATCACGACGCCATCTTTGCGAGCGCGTTCGCCGGCCAGCCGGTCGCGCTCGGCTACTACTTCACCCAGACGCTCGAGCCTCATGCGGCCGGGCGTTTGCCAGCGCAGGTGCTTCAATCGAATGCCTTTCCCCCGGGCCGTGAATACGCCAGGCGGTGGAACGGCTTCGGCGCCAGCATCGGCCCGCTGGCCGACGCCGCGCCTGCGGCCGGCTTCGTCAACGTGTTGCTCGACGCGGGCGTGGACGGTGTGGTGCGCTCCCTGCCGCTGCTTGCGCGGTACGACGGCGTGCAGGCCTTGCCCGGCTACTACGAATCCCTCGCGCTGCTGATGTACCGACCCTCGGCCGGGCTGCCGTCCATCACACCGGCGTTCGCATCCGGCTTCAGCGACGCGCTCGACAAGGCGCCGCCGCTGGAAGCCCTGTTGCTGGCGACCCGCACTGCCGTTTTGCGCGTCCCCATCGACGAACACGCCAATATGCTGGTGCCCTTCCGCGGCTCGGGCGGGCCGCGCGGCGGCTCGTTCCGCTACATCTCGGCGGCCGATTTCATCCTTGGCACGCTGGCGCCCGGCGAACTCAAGGGAAAGATCGTGCTGGTCGGCGCCAGCGCGCCGGGTCTGCAGGACCTGCGCAGTACACCCGCAGGCGCGGCCTTCCCTGGCGTCGAAGTGCACGCCAACATCATCTCGGCGTTGCTCGACGGGCGCTCGCTGGCGGTGCCCGATTACGCGGTGGGACGTGGTCACCGTACTCCTCGCAGGGCTGGCGCTGGCCGTGGGCCTCTCGCTGCGCGCTGCGCCGCAGGCCGTCATGGTCGCGGCGCTTATCGGCGCCTTGCTGGTCGGGTGCAACACATGGCTCTATCTCACGGCCGGCCTGGTGCTCCCGCTGGCCGCCACACTGGCGATGACCGCGGTGGCCTTCGTGCTGAACATGAGCTGGGCCTACTTCGTCGAGGCGCGCGCCAGCCGCAGCATGGCAAGTCTCTTCGGCACCTATGTGCCGCCGCAGCTCGTCGAGGAGATGCGGGCCAATCCCCATCGCTACAGCATGCGCGCCGAGAGCAAGGAGCTCACCGTGATGTTTTGCGACATGCGCGGGTTCACGCGGCTTTCGGAGCAACTCGCGCCGGTCGAACTCCAGGCCTTCCTCAACGACGTCTTCAGCCGCCTGACCGAAGTCATCAGCGCTCACCGAGGCACGGTGGACAAGTACATAGGGGACTGCGTGATGGCATTCTGGGGCGCGCCCGTCGACACGCCGGAGCACGCGGCGCTCGCTGTGGAAGCCGCGCTCGAGATGGCTGCCACCGTGCATGCGATCAACGCCGCCCACCGCCAGACCGGGCGTCCGGAGATCAGCGTCGGCATCGGCCTGAACACGGGCGTGATGAGCGTCGGCGACATGGGCTCGGCGGTTCGCCGCAGCTACACCGTGGTCGGCGATGCCGTCAACATCGCCTCGCGGCTGGAAGGACTGGGCGTGCACTTCGGCGTGGATATCGTGGCCAGCGCGTCGACGCAGCGCGCGGCGCCTGACTTCGTGTGGCGGGAGCTCGACCTTGTGCAAGTCAAGGGCAAGGTGGAGCTTGTCCAGATCTTCACACCCGTCATACTCCGGCGTGATGCGAGCGAGGCCCTGCTCCAGGAACTTGAGCGGTGGGCGCGGGTCCTCTTCCTGTATCGTGTGCAGGAATGGGAGGAGGCGCAGGCCCTGCTGGC
Source organism: Variovorax sp. 01T432 (assembly GCF_056398605.1). Classification (NCBI taxonomy): domain Bacteria; kingdom Pseudomonadati; phylum Pseudomonadota; class Betaproteobacteria; order Burkholderiales; family Comamonadaceae; genus Variovorax; species Variovorax sp. 01T432. Next base: position 84,878 of record NZ_JBFTPS010000030.1, read on the forward strand.
GCTGCTGCTTTCTGCGGATGCGCAAAAAGTCCTTTACCAGCTGTACGCGCAGCGTATAGCCTCGATGGCGTTGCTGCCCAAAGTCCCGAGCTGGGACGGCGCAACCCGGTTTCAAACCAAGTAACAGCCGACGGGCTGAAAGATAAAAAAGGGTCTCGCAATATGCAGGTGCGCGTGCTGGGGTGCTCAGGCGCCATCGCCAAGGACTGCCGCACGACCTCTTTCCTGGTCGACAGCGATCTGCTGGTCGACGCCGGCACCGGTGTCGGTGACCTGAGCCTCGATGAGATGACCGCGATCGACGACGTGGTGCTCACCCATTCGCACCTCGATCACATCGCCGCCCTGCCCTTGATGATCGATGCGGTGGCCAGCCGGCGCAGCAAGCCGCTGCGCGTGCATGCCCTGCGAGCGACCATCGAGGCGATGCGGGCCCATGTCTTCAACAACGTCATCTGGCCGGATTTCGCGAGCATTCCGAGCCTGGAGGCGCCGTTCGTTAGCTTTCACGACATCGTGATCGGGCAGCATCTGGAGCTGGGGACGCAGGGGCTCAAGCACATCGAAGTCTTGCCGGCCGTTCATACGGTGCCGGCCTGCGGGTATGCCGTCCGTAGTGCCAGTGGCGGGCCGAACTGGGTTTTCAGCGGCGACACCGAGCGGAACGCGCCCTTCTGGGATCGGGTGAATCAGCTCGACGTGGCGATGCTGGTGATCGAGACCGCGTTCAGCAACCGCGAGCAGGCATTGGCGAGGCGCAGCCTGCACTTGTCGCCCGCGACGCTGGCAGATGAGCTGGCGCAGATCGGCGCTGGCAAGAACTTTCCCATCTACATCACGCACACCAAGCCGGCCGAGACGGAAGAGATCATGAGCCAGATCGATGAGCTGGCGGAAAGCGCCCGGGTGCGTGGCACCCGGGGGTGGGACATTCGGTGGCTGCAGGCGGCGGGGGTGCTGCGGGTGTGACCAGGGTTGTTAGTTCCGGTGACAAAAATGTCATCGTATGTGGGTGCGTCGCAACGGTTTTCGTCACCTGTTGTAACTCAAACGTGAACAAATGCGCGGTAACCCGGGCCAGGAGAGACAAGCTTAGGGTGGCACAGATGCTGCGGATAGAAGACCGCACCGGGGGCCTTTCCTCGGGCCCCTCAACCAACCTGGAGCTTCTACATGAACCGCGCTATCCGTTCCGCCCAAAAGGGCTTCACGCTCATCGAATTGATGATCGTCGTAGCGATCATTGGTATCTTGGCCGCGGTGGCATTGCCAGCCTATCAAGACTACACGGTCCGCGCAAAGGTGAGCGAAGCGATCATCGCCGCGACCTCGCCAAAAGGTCTGATCAGTGAAGCATTTCAGACCGATGGTTTGGAAGGTGCAAAGGCCGCCGCTGCAACGTTCAATGCTAAGGCTGCGACCGAAATCGCAACGAAGTATGTGAGTACCATTGTTGTTGGCGTTACAGATGCAGATGCCGGTGTGATCACCGTGACGCTCCAGGGCGCAAGCGCTGGTCTGCCGACGGACGCTCAGGGCAAGAAGATTGTTATGTCGCCCAATGTCAATAAGGTTGCACTTGCTGCCGGGGTTTCTGGCCCTGTCGATTGGGCATGCGCTTCGACGACTGCAACGACCGCCGGCACGCGTGGCCTGGGTGCAGCGACTCTTGGCGATTTGCCCGCGAAGTACGCGCCCGCCGAATGCCGTTAAGCTCGTGTTCAGCTCAATAGAAAAAGCCGCCCCCGGGCGGCTTTTTCTATTTTCAGTTCGCCAAGCCATTCGTAAGTGACGAATACAAACGATAGGCGGCTCACATGGTTGACCGGCGAACGTGGATCGTGAGCGTCCAGTCGTCCATCTTGACCGCCCGCGCACGCGCCTCATCTGGGCCTGAGTTGCGCTCCGACGAAGGCAACGCACTCGACGAGGTTGCGTGCTGACACGAGCGAGACTTTTCGGCGTCAGTCCGTACGCTCAACAGGTGGTTCTCGCCGAGGTATCCATAGGACGCGAGCAGGTATCGCTCCGGATAATCGGCGCAGAACTGCTTGATCGTTTGGTCGACAAGGCTCGACGGCACACCCTCGGTGAACTTCATCGTCGCAGTGAGCCGCTGCATACAGGTTTCCTGGACGATCGTTGGCACCGCTTCATCGCCTGGAATGTCACCAGCAGCACGTGTATGGGAACTTCAAGTTGGCGGGTGTCCACCCCGAAGCGAGGCCGCACGAGGAAGGATCCGAGCAGGTTCGGCTGCCGGGCGTAGATTTCGTCTGCCAACTGAACCTTCTGTGCCGCGCTCATGCTGTTGACGTCGATGGTCGCTCTGACCATCACGGTCTGGGTGACCCTGCCTTGATTTCACATATAGCAAGAAGTTGGAAACATGAGCTGTATGGAGAATCGAAATGCGAGATAGCAAGCTGCCGAAACGGCAGTACACGGATGAATTCAAGGTCGAGGCGATCCGACTAGCCCGAAGTTCCTCCAATCGCCGAGCGAGTTTGTCTTTGCACGACAAGCACTTGGCGTGAGTTTGGGGTTCCGGTTTCTGTCTACAGACGGATCTGCTGGAGCAGATCGAGCGCGCGTTGTTGTTTCGCGTTGGGCGTAGTGAGGA
>NZ_JBFTPS010000031.1:0-83593 GCF_056398605.1 Variovorax sp. 01T432
GCTTGGAGCCCAATCATGGCCAGTTGTCCCTGCGCGTCCGCGCAATCTTCCACCCCTTCCGAATCCATCGATCCTGCTGACATCGCCGTCGACTCGACGCCAGCCGCGATCACGCTCGAATCACTCGCTTCGCATTTGCGCAGCACCGCATCGGGAGGCCGGGGAGAGGTCGACTAGGAGCAAACCCCTTGGCTCGACAAGCAATGCGGGCCAGGGGAGTGCGAAGCACTGAGGGTCTATCCAACGGATAAGCTCATGCGCTTCAACGAGGTGTCGGGCGGAGGGATATGCCCCAACGTGTCCACGGCGGGGGGCGCTGTGTCCTTGGCTGGCCGTTGAGGCACCGCCGAGCAGCGCAGCGGCAGGCGGATAAGGGCACGTGCTGTTTGAGCGAAGCGAGTTTGCACGTGACCCCGCCTGACGTGAGCAGCGCAGGGGACCCCGAAGGGGCGGTGACGTCGGCCGGCCAAGGACACAGCGCCCCCCGCCGCGCCCCCGAACCGATTGGCACGGCGCCCCCCGCCGCACCGCCGTCAGTCAACGCCCGACACAGGAAAGCGCAAACTCAGCTCGGCAGATACTTCGCCAATTCCCGCTCGATACCTTTCGGGTCCTGCGCCATGGCCGCGTTGATCCACGTAGCCATCTCGCCCACATAGACCTCTTCGTCGCCGCGTTCCAGCCCCGCGAGCGCGGCGCTTGCAACCTCGGCGGGCGAAGACTTCGGCCCTTGGAAGTCGCGGCTCATGTCGGTGTCCACCGCCCCTGTCATCACACCCATCACCAGCACCCCGCGCGACGCCAGCTCCGCGCGCACACCTTCCGTCATGCGCAGCCCTGCTGCCTTCGAGGCGCACAGCGAGCCCATCGCCGGCAGCGTGACCTTGGCCAGGATCGAGAGGATGTTCACGATCGCCCCGTCCGCCTTGAGCTGCGGCGCGAACGCGCGGCACATCGCCAGCGTCCCCAGGTAGTTTGTCGCGATCTCCGCCTGCGCATGTTCCAGCGAATCGGCAGCCAGCAGCCCTTGCCCGCGGTTGATGCCGGCGTTGTTGATCAGCAGGTTGACGTCGGTGCAGCGCGCCTTCGCCGCCTCCACCTGCTCCGGGCGCGTGATGTCGAGCGACAGCACTTCGAGCCGCCCGGGGTGGAGCATGGCGAGCGCCGCGAGCGGTGCCGTGTCGCGTGCCGCCGCATACACCTTCGCCGCGCCCCCCGCCAGCAGCTGCTCGACGAACTCGCGCCCGAGGCCACGGTTGGCGCCCGTCACGAGGGCAATCGCGTTCTGGATCTTCATCTTCTCTCCTTCAAATGGTTTCGGTCTTGTCGCCCTCGCTCGACAACCAGTGGTCGTCGATCTCCGGCAGTGGAATGGCTTCGAGCAGCGCCCGGGTGTACGGATGCCGCGGATGTTCGAACACGGTCCGAGTGGCGCCTTGCTCCACGATGCGCCCCTCGCGCATCACGACCACGTGGTCGCACAGCACCCGCACCACCGAGAGATCATGGGTCACGAAGATCATGCCCATGCCCAGGCGGGTGCGCAATTCGCGCAGCAGCATCAGGATGCGCGCCTGCGTCGAGACATCGAGCCCCGACACGATCTCGTCGGCCATGATCAGGTCCGGCTCCAGCGCGATCGCGCGCGCAATGCCCACGCGCTGCCGCTGCCCGCCCGAGAGCTCGTGCGGATAGCGCCGCGCGAACTCCGCCGGCAGGCTGACCTGCTCCAACAGGCGTTTCGCCCGCTCGGCCAGCACCGCGCTCGCCGGCGACGGCCCCAGCAAGCCGTAGCTCAGCAAAGGCTGCACCACGATGTCGCCCACGCGCCGGCGCGGGTTCAGCGCCGACAGCGGGTCCTGGAAGATCATCTGCATGCGCGCACGCAGCGGCCGCAGTTCGGACTCGCCCATGTGCGTGATGTCGCGGCCCCCAAACACGATGCTGCCCTGCTGCGGCTCGTACAGCCGCAGCACCGTGCGCGCCAGCGTGGTCTTGCCCGACCCCGATTCCCCCACCAGCGCCACGCATTCCCCGGGCGCCACGCGAAGATCGATCTCGTGCAGGATGCCCCGCAGCGGCGGCTTGCCGATCAGCGGCCGCGCGCCCATGTCGGGCAGCGCCAGGCTCAGCCCCGCGATCTCGAGCAGTGCGTCAGCCACGGGCCGCTGCCTCCGCCTTGCGCGTGGGCCACCACACCAGGTCGTAGGCCTTGGCCTCCGCCCAGAGTGTGTCCGTCACGTGCGTGTCGATGGGGCGCAGCGTGTCCGCCGGCCGGTCGTAGCGCGGCGTGGCGGCGAAGAGCGCGCGCGTGTACGCGGTGCGCGGCGCCTCGATGATGTTGCGCACGTCGCCGTGTTCCACGATGCGGCCGGAGTGGATCACGCTCACCGTGTCGCTCAGCTTGGCCACCAGCCCCAGGTTGTGCGTGATGAAGAGCACCGCCGCGCCCTCGTCGCGCTGCAGGTCGCGCAGCAGCCGCAGCACCTGGCGCTGCACGGTGACGTCGAGCGCCGTGGTCGGCTCGTCCGCGATGATGAGCTTGGGCTTGCAGGCGAAGGCCATGGCGATCAGCACCCGCTGGCGCATGCCGCCGGAGAGCTCGTGCGGGTACTGCCGCACCACCGTCGCCGGCGAGCGGATCCGCACCGCGTCCAGCAGTTCGAGCGTGCGTGCCCGGGCCCGGTCGCGATCGTGGCCGAGGTGCAGGCGCAGCACGTCGCCCACCTGGTCGCCGATGGTGTGGCCCGGGTTGAGCGCGGTCAGCGGGTCTTGCGGAATCAGCGCGATGTCGCGCCCGAGGTGCACGCGGCGCTCGCCGGCCTTCATGGCCAGCCAGTCCAGCCCCTGGAAGCGCACGCCGCCGTCCAGCACCTGCATCTCGGGCGGCGCGATGCCGAGCACGGTCCGCCCGACCATGCTCTTGCCCGCGCCGGATTCGCCGACCAGCGCATGCACTTCGCCCGCGCCGATGCGCAGGTCGATGCCGCGCAGGATCAGCCGTGCGGGGCGGCCCCGGGCGGCGCGCAGCGCCAGGTGCAGGTGCTCGATCTGGAGGACGGGCTTCATTGCTTCGCGACCAGGGGATCGAGCGACTCGCGCAGGCCATCGCCGAGCGCATTGCAGGCCAGCACCGTGAGGGCGATGGCCGCGATTGGGAGGCCGAGCAGCCAGGGCGTCTGGTTCACGTAGAGGCGCCCCTCCTGCACCAGCCCGCCCCAGGTCGGCATGTCGCTCGACACCGACAGGCCGACGAAGGAAAGGATGGCCTCGACCACCACCGCCACGCCCATCTCCAGCGTGAAAAGCGTCAGAAGCAGCGGCGCGACGTTGGGCAGCACCTCGCGCCAGAGGATCGAGCGGCGCGACTGGCCGATGGTGCGCGCCGAGGTCACGTAGTCGAGGCTGGCCTGCGCCTGCGTCTCCGCGCGCACGACCCGGCAGAAGCGCGTCCAGTCGATGATCGCGATCGCCAGGACCACCGAGCCAAGGCCTGTGCCGATCACCGCCACCAGCACGATCGAGAGCAGCACGGCGGGGAAGGACATCCAGATGTCGACCAGGCGCGAGATGCCGGTGTCGATCATGCCGCCGTGAAAGCCCGCCCACAGGCCCAGCGCCGTGCCGGCCAGCGCCGCCAGCGTGGCGCCGGCAAAGGCGACGATCATCGCCGGCCGCGCGCCGTAGATCAGGCGCGAGAGGATGTCGCGGCCCAGGCTGTCGGTGCCGAACAGGTGGCCGGCCTCGCCATCGGCGCTCCAGGCCGGGGGCAGGCTGGAGGCCATGAGGTCCTGTTCCAGCGGATCGTGCGGCGCGAGCCAGCGCGCGAAGAGGGCGCAGACGATCACGAGGGCCAGCACGCCGAAGCCGAACCACACGCGTTTCTGAAAATGGAGGGTCATTTGCGCAGCTTGGGATTCAGTCGGATGTTGAGCAGGTCCACCGCCAGGTTCACGACGATGAACAGCACGGCAAAGGTCAGCACGATGCCCTGGATCAGCGGCAGGTCGCGGTTGATCACCGCGTCGATGGCCATGTTGCCCAGCCCCGGCAGGCCGAACAGGCGCTCGATCAGCACCGTGCCGCCGATGAGGAAGGTGAACTGCACGCCGGTGAGCGTGAGCGCCGGCCCGAGCGCGTTGCGCAGGGCCTCGCGCCACAGCACCTGCCAGGGGCTGAAGCCCTTGACGCGCGCGATCAGGATGTAGTCCTGTGCCAGCACTTCGAGCAGCGAGGCCTTCAGCACCCGCGAGATCATGGCGGCCAGCGGCAAGGCCAGCGACAGCGCCGGCCACAGCAGGTGATAGAGCGCGGAGCCGAAGACGTCGAAGCGTCCGCGCAGCAGGCTTTCAAGAAGCACGAAGCCCGATGCGCTGTCGAAGCGCAGGTCGGAATCGAGCAGCCCGAACACCGGCAGCACGGGCAGCAGCACGCCCAGTATCAGGATGCCCGCCAGCCCCCACAGGAAGTCCGGGATCGCGGTGACGAAGCCGGTCGCGACATCGATGCCGCGCTCGACGAAGCTGCCGCGCCAGGCGATGGCCGCGAGCGCCGCGCCGCCGCCGATCAGCACCGCGATGAAGAGCGCGAGCATCGACAGCTCGAGCGTGAGCGGCAGGTGCGCGCCCACCAGCGCCAGCACGTCCTGCTTGAGCGTGATCGACTGGCCGAAATGGCCGAGCGAAGCCTGGCCGAGATAGACCATGAACTGCGCCGGCAGGCTGCGGTCGAAGCCGTAGAGCTGGCGCAGCGTGCGGATGTCCTCGGGCGTCGCGCCGGGGCCGATCATCATCGCGATCGGGTCGCCCGGCGCCACCCGCAGCAGCACGAAGACCACCACCAGCACACCGAAGAGCGTGGGCAGTGCCCACAGGAGGCGCCTCAACGGCATGGCGTCATCACCGGGCTCAGCCCTTGGCCTTGCCGACCGACTGGGCCAGCAGGTAGCCCGCCATGTGCGGCTTCACGGCCAGGCTCTTCTTGAAAACCAGGGTCTGGACCTGCTGGTAGAGCGGCAGCACCAGCGCGTTCTGGGCGATGTAGGCGTCGACCTTCTTCCAGCCGGCCAGGCGCTTGGCCTCGTCCTTCTCGCCCCACAGCGGGCCGATCATGGCGTCGAGTTCCTTGGACTTCCAGCCCGAGTGCGGGCTGGGGCCGAACATCGCGAAGCCGGTCGAGTCGTTGGGGTCGCCGATGGCGTCGCCCCAGTTGTAGAAAGCCATGGGGGCGAGCTTGTGGCCCAGGCGCAGCTCGAAGTGCTTGGCGATCTCGTAGACCTCGATCTCGGCCTCGATGCCGACCTTGCGCCACATGCCGACGATGGCCTGCACGGTCTCGTAGTCCTTGGGCAGGTAGCCCCGGGTGGTCTGGACCTTGAACTTGACCGGCTTGTCGACGCTGTAGCCCGACTTGGCGAGCAGCGACCTGGCGAGTTCGGGGTCGTACTTGACCTTGATGCCCGGGTCGAAGGCCGCGTACTGCGGCACCTGCAGGGTGTCGACCACCACGCCGTAGCCGCGCAGCAGGCGCTTGACGATCGCCTGCTTGTCGACCGCGTGCACGGCGGCCTGGCGCACGTTGTCGTCGAGCATCGGTGCCACGTCGGTGATGAAGAGCATCGCGATGTCGGTGACCGGCGAGCTGACGCCCGCGAGGTGGGGCAGTTTCTTCAGGCGGTCGAATTCCTCGAAGGGAACGCCCAGCGTGACGTCGGACTTGCCGCTCTCGATCTCGGCCACGCGGGCGCTCGGATCGGTGACGAACTTGATGGTGACGGTCTTGAAGGCGGGCTTGGGGCCCCAGTACTTGTCGAAGGCCTTGAGCCTGACGTAGGAGCCCTGCACGAACTCGTCGACCATGTAGGGGCCCGAGCCGATGGGCTGCTTCTCGAAGCCGGCGGCGCCGACTTTCTCGTAGTGGGCCTGCGGGATCATGAAGCCGGTGAGGAAGGCCATCCACTTGAAGTAGTCGGCCACGTACTGCTTGACGTCGGCGGTGATCTTGTTGCCCTGGATCTGGAAGTTGTCCACGCTCGACCAGATGATGCCGGCCACGGGGTTGCCGGACTTCGGATCGCCGGCGCGCTTGAGGTTCCACACCACGTCGGCGGCGGTGACGGGCGTGCCGTCGTGCCACAGCGCGCCCGGGCGCAGTTCGATCTCGATTCTGGTCTTGTCGGCGTTCCAGCCCCATTTGCTGAGCAGGCCCGGCTTGAAGGTCAGGTCGGCCGCCTGGTCGATGTACTGGTCGAACACGGCTTTCCAGATGCCCTGGATCGCCGGGTTGACGGCCGAGGGGCCGGTGGTGGGGTCCCAGCTCGGGAGGCCGACGTTGTAGGCGATGGTCAGGGTCTCTCCCTGTTGCGCAAAGGCCGGTGTCATCAGCAGTCCGGTGAGCGGACTGGCGCCGAGCGTGGCGCCCGCTCCGATTTGCAGAAAACGGCGGCGATCGAAGTCGGACATACGGGTTCTTCTCTGGTTGGTGAGGGGCTGGTCTTGGAGGGCCGCGCCGGCGGAAAGATACGGAAGCACCTTTCGCGCCAGCGCAAAGTACTTTACGCTTGAACTATCTGGGTGCAAAGTATTAGCGTCAGACTCGCAACAGGTCAACAATCCAATCCCTACCCTCGGAGTTAAAAAATGGCAGGTCAGTACATCGACATGAAGGCTGCGGACGGCAGCGGCAGCTTCCGCGGCTATCTCGCATTGCCCCGCGGCGGCAGCGGGCCCGGGCTGGTGCTCGCGCAGGAGATCTTCGGCGTCAACAGCACCATGCGCGAGGTGGCCGACTACTACGCCGAGGAGGGCTATGTGGTGCTGGTGCCCGACATCTTCTGGCGCCAGGAGCCGAATGTGGAGCTGGGCTACACGGAGGCGGACTGGCAGCGCGCCTTCGGCTACTACCAGGGCTTCGACGAGGCAAAGGGGATGGAGGACATCCAGACGGCCATCACGACGCTGCGCGGGCGCCCCGAAGTCGCCACCGGCAAGGTCGGCGTGCTCGGCTTCTGCCTGGGCGGCAAGCTGGCTTACCTCGCTGCCTGCCGGACGGACGCGGATGTGTCGGTCGGCTACTACGGCGTGGGCATCGACGCGGCGCTGGGCGAGGCCGACAAGATCAGGAACACGCTGGTGCTGCACATCGCCGAGCTCGACAAGTTCTGCCCGCCGGAGGCGCGCACGAAGATCGTGCAGTCGCTGCAGGGCCGCCCCGGGATCGCGCTGTATGTGTACCCGGGCATGGACCATGCCTTCGCGCGCCTGGGCGGTGAACATTACGACAAGCCTTCGGCGCTGATGGCGCACGAGCGCACCATCGGCGCGCTCAAGGCCGCGATGGGGCCGCACTATGACCTGTCGGCGCTGTGGGACAAGCATTGCGAGTACGAGTTCGCCACGCGCAATGTCGACGACACGATGAGCACGATGGTGGCCGAGCCTTACGTGAACCACATTCCGACGATGACGGGCGGGGTGGGCTACAAGGAGCTGCATCGCTTCTACAGCAACCATTTCGTCAACAGCAATCCGCCTGACACGGCGCTGACTCCGATCTCGCGCACGGTGGGCGCGACGCAGGTGGTCGACGAGCTGCTGTTCAGCTTCACGCACACGACCGAGATTCCATGGATGCTGCCGGGCGTGAAGCCGACCGGCAAGAAGGTGGAAGTGCCCTTGCTGGCCGTCGTGAAGTTCCGTGGCGACAAGCTCTATCACGAGCACATCTACTGGGACCAGGCGAGCGTGCTGGTGCAGGTGGGGCTGCTCGATGCCAAGCTGCTGCCGGTGGCCGGTGTGGAGACGGCGCGCAAGCTGCTGGACGAGACGCTGCCTTCGAACACGCTGATGCCGGAGTGGAAGGCTTCGGCCTGAAGGGTTTCGGGGCGCGGTGGCGGGCGGTGTGCCCTTTTGGCTAAGGGGGCGCGGTGGCGGGGGGTGTGCCCTTGGCCGGCCGACGTCACCGCCCCTTCGGGGTCCCCTGCGCTGCTCGCGTCAGGCGGGGTCACGTGCAAACTTGCTTCGCTCAAACAGCACGTGCCCTTATCCGCCTGCCGCTGCGCTGCTCGGCGGTGCCTCAACGGCCAGCCAAGGGCACACCCCCCGCCACCGTGGACACGTTGGGGTCGATCCCGTCGCGCAATCCTCCACCCCTTTGGCATCAGACGATTCAGTCGACGACGCAGTCGGCTCGACGCCAACCGCGATCACGCTCGAATCACTCGCTTCGCATTTGCGCAGTACCGCGTCCCTGGCCTTGAGTGCTGTCGATGAGGCGTGCAACCTGCGCGATGTACATCTAGCCTACGCGTGCCTTGAAGAGTGCTTGCGCCGCTCAGCCTGGAGGAGCGCGAGGAGGTCACAGCCACCCGTGGCGAGCTGTGTGCGTTGTTGACTCTGGTCAATGAGGCAGGGGAGTGCGAAGCACTGAGGGTCTATCCAACGGACAGGCCCAAGCACTTCAACGAGGTGTCGGGCGGAGGGATATACCCCGCCGCGCCCCCGAACCGATTGGCACAGCGCCCCCCGCCGCGCCCCCGAAACCTATTAGCGCACACCCCCCCCCCCGCCGTCGTCCCAAAACCAAGCAGGCCTCAAGCCGCGAACCAATCCCCCGCGGGCCGCCCTTGATCCGGCCCCAGTATGGAGAACCCGCCATCCACCGGTATGTCGGCCCCCGTCACGAAGCGAGCCGAGTCAGAACAAAGGAACAGCACGACCTGCGCCACATCGTCCCCATCGCCCGCGCGCCCGAGCGGATGAAAGCGCGCCGCGACGGCATCCGCATGCGCGCGGTCACCCCCCGCCATGCGCGACAACGCATCCGACCAAGTCCATCCGGGCGACACCGAATTCACCCGCACACGTCGCGGCGCGAGGATCGTTGCCTGATTGCGCGTGAGCTGCAGGATCGCCGCCTTGGCCGCCGGATAGAGACTGCGCCCCACCGCGCCGAACTTGCCCCCGACACTGCCCAGATTCACCACCGCCCCCGCATGCCGCGCGAGCTCGTCCGCCGTCTTCTGCACCAGCAGCGCGCCGGACACAAGGTTCACGTCCAGCGAGCGCAGCCACTCCGCGCGCGTCGCTTCCATCCCGCGGTCCCCGTACACCACCGCGTTGTTCACCACGAAGTCGATCCGCCCACCGAAGTCCAGCGCCTCCAGCACCAGCGCGTCCAACGCGTCGTCCGACGAAATGTCACAGGCGAAGAAACGGCAGCGCGGCCCCAGCGAAGCGTGCAGCGCGCGCCCGCGATCGACATCGATGTCCGCCGCCAGCACCCGCGCCCCGGCCTCCACCAGCGTCCGCGCGATCGCGCTGCCCAGCATCGCCGCCGCGCCCGTCACGATCGCGAGCTTGCCGTCCAGCCTCATGCCATCCCCTTCATCTGCGCCACCGCTTCATCGACTGTCACGATGTCCGCCAGCATGGACATTGTTTCCAGACTCGCCGCATGCAAGTGTGCCTTCGCCGTGCTGCACGCATCCGCCACCACCGCCACCTCGTAGCCCAGATCGCTCGCGTGGCGCGTGCCGTGCTCCACCACATAGTTTGTCGCGATGCCCGCGATGTAGAGCCGCGTCGCGCCCGTGCGCTTCACCACTTCCTCCAGCTCCGTCGCCCAGAACGGGTTGTCGCGCTTGTGCGTCACCACCGCCTCGCCCGGCAGCGGCGCCAGCGCCTCGAAGAAAGCCGAGCCCCACTGGCCCTCCCGCACCGCGCCGCTTTGCGCCGTGCGGCGGAACAGCTCGCAGTTGGTCAGACAGTCCGAATAGTCTTGCGCAAACGCAATCCGCACCGAAATCACCGGCACCCCCTGCGCCCGCGCGCCCCGCACCAGCCGAAGCGCCGCATCGATCAGCACCATCCGCTTCGGGTCCTCGGCCGCCACGCCCACCCGCACCTTGCCGTCCGGATGCAGCACATCATTCTGAAAGTGCATCGCGAGCAGAGCAGCCTTCACATGAACACCTGCAAGGCTTCGTGCGGCGCTTCGCAGTTGATGATGTCGACCCGCTTCATCCGGATGCGCCAGGCCTCCCCCTCGCGCTGCAGCGTGTGCAGCACCGTGCCGCCGAACATGCGCTGCTCGAAGCGGCGCCATTCGAGAAGATGGAAGGTCGAGTAGACCACCAGGCTCGCCTCGTCCCGGAATTCGAGCGACACATTGCCGATCACGTGCGCCGTGCGCGTCACCGGCTGCTGCGAATACGCGCGCGCCTGTTCGAGCCGGCGCGCGCGCACCGAGCGCTGCAGCTTGTCGTCGAGAAACAGCGACGCATGATTGACGTAGTCCGTCTGGCCCTTGACCAGCGGCACCCAGTAGAGCCCGTCGGGCGTGAACAGCTCCTGCCACTCGGCCCAGCGGTGCTCGTCCAGCAGCCGCGCCTCATGAAAAAGAAAGTGCGTGATCTCCTGCTGCTCTTCCCAGCTCTTCCAGCGCGTGGCGTTCATGGCTGTTCTCCCGCTTCCCCGGCCCGCATGTAGTCGGCCCAGGCCTGGAACATGTTGCGCATCGGCATCTCGCTGTTGCCGTTGGAGGATCGCCCGCCCGGCATCGGCTGGTCGCGCCCGGCGCCGCGATGCAGGCTCACCCAGTCGCCGCCGTCCGAGGCCAGCCCCTCCTGCACCCGGTTGTAGGCCTCCAGGTCGTCCGGCATCACGTTGGAAGACGGCGAGTTCACCACGTTCGTGTACTTGAGCGCGCGCTGGAAGGTCGCCTCCGGCGCGCCCTTCAGGCGGAAGCTGAAAATCTCCACCAGCGTGCGGTCCACCGCCAGCGGCCGGATCACGCGGATCTGCTGGAAGGAAGTGTGCGGCGAGCAGCTCGGGTAGACGATGGTGTTGTGGCGGTTCACGCGCAGGATCTGGTCGGCCCGCGCTGCGCCTTGCTTCGCTTCCAGCGCTGCGACATAGGCCAGGCTCACCGGGTCGGTCGGCGGCGTGAAGATCCCTTCCATGTAGCCGTGGCCCCTGTCGTAGCCCTTGAGCTCCAGCTTCTCCCAGAATTCTAGCGGCTCGCCGTTGCCGTCGACGATCACGATCTCGAAGGGCTTGGGCGTGCCCGCCGGCATCGATTCGTACTCTTCCTTCGCCGCGCGCCACGACGACTCATGCGTGGCCACTGCATGCATGGTGTCGTGCAGGTTCTCGAAGAAGATCTTCCAGTTGTTGCGCTGGATCACGCGCTGCACGCCGCCCGCCACCTCCACCTCGCCATCGGGCGCGCGGTCGCAGAAGTTGTCGAGCGAAGTAGCGACGCCGCCCAGGAAGGTCTGGAGGTCCGGCCCTTCCGCGGCCAGGCTGGCGAACACGAAGCCGCGGTAGCTCGCCACGCGCGCGGCCTTGCGCACCGACAGCCGCGGGTCCTTCAGGTCCAGCGTCGTGTCCTCGTAGCCGCTGCGCAGGGGCACCGAGAGCAGGCTGCCGTCGCACTTGAAGGTCCAGCCGTGATAGAGGCAGCGCAGGAACTTGCCCGCGCTGCCGCTGCCCTCGGGCACGATGCGCGCGCCCTTGTGCGCGCAGCGGTTGTAGAGCACCTGCACCGTGCCGTCGGTGTGGCGCAGCATCACCATCGGCTCGCGGCCCAGGCGGGTGGTGAAGTAGTCGCCAGGGTTGGGAACCTGGCTCTCGTGGCCGACATAGAGCCAGGCCCGGCCGAAGACCCGGTCCATCTCCAGCTCGAAGATGGCGGGGTCGGTGTAGACGCGCTTGTGCACGCGCTCGGGCTGAACGAGTTGCGTCAGATCGATGTCCATGGGCTTGCTTTCAGGTAGGTCTCGTCAATGGCGGTCATTCTGGTTCGCAAGGGGGCGGGCGACTATCCACTTCCAGCACCGCACATCTTGCCCAATTCGGATAGATCGCGCGACCGGTGGCCACCACACTGTGCCGATCCCAGTACTCCGAGGTTCTTCATGCCGCAGTTCTCCCGCAGCCTCGCCTGCCTTGTCTTCGCATTCGGCGCCGCGCTCGCCGCGCCCGCCATCGCCCAGTCGGTCAAGGTCGGCATGGCGCTCGACGTGTCCGGGCCCTTCGCGGCCATCGGCGCCGAATCCAAGGCCGGCTTCGCCGTGGCGATCAAGCAGCTCGGCGGCAAGCTGGGCGGCGTGCCCGTCGAGTTCGTCGAGGCCGACACGGCCGGCAACCCCGACCAGGCCCGCCAGACGGTCGAGCGCATGGTGCAGCGCGACAAGATCGATCTCTTCACCGGCCCGATCGGCTCGCCGGTCGCGCTGGCCGTCGGCCCGGTGCTGTTCGCGGCCAAGGTGCCCTATCTGTCGAACAACACCGGCCCGAGCCTCTACTCCGGCCCGCAGTGCAATGCCTACTTCTTCGGCACCTCCTACCAGAACGACGCCTACCACGAGTCGGCCGGCAAGTTCGCCTCGGACAAGGGCTTCAAGAAGATCGTGCTGGTCGCGCCCAACTACCCGGGCGGCAAGGACGCCATCACCGGCTTCAAGCACAGCTTCAAGGGCAACGTCGGCGAGGAGATCTACACCAGGCTGGGCCAGCTCGACTACTCGGCCGAACTCGGGCGCATCCGCGCCTCCAAGCCCGACGCGCTGTACTTCTTCCTGCCCGGCGCGATGGGCGTCGCCTTCATCAAGCAGTTCGTGGGCGCCGGCCTGTCCAAGGACATCACGCTGGTGTCGACCGCCTTCTCCGCCGACGAGGACATGATCCTGGCCGTCGGCGAGCCGATGCTGGGCATGTTCAACACCGCGCACTGGGCGCACGACCTGGACAACGCGGCCAACCAGCGCTTCGTCGCCGACTTCCGCCAGCAGAACGGGGGGCGCAACCCTTCGCTCTACGCGGCCCAGGCCTACGACGTGCTGATGGCGATGGACGCGGCGGTGCGCGATGTCGGCGGCAAGGTGGCCGACCGGGCGGCGCTGCAGAAGGCCATCAAGGCGGCGAAATACAAGTCCATCCGCGGCGACTTCAAGTACGGGCCCAACAACTTCCCGATTCAGAACTACTACCTGCGCGTGATCGGCAAGGACGCCGGCGGGCGCATCACCAACAAGCTGATCGGCACCGTGCTGCAGAACTACCAGGACACCAGCGCGGCGCAGTGCCCGCTGAAGATGTAGCGCGGGCCGCGCCCGGAGGCGGCGTCTCCGGGAAAGCAGGGTGGGGAGGGGCACATTTGTTGCTTTAAGCTGGTGTCGATCCAGTAGTGACGCGCCCCCGCGCGCTTTGTGCCCATGAACGCCTTGTCGAGCGAGCAGCTGTCCCCGTTGTACCGGCGCGAGGTGTTCCGCTCCCGCCATGCGGACGAGACCCACGCGCTGGTCACCGCCGAGCTCAAGGAGCACCGCAGCCTCTGGGGCCGCGAGCCGGTGGATGCGGCCTTCTGCCGGGCCGAGCTCGGGCCCTTGTCCCTGTGCATCCTGCGCTACGGCTGCGCGGTCGACATCGAGCCCGACGCGCTCGGCAGCTTCGTGCTGGTGCAGATGCCCTTGCGCGGCCATGCCGAGATCCGCACCGGGCGCGACACGGTGCAGATCCATCCGGGTCAGGGGGCCGTGATCTCGGCCCACAAGCCCGTCAAGCTGCGCTGGCACGCCGGCTGCGAGCAGCTGATGCTGAAGATCCGGCGCAGCCACCTCGACGAGGTGGCGCGCCGCGCCTTCGCGCCGCGCGGCGGCAGGCACGGCGGCGAGATCGAATTCGCGACGGGCTTGCGGCTGGACGACGGCTTCGGCGCGCAATGGCGGCATCTGGTGGCCGGGCTCATCGCGCTCCTGCCTTCGGAGCATGGGGCAAGCTTCGATCCGCAGTGGGTGGAGGACTACCAGGACAGCCTCGTTCACTACCTGCTGCGCCACCAGCCCAATTCGGCGCGTCGCGGCCATGACGATGCGCCGTCCGTGGAGACCCCGGCTGTCGCGGCCGCGCCGCTGCGGCGGGCCGAGGAGTTCATGCGCAGCCGGCTCGGCGAAGGCCAGTCGCTGGACGACATCGCGCGCGCGGCGGGCGTGAGCCGGCGCACGCTGAGCCTGATGTTCAGGCGCCACCGCGAGCAGTCGCCGATGGAGGCGCTGCGCAACATGCGGCTGGATGCCGCCCATGAGCAGCTCCAGCGCCGTGCCGCCGAGACCGTGACCGACGTGGCGCTCAACTGCGGCTTCGCGCACCTGAGCCGCTTCGCGGCTTCCTATCGCGCCCGCTTCGGGCAGCTTCCCCATGCAACCTGGCGCGAGGCGGAGAAGCGCTTCTGCGGCACCGCATGATCCGGTTCGGCCTGGTCGCGCACCGTCGCCATCGCCAGCCCGATGGCAACCTCATTCGCTGGTTCGAAGCCTGCGAGCCCGCCATTCGCGCGCTGGGGATGGGCCTGCATGCCGTCGGCGGCACCTACGACGCGCTGGCTCGCCAGGGCCGGCACGCGGCCTATGCGCCGCTGGTTCGCTATCCCTTCGGCTACCAGGGCGGCGTGATGCGCCTGGTGTCCCATGTGGCGGGCGCCGCCGACCCGAAGGATGCGCTCGACGGCGTGATCTACCTGATCGACCCGGTCGATCCCTCGTCGATCTATCCGGAGGCGCAGGCGCTCAAGCGTCAATGCGTCACGCACGGCAAGCCCTTCGTGCCGACGGTGGCCGGGGCGATCGAGTGGATCGCGGTCGAACTGGCGCACGCGGGCCAGGATGCCCTGATGCCGGAGCGGGCCCGGCGCTTCCTCGCGGTCGAGACCCAGACGGTCGCGCTGATCGCCCACGATGCCTTCAAGGATCGCATGGTCGACTTCGCGTCGCGGCACTTCGATCTCCTGTCGCGCTTCGCCCGCCGGGTGGCGACCGGCACCACCGGCGGCCGGCTCAACGCCATGGCATGGGCGCGCGGCTGGCCCGCGCACGACCCCTGGGTGCGGCCCTACCTGAGCGGTCCGCTGGGCGGCGACGCGCAGATCGCCGAGCTGGTGCTGGATCGCCAGTGCGACCGCGTGATCTTCTTCGAGGACCCGCATGTCGCGCGCCAGCACGAGGCCGACATCCAGTTGCTCGAACGCGCCGTGTGCAGCATGAGCGAGGACACCATCTGCTTCAACTCTCCCGAGATGGCGGACCGCTGGGCGCTGGCGCTGCGCTGAGCGCCCGTGCGGCGATCGGGCCGGCCGCCGGTGCCGTTCAATCGAAGTTCAGCAGCACCTTCATGGATTGCGAGCGGTCGGCGGCCAGCGCGAAGGCCCGGGCCGAGTCGCGGTAGGAGAGCGTCGCGGAGATCAGCGGCTTGACGTCGACCAGGCCCTTGTTGAGCAGTTCCACCGCGACCGCGAACTCTTCGTGGAAGCGGAAGGCGCCGCGCCAGTCGAACTCCTTGGCCACGATGGTGTTGATCGGCAGCGTCATCTCGCCGCCCAGTCCCAGCTGCACGATGATGCCGCGCGGGCGCAGGGCGTCGAAGGCGCCGCGCAGCGCGCGCTCGTTGCCGCTGGCTTCGAAGAGCACGTCGAAGCTGCCTTTGTCGGCCGTGAAGCGGGCCAGGCCCTGGGGATCTTCCGCCACGTTGACGACCTCGTCGGCGCCCACCTTGAGCGCCTTGCCCAGCGTGTGCGCGCCGACGTCGGTGGCCACGATGTGGGAGGCGCCCGCGCGCCGTGCCGCGATGATGGCCAGCGCTCCGATCGGGCCGCAGCCGGTGACCAGCACGCGCTTGCCCAGCAGCGAGCCGGCGCGGCGCACCGCGTGCAGTGCCACCGAGAGCGGCTCGGCCATCGATCCTTCGCCGTCGCTCACCGTGTCGGCCAGCCGGTGGGCTTGCCACTGCTCGACCACGATCTCCTGGCGGAAGGCGCCTTGCACGTGCGGCGTGCGCATGGCGCTGCCGTAGTAGCGCATGTCCAGGCAGTGGTTCTGCAGGCCTTCCTGGCAGTAGCGGCAGAGCCCGCAGGGTCGGCTGGGGCTGATGGCCACGCGCACGCCGGGCGCGAAGGCTTCCGCGCCGGGGCCCACGGCCTCGACAATGCCGGCCACTTCATGGCCCAGCACCATCGGTTCCTGGATGCGCACCGTGCCGAAGCCGCCGTGCTGGTAGTAGTGGAGATCGGAGCCGCAGATGCCGCCGCAGCGCACGCGCACGCGCAACTGGCCGGGCCCGAGATCGGCCGTGGGGACTTCCTCGACGCGCAGATCGCCGGGAGCGTGAATGACGAGTGCTTCCATGGTGTTGTCTCTTTCCTTGTTCCAGATTCAGTAGCGAAGCGGCCCACCGCGATGCCAGAAACACCGCGGAACCGCGGGGGCAGAAACACCGCGGAACCGCGGGGGCAAGCCTGGGGGCGAGTTCGTGAACACCGCGGAACCGGCTCCACCGGGCCGCCGGTGTTGCCCCCTGCAAGGGGGTAGGCGTAGCGACACGAAGTGCGCGAAGCCTGGGGGTCAGCTCTAGAGCGCTGCGGTGACTCCGCCATCGACGTAGAGGATGTGGCCATTGACAAAGTTGGACGCGTCGCTCGCCAGGAACACCGCCGCGCCGACCAGGTCTTCCACGTCGCCCCAGCGGCGCGAGGGCGTGCGCCCGACCAGCCACTGCGTGAACTCCGCGTTGTCGACCAGCGCCTGCGTGAGCTCGGTCTTGAAGTAGCCCGGCCCCAGGCCGTTGACCTGCAGCCCGTGCTGGCCCCAGTCGATCGCCATGCCCTTGGTCAGCATCTTCACCGCGCCCTTGCTCGCGGTGTAGGGCGCGATGCCGGGGCGCCCGAGCTCGCTCTGCACCGAGCAGATGTTGATGATCTTGCCGCGCCGGCGGCCGATCATGTGGCGCGCCACCGCCTTGCCGACCAGGAACACGCTGTCGAGGTTGGTCTTCATGAGCTCGTGCCAGTCCGCCTCCTCGAACTGGTCGAGCGGCGCGCGGCGCTGCATGCCGGCGTTGTTGACCAGGATGTCGATGGCGCCGACGTCGGCCTCGATGCGCTCGATGGCCGCGTTCACCGCCTCGCCCGAGGTCACGTCGAAGGCGGCGGTGACGACCGTGGCGCCGCCCTCGCGCAGGAGCGCGGCGGCCTGTTCGAGCTTGTCGGCATTGCGCGCGTTGAGCACGATGCGCGCGCCGGCGCCGGCCAGCCCGCGCGCCAGCGCGAGGCCGATGCCGGCGCTGGAGCCGGTGATGAGCGCGGTGCGTCCGCTGAGGTCGAAGCTTTTCAGAACAGGGTGCATGAGAAGGGTCCTAGGGGTTCGGGGAGGGCGCGTTATCGAGCCAGCGCAGCACGGCCTCGCACTGTGCTTCGAGGGGCAGCGTCGTTTCCACGCGCAGCACGCCGGCTTCGTCCACCGGCGATTCCAGCGTCTGGAACTGGTCGTCCACCAGGCTGGCGGGGAAGAAGTGCGAGCGCCGCGCGCCCACGCGCCGCCGGGCCTCCTCGATGTCGATATCGAGAAAGACGATCTTCAGCGCGGGTTCGGCCGCGCGCAGGCGGTCGCGGTAGCGGCGCTTGAGCGCCGAGCAGGTGAGCACCACGCTGTCGTCCGATGCCGCCAGCAGCGCGCCCAGGCGGTCGAGCCAGGGGTCGCGGTCGTCGTCGGTCAGCGGGATGCCTTGCTCCATCTTCTGCTGACTTTGCGGCAGGTGGTAGTCGTCGCCCTCGATCAGCGAGGCGTCCAGCGCCTGCGCCAGCCGGGCCGCGACGGTGGATTTGCCGCAACCCGAGACACCCATGACCAGCAGCTTGTGGGACATCGCTCAGGCGCCCAGCACTTCGGGATTGACCGGCGTGGGCGGCTTGCCCGCCCGTGGGCCGTAGCCGAGCGCGGCGATCAGGTTGTCGATGGTCAGGGCGGCCATCGCGCGGCGGGTCTGCACCGAGGCGCTGCCGATGTGCGGCGTCAGCACGATGTTCGGCACCGTCAGCAGGTCGGGGTGGACGCGGGGCTCGCCCTCGAAGACGTCGAGGCCGGCGGCGGCGATCGTTCCGGCGCGCAGCGCCTGGGCGAGCGCGCCGTCGTCGACGATGCCGCCGCGCGCGATGTTGGTCAAGGTGGCGGTCGGCTTCATTTGTGCCAATTCTGCCGCACCGATGGCATGGTGCGATGCCGCGGAGTAGGGGAGAACCAGGACAAGGTGGTCGGCTTCCTTCAGCAGCGTGCCTTTGTCGACGTAGCGCGCGCCGGTCTCCGCCTCGACCGCCGCCGGCAGCTGGGAGCGGTTGTGATAGATCACGCGCATGCCGAAGCCCAGCGCGCCGCGCCGCGCGATGGCCCGGCCGATGCGGCCCATGCCCAGGATGCCGAGCGTCGCGCCGTGCACATCGCCGCCGACGAACATGTCGTAAATGCCGGTCTTGGTCCATTCGCCGCGCCGCAGGAAGTGCTCGGATTCGGCGATGCGGCGCGCGGTGGCCATCATGAGCGCGAAGCCGTAGTCGGCGGTCGTCTCGGTCAGCACGTCCGGCGTGTTGGTGACGAGCACGCCGCGCTGCGTGCAGGCCGCCACGTCGACGTTGTTGTAGCCCACGCCCACGTTGCACACGGCCTTGAGCTGCGGGCAGGCGTCGAGCAGGGCGGCGTCGATGCGCTCGCTGCCGGTGCTCATCACGCCCTGCTTGCCCTGCAGGCGGCGCCGCAGCTCGTCCGGGCTCCAGAGCGTGTCAGAGGGGTTGTCTTCGACATCGAAGTACGGGCGCAGGCGGTCGGCGATGTCGGGAAAGGTGGCGCGGGTCGCCAGGACGGATGGGCGCAAGATGTCTCCGGGATTGTTCGGTGCTCGCGGTGCGAGGCCGCCACCTTACGCAAAGCGGCGGCGCGCCGCCAAGACAAGTTCGCTCTGGTCCCATCCGGAACGCTTATGCCGGCCGGCGCGCGCCATCTGGGTATGCGATCGCCGTAGAACAAAGCCGTCTTGGCCTGCGTGGCCCGAAGCGCCTACCGTTGGGCGCATCGCCATCGCAGGAGCACATTCAGTGAGCAATTCCCGGATCTCGGCCCGCATCCGCCGCATCAAGCCGTCAGCCAGCAGCGCCGCCGCCGAGCGCTTCGCCGAGCTGCGCAGGCAGGGCAAGGACATCGTCAACCTCGCCATCGGCGAGCCCGACTTCGACACGCCGCCGCACATCCGGCAGGCCGGCTGCGAGGCGATCGAGCGCGGGCAGACGCGCTACACGCCCGTGGCCGGCACGCTCGCATTGCGCGAAGCCATCGCCGCCAAGCTCCAGCGCGAGAACAGGCTCGACTACGCGCCCCGGGACATCATCGTGACCTGCGGCGCCAAGCATGCGCTGTTCAATGCGCTCTCGGTGACGGTGGAAGAGGGCCACGAGGTCATCATCCCGGCGCCGTACTGGGTCTCCTACCCAGACATGGTGCTGGCCTGCGACGGCACGCCGGTGATCGTCACCTGCCGCGAGGAAGACGACTTCCGCCTGACGCCGCAGGCACTGGAGGCCGCGATCACACAGGCCACGCGCTGGCTGGTCTTCAACTCGCCCACCAATCCCACCGGCACCACCTACACGCGCGCGCAGCTTCGCGCCCTGGCCGACGTGCTGATGCGCCATCCGGGGGTGATGGTGCTGACCGACGACATCTACGAACACATCCGCTTCGACGACGCCCCGGCGGAGCACCTGCTGGCCGTCGAGCCGGCGCTGCGGGAGCGCACGCTGGTGGTCAATGGCGTGTCGAAGACCTATGCCATGACGGGATGGCGCATCGGCTATGCGGCCGGGCCCTCCGACATCATCGCCGCGCTGGACATGCTGCAGTCCCAGTCGACCAGCGGCGCCTGTTCGGTGAGCCAGGCCGCGGCCGTGGCCGCGCTCAACGCGCCGGCGAGCTTCCTGCCGCAGTGGGTCGCGACCTATCGGCAGCGGCGCGACACCGCGCTGCGGCTGCTCAACGCCATACCGGGCATCCGCGCGCGCGCGCCGGGCGGGGCCTTCTATCTCTATCCCCATTGCGGCGGATTGATCGGCAAGCGCACGCCCGAGGGCAAGACCCTGGAGACCGACAACGACGTGGCGCTCCATTTCCTGGAGGCCGCGGGCGTGATGGTGCTGGCCGGCACCCCTTACGGCGTGTCGCCGTACTTCCGGATGTCGACCGCGACCAGCATCGAGCAGGTCGAGGAGGGCTGCGCGCGCATCGCCCGGGCGGTCGCGCAGCTCGCATGAACCCGGCGGGGGGCCCATCTGGAACGGCGATGCCCGAAGGCGGATTCCATATTGGCCGGCCAGGCGCCTCCTGCCTACCATTCCCTTCACCCTTACATCATTGGAGAGATGCGATGAGCTGTTATTCCGGGACCCTGTCCCTCCGTGCGGCGGCGCGAAGCGTCCTCGTCGCGGTCATCGGCGGCTGTGCGTTCACGCTGGCGGCGGCCCAGTCCGGCGAGCCCATCAAGATCGGCATCATCAGCCCGATGAGCGGGCCGAATGCGCGCTACGGCGCCTTCGCCAACAAGGGCGCGGCGCTGGCGGCCAAGGAGATCAATGCGGCCGGCGGCCTGCTCGGGCGCAGGATCGAGCTGGTGAGCGGCGACAGCCAGTGCGTGCCCGCCGAGGGCGTGGCCGCGACGCAGCGCATGATCAGCCTCGACAAGGTGCCGGTCATCATCGGCGACGTGTGCAGCTCCGTCACCCTGGCGATGGAACCGCTGGTCGAGGAGTCGAAGGTGCTGCTGGTCAACGCGGCCTCGTCCAACCCCGACATCACCTACAAGGCGGGCGTCGGCGGCTTCAAGTGGACCTTCCGCAACTATCCGACCGACGAAGTGCGCGCGGCCACGGTGCTGGAATATGCGTCGAAGACCAAGGGCTTCAAGAAGTTCGCCGTGCTGTCGGTCGACAGCGACTACGGCCGCGGCGCCATCAAGTTCACCAAGCGCTACCTGCCGAAGTACGAGGGCGCCGAGATCCTGAGCGAGGACTACTACAAGGACTCGGAGACCGACTTCCGCTCGGTGCTCAGCAAGATCCGCCGCTCCGGCGCGCAGGCCATCATCCTCTACGGGCAGGCCGACACCACGCCCATCATCGCCCGGCAGATGCTCGAGCTCGGCCTGGCCGGCAAGGTGGCGCTGGTCGGCAACGGCGAGTTCAACACCAGGGAAACCATCGCCGCCGCGCCCAAGGTCATGAACGGCGCGGTCGAGGCGGCGGCCTGGCTGCCCGAGGTGCCGGCGCCGCGCAGCCTGAAGTTCGTCGAGGACTACAAGAAGGCCTACGACGGCGAGATGCCCAACAACCACGCCTACACCCACTACGACACGCTGCAGCTGGTCGCGCAGGCCGTGCGCAACGCCAAGAGCATCAAGGGCGAGGACGTGCGCAACGCCTTGGCCGCCATCAAGTACGACAGCCCGATGGGTGTCGTGACCTTCGACGATCACAACCAGGCGGTGCTGCCGATGGTGCTGCTGGAGATCGTCGACGGCAAGCCGGCGATCAAGGGAATGATCACCACCCGGGTCGACTACGGGGCCGCCGCGAAGTAGGGTGCCCGCCCTCAGCCACCAAGGACATCCCAAGTGAGTTCCTTCATCTTCGAGCAGATCGTCAACGGCATCATCACCGGGTCGATGTACGCCCTGGTGGCCGCCGGCATGACCATGATTTTCGGCGTGCTGCGTGCGATCAACTTCGCGCACGGCGAGTACTACATGCTGGGCACCTTCGCGGCCTGGTGGGTCATGACCCGGCTGTCGGCCGACTACAGCCTGTCGATCATCTGCGGCGTGGCGATCGTCTGCGTGATCGCGGTGCTGATCGGCCGCTTCGTCATGCAGCGGCTCGTCGGCCAGCCCTTCCAGGCCGGCGTGCTGGCCACGCTGGGGCTCTCGCTGATCCTGCAGAACGTGGTGATCCTGGCCTTCGGCGGCGGCTACAAGGTGTTCAACGGCGGCTGGATCGAGCCCATCGAGCTCGGCGACTTCGGCATGTCGCAGCAGCGCGTGATCCTGGTCGTGGTCACGCTCGCGGTCTTCGCCGGGCTCGAATGGATGGTGCGCGGCACGCGGCTCGGCCGCTCGATCCGCGCGGTGTCGCAGAACATCGAGTGCTGCCAGGTCAACGGCATCGACGTCGAGCAGGTGGTGCGGCGCACCTTCCTGATCGGCGTCGCCATCGCGGCGCTGTCGGGCATCCTGACCGGCCCGATCAACGTGAGCATCTACGGCGGCATGGGCGAATCGATCACGCTCAAGACCTTCGCCGTGATCGTGATGGGCGGCATGGGCAACGTGCGCGGCACGCTGATCGCCGGCTGCCTGCTCGGCGTGATCGAGAGCCTGGTGGCCGGCTTCATCGGCATCCAGTACCGCGACTCGGTCGGCTTCATCGTGCTCCTCCTGATGCTGATGTTCAGGCCGCACGGCCTGTTCAGCAGCAAGGCCCGATTCTGAAAGCGCTCATTCCATGGAACAGGCAACTCTCTCGACGATCACGCTGGACACCCCGCGGCTGCCGACCGGCAGGATCGCCGCCGTGAACTGGAGCGCATGCGGCCTCGGCGCGGCCGCGCTGCTCGCCGCGCCGCTCTTCCTCGGCGACTACTACCTGCACGCGATGGTGCTGGCGATGATCTTCCTGCTCCCGGCGCTCGGGCTCAACCTGATCCTCGGCTATACGGGCATGCTGTCGCTGGCGCAGGGCGTCTTCTTCGGCCTCGGGGCCTATGCGTCGGCGCTGATGTCGATCCACTTCGGCACCCCCTTCCTCGTCAACTTCCTGGTCGCCGGCCTGTTCGCCGGGCTGGTCGCGCTGCCGCTGGGCATTCCCGCCCTGCGGCTGCGCGACACCTCCTTCGTGATGTGCACGCTGGGAATGGTCGTGATCGCGCAGATGGTGTCGAAGAACTGGATCGACCTCACGCGCGGCGACATGGGCCTGTCGGGCGTCGAGCGGCCGCGGCTGGGCTTCGGCGACTGGGCCTACACGGTCATCCGCGCGCCGGACTACTTCTACCTGGCGCTCGCGGTCGCGGTGCTGGCGGTGGCGGCCTTCGTGCTGCTCATCCGCTCGCCGGCCGGCCGCTGCATGGTGGCGATCCGCGACAACAAGAGGCTGGCGGAGTCGCTGGGCGTGCCGACCTGGACCTACAAGCTCATCGTCTTCATGCTGAGCGCGGTCTTCGCGGGCTTCGGCGGCAGCCTCTATGCGCACTTCTCCACGGTGGTGAGCCCGCTGGTGTTCCAGGCCTACTACTCCAACACCATCCTCATCATCGTGCTGGGCGGCGGCGTCGGGAAGGTGCCGGGCGCGATCATCGGCAGCTTTGTCTTCGTGGCGGTCTCGGAGGCGCTGCGCATCACGCCCGAGCTGCGCATGGTGATCTACGGCTTCGTGCTGCTGGGCCTGGTGTTCCTGTTCCCGCAGGGTCTCGCGCCGCTGTTCCAGGGCGCGGCCGAACGCATCGCCCGGCTCGGCCTGGGCGTCCGGCATGGCAAGGAGCATGGCGATGTCCGCTGAACCGGCCATGCTGCGCATCGAGGGCCTGCGCAAGAACTACGGCGCCGTCGCCGCCCTGCAGGGCGTGGACATCGAAGTGCGCCGCGGCGAGGTGATGGGGCTGATCGGCCCCAACGGGTCCGGCAAGTCGACCCTGTTCGACTGCTGCACCGGGCTGCAGAAGAGCGACGCCGGCCGCGTGCTGCTCAAGGGGGTGGACATCACGGGCTGGCCGATGCATCGCATCGCGCGCGAAGGCCGCTTCCTGCGCAGCTTCCAGAAGACGGTGGTCTTCCCGACGCAGACCTCGGAGGAGAACCTGGTTCTCGCCGGGCAGATGTCGCGCTTTCCGAACGTGCTGTCGACCTTCTGGGTCGGCCCCTCGGCGCAGCGGCGCGTGAAGGCGCTGCGCGAGCGCGCGGCCGAACTGATCGAGGTGACCGGCCTCTCGCGCGTGGCGCACCTGCCCGCGGGGAACATGTCGGGCGGCCAGCAGAAGCTGCTGCAGTTCGCTTCGATGCTGATGCCCGAGCCCGAACTGATCCTGCTGGACGAGCCCCTGGCGGGCATCAACCCGGTGCTGATCGAGAAGGTGATCCAGTGCATCGAGCATGCCAACCGCGCCCTCGGCGTCACCTTCGTGGTGATCGAGCACAACACCGACGTGCTGATGAACCTGAGCCACCGCGTGGTCGTGCTGCACCAGGGCACCAAGCTCGCGGACGACACGCCCGAGGCGGTGGTGCGCAACCAGGAGGTCATCGAGGCCTACCTCGGCGGCTGAGACCGGAGAAACAAGTCATGGAACTCGAAATCGAAAACCTCCGCGCCGGCTACGGCCACCTCGACATCCTGCACGGCGTGGACCTGAAGATCCGCCACGGCGAATTCGTCACGCTGCTCGGCCCGAACGGCGCGGGCAAGTCGACGCTGCTGAAGTCGCTGTTCGGCATGACCACGCACAAGGGCGGCTCGATCCGCTGGAAGGGCGACGAGATCGCCGGGCTCAAGCCGCAGCAGATGCTCGCGCGCGGCATCGCCTACGTGCCGCAGGGCCGCTGCAACTTCCAGTTGATGTCCATCGACGAGAACCTGGAGATGGCCGCCTACACGGTGAAGGGCGGCGACCTCAAGGGAGAGCGCGACTACGTGTACGACCTCTTTCCGATCCTGCGCGAGCGGCGCAACGAATTCGCGGGCAACCTCTCCGGCGGCGAGCAGCAGTTGCTGGAGATGGCGATGGCCGTGCTGCGGCGTCCCGAGATCCTGCTGGTCGACGAGCCCTCGGTCGGACTCTCCCCGCAGGCCATCACGCTGGTCTTCAACGAACTCAAGCGGCTCCACCGGGGCGGGCGAACCATCCTGCTCGTCGAGCAGAACACCCGCAAGGCCATGGAGGCGGCGGAGCGCGCCGTGGTCCTGCGCCTGGGCAAGGTGATCTGGGACAGCCCGGTCGGCGAGCTCAGCAGCGCGAACCTGGGTGAACTGTTCATGACGGGCCGGCGCGCATCCGACGCGGCCACGGCCTGACACCCACCCAATCCAACCGAACACTGAAGGAGCTGAAAGGCATGAAACTGGCATTTGACACGGGCGGCACGTTCACCGACTTCGCCATGACGGAAGACGACGGGACCATCCTGCTGCACAAGGTCCTCAGTACGCCCGACGCGCCCGCGCGCGCCGTGCTGCAGGGCGTGGACGAACTGCTCGCCAAGGTGCGCGCAAGGAACAAGGGCAAGGCCGCCGCCGGCGGCGCGCTGCAGATCCTCGGGGCGACCACGGTCGTCACCAACGCGGTGCTGGAGCGCCGGGGCGTGCACACGGCCTTCATCACCACCGACGGATTCCAGGACATGCTGCGCATCCGCACCGAAGGTCGCTACGACCTCTACGACCTGCGCATCCAGTACCCCGAGCCGCTGGTGTCGCGCGAGTTCTGCTTCGGCGTGGACGAGCGCATCGCGGCGGACGGCACCGTGATCAAGGCGCTGGACGAAGAGGGCGTGCGCGCCATCGGCCGCACGCTGCTCGACAGGAAGGTCGAGTCGGTGGCCGTGTGCCTGCTGCATGCCTACAAGTACGCGCAGCACGAGCGCCGCGTGGCCGAGCTGCTGGCCGAGGTGGCGCCCGGAATCTCGGTCTCGCTGTCGTCGTCGGTGTGCCCCGAGGTGCGCGAGTACGACCGCGCATCCACCACCGTCGTCAATGCCTACACCCGGCCGATGATGGTCGGCCACGTGAGCCACCTGGAGCGCGAGCTGTCGCGGCGCGGCGTCGAGGGGCAATTGCTCTGGATGACCTCCAGCGGCGGCGTGGTTCCCAGCTCGTCGGCCTCGCGCACGCCGGTGCGGCTGATCGAGTCGGGTCCGGCGGCGGGCGCCGTCGCGGCGGCCGACTATGCGCGGCAGGCCGGCGAGAACAGCGTGCTGTCCTTCGACATGGGCGGCACCACCGCCAAGCTGTGCCTGATTCCCAATGGGCAGCCGATGGTGGCCAACGACCTCGAAGTGGCCCGCCACGAGCGCTTCCGCAAGGGCAGCGGCTTTCCGCTCAAGATCCAGTCGATCCACATGATCGAGATCGGCGCCGGCGGCGGCAGCATCGCGGCGCGCAACAAGATGGGCCTGTTGAGCGTCGGCCCGCGCAGCGCGGCGGCCGCGCCCGGCCCCGCCTGCTACGGCCGCGGCGGCACGGAGCCGACCGTCACGGATGCCGACCTGCTGCTGGGCTACCTCGACGAGAACTCCTTCCTGGGTGGCGACTTCTCGCTGGACAAGCCGGCGGCCGAGGCCGCGATGTCGCGCCTCGCGAAGGAGCTCGGCATTTCGATCGAGCGTTGCGCCTGGGGCATTCACGACATGGTCAACGAGAGCATGGCCGAGGCGGCCTCGATGCAGGCCACCGACAGCGGTGTGGACCCGCGCGCGCTGCCCCTGATCGCCTTCGGCGGCGCCGGCCCGGTGCATGCCTACGGCGTGGCGCGCAAGCTCGGCATCCGCAAGGTGATCTGCCCGCTGGGCGCCGGCGTGACTTCGGCCATCGGCCTGCTCGGCGCGCCGGTGGCGGCGGACCTCTCGACCAGCCTGCCGATGCGACTGTCGGCATGGAACCCGAGCGCGGTGAAGGTGGTCAAGGATTCGCTGGCCGCGCAGGGCCGCGAGGTGGTGCTCGCCAGCAAGGTGCCGGCCGACCGCATCGCCTTCTCGTACACGGTGGACATGCGCCATGTGGGCCAGGGCTACGAGATCTCCGTCGCGCTGCCCGATCTCGATCCGGCGGACCCGGCCTTTCTGGAACAGCTCATGGCGCGCTTCCACGCGAACTACGTCGCGCTCTACGGACGTGCCGTGACCGGGACCGATGCCGAAGTCATCACCTGGCGCATCCGCGCGAGCGGGCCCAAGGCCGCGGTGTCGCTGGCCGGCCTGCGCGGCGAGGCGGGCGCGGACCGCGACCCGCGAAAGGGCACGCGCCCCGTGTTCTTCTCCGAACTCGGGCATTGCGTCGACACGCCCGTCTACGACCACTATGCGCTGCTGCCCGGCGTGCCCGTCGAGGGGCCGGCCATCATCGAGCAGCGCGAGTCGACCGTGGTGATGGGCCCCAACGCCACCGCGTCGCTCGATGCGCAACACAACCTGATCATGCTCTTGTCCTGAAGGCCCGCCATGTCCATCCTCCAACCCGACTTCAATGACCCGATCACGCTGCAGGTGATGTGGGACCGCCTGGTCTTCATCGCCGACCAGGCCGACAGCGCGCTGGGGCGCACCGCCTTCTCGCCCATCGTGCGCGAGAACCACGACTACGTGAATGTGCTGCTCGATGCCAAGGGCAGGGCGCTGGCGCAGTGCACCTGGTCCATTCCCGTGTTCATCACGACGCTGCCGATGGCCGCGCAGAACTACTTCCTCCCGGCCTTTCCGGCCGACACCCTGGAGCCGGGCGACGTGCTCGCCACCAACGACCCGGTGATCGGCACCGGCCACCTGCCGGACATGGTGATGCTCACGCCGATCTTCCGCGGCGGAAAGATCGTGGCCTACGCGGGCAGCATCGCCCACCTGCCCGACATCGGCGGGCGGCCGCAGTCGCCCGACTCGACCGACATGTTCGAGGAAGGCATCCGCATTCCGATGCTCAAGCTGTTCAAGGCCGGCAAGCCCAACACCGACGTGTTCTCGGTCATCGAGGCCAGCGTGCGCCTGCCGCATGAGGTGCGCGGCGACATCCAGAGCATGGTGGCGGCCAACGAGGTGATGAGCCGCGAGCTCACGCGCTTCATGGACGAGTACGGCCTCGACGACTGCGACGGGCTCGGCGAGGCGATCTTCAGCCGTTCCGAGCGCCACATGCGCAAGGCCATCGCGGCCTGGCCCAACGGCAGCTACAAGGCCGAGATGACGATCGACGGCTTCGAGACCGACGTCAGGCTCTGCGTGAGCGTCGAGGTGCGCGACGATTCCATCCACGTCGACTATGCCGGCACGTCGCCCGAGGTGGCACGCGGCATCAACGTGGTGCCGCACTACCGCGTGGCCCACAGTGTCTATGCGCTCAAGTGCCTGCTCGATCCGGAGACGCCCAACAACGAGGGCTGCATGGTCGCGCTGACCGATTCGGCCCCGGCGGGCTCGATCCTCAATCCGCGCCCGCACGCGGCCGGCGCCGCGCGCAACCTGGTGGGGCATTGCATTCCGAGCCTGATCTTCAAGGCGCTGCAGAACGTGGTGCCCGAAGGCGCCATTGGCGACAGCGGTGGCGCGCCGATCTGGGGCATCAACTGCCAGGGCCAGCGCTCCGACGGCACGGCCTACGGCAGCGCGCAGAACTTCCATGGCGGACAGGGTGGCCGATCGTCGATGGACGGTCTGGACACGCTGAGCTTCCCGTCCAACTGCCGCGTGACGCCGATCGAGATGTACGAGCTCGCGGTGCCGGTGCTCACCGAGTGCAAGGAACTCATTCCGGACTCCGGCGGCCCCGGCAAGTTTCGCGGTGGCCTGGGCCAGCGCGGCGTGATCCGCAACCTGTCGGATCGGGAGATGAACATCTACCTGAGCACCGAGCATGTGAAGTATCCGTGCCTGGGCGTGCTGGGCGGGCAGGCCGGGCGCAACGGCGCGGTGCTGCATGACGGACAGGCGGTGTTCGCCAAGGGCCGGCTCGTGCTGGCCCCGGGCGAGCGCCTGACCATCGAGCTGCCGGGCGGCGGCGGCTGGGGACATGCCGAGGAACGCGCGCGTGAGCTCGTGGAGGACGACCTGCGCCAGGGCCTGATCAGTTCCGCGGGCGCGCTGGCCGACTACGGCTACGAAGCCCCGGTGCCGGCGAAATCCGCCAAGGTGCCGGCATGACGAGCGGCGCCGCGCTCAAGGGCCAGGTCGCGCTCGTCACCGGCGGCGGCTCGGGCATCGGCCGCTCCACGGCGATGATGCTGGCGGCCGAAGGCGCACGCGTCGTCGTGATGGGCCGCCGCAAGGAACCGCTGGACGCGGTGGTGGCCGAGATCCGCGCCGCGGGCGGCGAGGCCTGGGCGCGCCAGGCCGACCTGCAGGTGCGCGAGCAGTTGCGGGACCTGGTGCGCTGGATCGAGGCCGAGCTCGGCCCGGTGGGCATCCTCGTCAACAACGCGGGCCTCACGAGCCGCGTGCGCAACATCCTGTGGATCGAGCCGGACGACTGGAAGTCGGCCATCTCGGTCAACCTGACCGCCGTCTACGTGCTCATCCAGGCGGTGCTGCCCGGCATGCGGGCCGCGGGTGCGGGCACCATCGTGACAGTGTCCTCGCTCGCGGCCGTGCGCCCGAACCTGCTGGGCGGCGCGCCCTACGGCGCGGCCAAGGCCGCCGTGACCAACCTCATGGGCTTCGTGCACGGCACCTTCCGCAACGACAACATCCGTTCGACCACCATCCTGCCCGGCGAGGTCAACACGCCGATCATGGACACGCGCGTGCGGCCGCCGAGCGCCGAGGAGCGCGCCGCCATGGTGGCACCCGAGGACGTGGCGCGCGCCATCCTGCTGGCCTGCACGCTGCCGCAGGGCACGACCATCGAGCAGCTGGTCATCAGCCCCACGCGCGCGCGAGACCAGGGCCCCGACATCGAGATCAGCCGCTGGCTGGGCGCCCCGGACGGCACGCCCGGCAAGCCTTGAAAGAGAGACGCGACATGAGCAACACCCTCCACGACCGGCTGGCACGCGGCGATTCCGTGCTGATGGTCAATCCCAACCATGTGTCGGCCACGCTGTGCGAGAAGCTGGTGCGCTCGGGCGCCGATTCGGTCTTCATCGACTGCGAGCACGGGCTGGCCGGCTTCGAGGACATCCACCACATGGCCAAGGCCGCGCGCTATGCGGGCGGCTTCGGCATCGTGCGGCCGCAGAACCAGGAGCGCTCCACCATCACGCGCTGCCTCAACGCGGGCGCCGACGGCGTGATGGTGCCGCTGATCCACACCGCGGAAATCGCGCGCCAGGTGGTGCACACCTTCCGCTATGCCTGCCCCGACGACCACGCGAGCAAGCTGCTGATCGGCATGGTGGAGTCGGTCGAGGCGGTGGGCAATCTCGACGAGATCCTTGCGGTCGAGGGCATCGATGTCTTCTTCGTCGGGCCAGGGGACCTGTCGCAGTCGATGGGCTATTCGCCGGCGGTCGCCCCGGGCAAGCGCCGCGCCCAGCCGGTGCTCGACCTCGTGGACCAGACCCTGGGGCGCATCCGCGCCGCGGGCAAGGTGGCCGGGACGCTGGCGGTGCGGCATGACGTGGCGCACCTCGTATCGGCCGGCGCGCAACTGATCTACTACCACGCGGATCCGTTCGTGGCCGAGGGCGTGAGCGCGATGCGCCAGCTTTCGATGCCGGCATCGGCCGCGGCCGCCGCCGCCGCGCTCTGAACGCAGACCCGGCGCAGGCCTCGCTCGCGGGGCGCCGGGCGCGGGGCGCGTCAGGGCGAGGGCGCGCGGATGCCGCTAAAGCGCCCGTCGACAAAGAGGCTGTCGATCTGCTTCCTGAGAATGCCCAGGACCGCGCGCGCCTGATCGGACATCGGCAGGTGGTCGGTCACGCACAAGGCGATGGTGGCCTGCAGGCCCGGCTCGACGATGCGGCGCACGGTCGGGCGCCCCGTGTCCGATGAGGCTTCGGCGAGCGCCGAAGGCAGGATCGTGGCCCCGAGCCCGGCATCGATCGCCTGGCGCAGCGTCGTGGCCGATTCGATCTCCGCGGTGATGCGGGGCGTCACGCCGATGTGGGCGAAGGCCTCGTCGATCAGCCGCCGCAGGAAGTGCATGCGGCTCGGCAGCAGCAGGTCGATGTCGGCCAGCGCCCGCAAGGGGATGGTCTGGTCGTCCGATGCCGGCAGCCGCAGGCCCGTCGGCGCGACGAGAAACAGCTCCTCGGTCAGCAGGGGCTGCAGGCTCAGGCCCTTCATCGGGCTGCCCGCGTAGATGATGGCCATGTCCATGCGCCCGGTCATCACCATCTCGCTGAGCACCAGGCCGAAGTTGTCGTTGATGAAGAGGTTGACCTCCGGATACTCGCGCCGCACCGACTGCAGCAGCGGCATCGAGAGGATCGACGCGGTGCTGTAGGTCGCGAGGCCCACGGACACCGCGCCGGCGACGAAGCTGGCATCGCTGCGCTCGGTCAGTTCGCTCTCGGCCTGCTCGAGATGGCTCAGGATCAGCTGCGCGTGCCTGTAGAGTTCGCTGCCCGCGCGCGTCGGCGTGACGCCGGCATTCGACCGGCTCAGCAGCCTGTGCTTGAAATGCTCCTCCAGCGAGGCGATGTGCTGGCTCAGCGCCGATTGCGCCACCTGCAGCTGGTTGGCCGCCGCGGAGAGGCTCCGGGCGTCCACCGCGGTGACGAAGCTCCTGAGCGTCTTGAAATTCACCGTCATTGCGCTGATCGTAACCCCGGTTGACGCCCCGGATCGATGGCTCGATGCTTGCTTGAGACACAGAGAAGAAGCAAGCACGAGGCCCCCATTTGAATCTCAGGCGTTTGAAGTATTTCGTGAAGATCGTCGATGTCGGCAGCCTGACGCAAGCGTCGGAAGTCCTGCATGTCGCCCAGCCGGCGCTCAGCCAGCAGCTGGCGACCCTCGAAGGCGAGTTCAAGCAGCAGCTGCTGTTGCGCACCCAGAAAGGCGTCGTGCCGACGGAGGCCGGCAAGGCGCTGTATCGCCATGCCCAGATCATCCTGCGCCAGTTCGAGCAGGCGCAGGCCGAGGTCCTCCATGCCGGGCGCTCGCTCGCGGGCCAGGTCTCGGTCGGGCTGGCGCCGGGCACGGCGGCGTCGGCGCTGGCGCTGCCGCTGCTGCAGACCGTGCAGGGTCGCTATCCGCAGATCGTGCTGCACATCAACGAGAACTTCGGCACCACCCTGTGCGACGTCGTGCGCGACGGCCGGATGGACATGGCCGTCCTCTACGGCGGGGAGCGGGTCATGCAGGGACTGTGCTTCGACCAGTTGCTGACCGAGGACTTGTTCGTCGTCGCGCCCCCTGGCGTTCTGCGCCACGGCGGCGAGGTGGCCCTGGCCGAGCTGCGCGACGTCGATCTGCTGCTGCCGCGCCCGGGCAACCAGTTGCGCAGGCACGTCGACAAGGCCTTCGCCTCGGCGCAGATCGCGCCGCGGGTGGTGGCGGAGATGGAGTCGTCGAACACGCTCGCCGCCGCCGTGGCCTCGGGCGTGGGCGCGACCATCCTGCCGGTCTCGGTGGCGCGCGGCGTGGCGGCGACGGCCGCCGGCAGGCTGTGCCGCATCGTGTCGCCCACGATCGAGGTGCCGCTCGCCTTGTGCGCGTCCGACCATCTTCCGCTGTCGGAGCCCGCGCAGGCGGTGAAGGCCATCCTGCTGGAACTGGTGAGCCGGCTCCCGATCGAGCTCGGCCTGCACACCCTGCATTGAGGGTGGGCGCGCCTCGCCTCAGTTGGCGCAGCGCGCCTCGAGCGCGTCGATGAAGGAGCGGTCCCAGCGGCCTTCCTTCATGGCGCGCATCGTTTCGGCTTCCGCCCTCAGGTGGGCGCGCGCCTTCTCGATCAGCGCCTCGGCCTCGCCCGGCGCGAAGGCCATGAGCCCGTCCTGGTCGCCGACCACGATGTCGCCGGGGTGGACCACCATGCCGCCGACGCTGACGGGCACGTTGATCTCGCCGGGGCCGTCCTTGTACGGGCCGCGGTGGTTGACGCCGCGCGCATAGACCGGGAAGTCGCGCTCGCGGATCTCGGCCACGTCGCGGATCGCGCCGTCGAGCACCACGCCGACGGTGCCGATGGTCGCGGCGTAGAAGGACAGGATGCCGCCGATCACCGCGTTCGACAGGTCGCCGT
Organism: Variovorax sp. 01T432; assembly: GCF_056398605.1. Taxonomy (NCBI): domain Bacteria; kingdom Pseudomonadati; phylum Pseudomonadota; class Betaproteobacteria; order Burkholderiales; family Comamonadaceae; genus Variovorax; species Variovorax sp. 01T432. The sequence goes on from NZ_JBFTPS010000031.1 coordinate 32,740, forward strand.
CGGCGTCGATCACGATGACGTCGCCCGGGCGGCAGAACTCGAAGGCGCGCAGCAGGGTCAGGTTGTCGCCGCCGCGCGATTTCAGCGTCACGGCCGTGCCCGCCATGGTGCCCGGCCCGGGGCGGTGGTAGGGCCGCAGGCCGACGCTGCCGATGTTGCGATGCATGTTGTCGCTCAGCGCCGCGACGGGAATCTCCCGCAGCGCGGCGATGAGCCGGGGTTCGACCTGCGGGGCCGACGGGTTCTTGCGGATGCCCTTGAATTGCATGCTGTGTCCTTGGGGAGTGAGGGGTTCGCGCTCAGCGCAGTTCGGCTACCGCGCGGGCGATGCGCGCGCAGCCTTCTTCCAGTGTCTCGATCGAAGTCGCGATGGACAGGCGGAAGTAGGGCGACAGGCCGTAGGCCGTGCCGGCGACCACCGCCACGCCCTGGCTCTCCAGCAGGTACATGACGACGTCGCCGTCCTCGTCCAGGCGCTTGCCCTGGGGCGTGGTCCTGCCGATCAGCCCGCCGCAGTTGATGTAGAGGTAGAAGGCGCCGGGCGGCGTGGCACAGCTCAGGCCGGGGATGGCGTTGATGAGCGCCAGCGTGCGGTCGCGCCGCTGCTTGTAGACCGCGACGCTCTCGGCGACGAAGGCCTGGTCGCCGTTGAGCGCCGCCGCCGCGGCCGCCTGGCTCACGGAGCAGCAGTTGCCGGTGGACTGCGACAGCAGCGTGTCCATCGCCTTGATCAGCTCGACCGGCCCGGCCGCGTAGCCGATGCGCCAGCCCGTCATCGCGTAGGTCTTGGAGACGCCGTTGACCACCAGCGTGCGCTCGCGCAGCGCCGGCTCGACGGCCAGGATGTGCGGCGTCGGCTGGCCGTCGAAGCGGATGTGCTCGTAGATGTCGTCCGTCATCACCATCACCTGCGGATGGCGCTTCAGCACCTCGGCCAGCGCGCGGTACTCGGCGGTCGTGTAGCTCGCGCCCGTGGGGTTGCTCGGCGAGTTGATCAGCAGCCAGCGCGTGCGCGGCGTGATGGCGGCTTCGAGCTGCGCCGGCGTGAGCTTGAAGCCGTTGGCCTCGGGGCAGGCCACGGTGACCGGCGTGCCTTCGCAGGCCAGCACCATGTCGGGGTAGGACACCCAGTAGGGCGCGGGGATGATGACCTCGTCGCCGGGCTCCAGGGTGATCGCGAAGGCGTTGTAGATGGCGCTCTTGGCGCCGCTGGTGGCGATGATCTCGTTCATCGCGTAGCGCAGGCCGTTCTCGCGTTCCAGCTTGGCGACGATGGCCTGGCGCAGTTCCACCGTGCCGGCCATCAGGGTGTAGCGGGTCGCGCCGGCCTCGATGGCGGCGGCGGCGGCCTGCCGGATGTGCGGCGGCGTGTCGAAGTCCGGTTCGCCGACCACGAGATTGACGATCGACTTGCCCTGGCGGCGCAGTTCGTTGGCGCGGTCGGCGGCGGAGGTGCTGGGCGAGGGCTTGATGCGCCGCACGCGGGCGGCAATGCGGATAGTGGTCACGTGGCTTCCTGGGATGGGGATGGCATGGACCGAACGGTACGCACATCGCCCTCGCGAGGCCAAGACAAGATCGCTCTGGTCGTATAGGTAGAGCTTATGGTGAGCCCGGCTAGGCACCCGCGGGGCCGGATGCTAGGCTCGGCTTTTGCAAGGGACCCGGCGTGAATCTCCGTCGCCTCAAGTATTTCGTGAAGATCGTCGACATCGGCAGCCTGACGCAGGCCGCCGAGGTTCTCTTCATCGCGCAGCCGGCGCTCAGCCAGCAGCTGGCCACCCTCGAAGGCGAGGTGCGCCAGCAGTTGCTGGTACGCACCAAGCGCGGCGTCACGCCGACCGAGGCCGGCAAGGTGCTGTACCGGCATGCGCAGATCATCCTGCGCCAGTGCGAGCAGGCCCGCGTCGACATGGAGGCGGCCGGGGAGGGGCTGCTGGGCCAGGTGTCGGTGGGCCTCGCGCCCGGCACGGCCGCCTCGGCGCTCTCGCTGCCGCTGCTGCGCACCGTGCGCGCGCGCCACCCGGGCATCCTGCTCTACCTGAACGAGAACTACGGCACCACGCTGAGCGAACTCATCATGAACGGCCGCATGGACCTGGCCGTGCTGTACGGCGACAAGGCCATCCACGGACTGAGCTTCCTGCCGCTGCTCAAGGAACCCCTCTTCCTGGTGGGGCCGGCGGCCATGCCGGCGCCGGCGCAGCCGGTGAGGCTGGCCGACCTGCGCGACGTCGAGCTGTTCCTGCCGCGCCCCTACAACGTGGTGCGCAAGCTGGTCGACGCCGCCTTCGCGCGGCTGGGCATGGCGCCGCGCATCGTGGCCGAGATCGAGTCGGCCTTCACGCTGACGGCCGCCGTCGGCGACGGACTCGGCGCCACCATCCTGCCGGCCTCGATGGCGCGCGAGGTGGTGGCGGCCTGCGGCGCCTGGCAGCTGCCCATCGTCGATCCGGTCATCGAGGCGCCGCTGGCGCTGTGCCAGTCCGACCACCTGCCGCTTTCCGAGCCGGCGCAGGCGGTCAAGGACATCCTGCTGGAGCTCGTGGTCGACCTTGCCGGCGCGGTCGCGTCGACGCCGGAGCCCGCGCTGGTCGCCTTGTCATAAGCCACCCTTATCCCGGCACAGCCAATCCGTCTTGGGCTTCGGGGCCGCGGACCGTTACCTTTCATGCCTGCCGTCACGCGTTCGCGGAGCGCGTCGGCCACCAAGGAGCTTCCGTCTTTCGAGGCGGGCCCGGCATGAATCAGGAACAGATCAAGACGCTCATCGACGCCCTGGCGGCGTCGGACCTGTCGGAGCTGGAATACAGCGAGAACGGCAGCACCCTGCGGCTGGTGAAGCAGGCGGCCCTGGCCGCCGGGCGCAAGGCGCCGGCGGCGGCGAGCCCGCTCGCGCGTGGGGCCGCCGAGTCGGTGGAGGCCGTGGAAGCCGCGGATGAGGCCGCTCTCGCCGCCGAATGCCTGGCGCCCCTGTATGGCGTCGTTCATTTGCAGCCTACCCCCGGCGAGCCGCCCTTCGTGCAGCCCGGCCAGGCCATCGCCGCCGGCCAGACGCTGTGCGTGATCGAGGCCATGAAGGTCTTCAACGAGGTCCGGGCCGAGGCCGCGGCCACCGTGCGGGCCGTGCTCGTGCGTTCGGGCCAGGAGGTCGAAGCCGGGCAGCCCCTGTTCCGCTTCGATTGAGGAGCGCCCGCCATGTTCGACACCGTGCTGATCGCCAACCGTGGGGAGATCGCCCTGCGCATCCAGCGCGCCTGCCGCGGCCTCGGCCTGAAGACCGTGGTGGCGCACTCGCAGGCCGACCGGGAGGCCAGCTATGTCGCCCAGGCCGACCAGGCCCTGTGCATCGGGCCCGCCGCGCCGGGGCAGAGCTACCTCAACCAGAGCGCCATCCTGTTCGCCGCCGAGGTCAGCGGCGCCCAGGCCATCCATCCGGGCTACGGATTCCTGTCGGAGAACGCGGGCTTCGCGGCGCGCGTGGAGGAGGCCGGCCTGGTCTTCATCGGGCCGAGCGCCGCCTGCATCCGCATCATGGGCGACAAGGTCGCGGCCAAGCGCGCGATGCGCCGCGCCGGCGTGCCCTGTGTTCCCGGGCCCGACGAGGGCCTGCCCGAGGACCCGGCCGCCATCCTGGCCCTGGCGCGCGAGATCGGCTATCCCGTGATCGTCAAGGCGGCGGGCGGCGGCGGCGGGCGCGGCATGCGCGTGGTGCGCGAAGAGGCGGCGCTGCTCGATGCGATGGCGCTCACGCGCGAGGAGGCGCGCCGCGCCTTCGGCAACCCCGAGGTCTACATCGAGAAGTTCCTGCCGCACCCGAGGCATGTGGAGATCCAGGTGCTGGCCGACAGCCATGGCCACGCGGTATGGCTGGGCAGCCGCGACTGCTCGCTGCAGCGCCGCCACCAGAAGGTGATCGAGGAGGCGCCCGCGCCCGGCATCGACGATGCGCTCGTGGCCGAGGTGGGGGAGCGCTGCGCCGCCGCCTGCCGGCAGATCGGCTACTGCGGCGTCGGCACCTTCGAGTTCCTCTACGAGAAGGGCGCCTTCTATTTCATCGAGATGAACACCCGGCTGCAGGTCGAGCATCCGGTGACCGAGATGACCGCCGGCATCGACATCGTGCAGCAGCAGCTGCGCATGGCGCGCGGCGAGCGCCTGTCGCTGGCGCAGGCGGAGGTGCGCTGCCAAGGCCATGCGATCGAGTGCCGAATCAACGCCGAGGACCCCGACACCTTCGCGCCGGCGCCCGGGCGCATCACGGGCTGGCGGGTGCCCGGCGGCTTCGGCGTGCGCGTCGACTCGCATGCCAATGCCGGCTACCGCGTGCCGCCTTACTACGACTCGATGATCGCCAAGCTGATCGCGCACGGCGGCACGCGCGCCGACGCGCTGGAGCGGATGCGCCTGGCGCTCGCCGAGATGCAGGTCGAAGGCATCTCGACCAACCTGCCCCTGCACCGCGAACTGCTGCGTGACGAGGGCTTCGCCGCGGGCGGCGTGGACATCCATCATCTCGAACGCTGGCTGCAGCGCAGGAGCGCGGCATGATCACCCATCTCCCTTCCATCAGCCTGCTGGGCACCACGGCGATGCTGTTCGAGGCGCCCGGCGAAATGGACCTCGTCTCGCAGCAGCGCATCTGGGCGCTGGCGCGCGACGTCCAGGACTGGCCGGAGGTGCGCGAGGCGGTGCCGGGCATGAACAACCTGATGCTCACCTTCGTGCGCCCGCCGCGCAGCCTGGATGCGCTGCAGGCGCGCCTGCACGAGGCGTGGGACGCGGCGCCGGCGCTGCCGCTGGAAGGCCGGGTGGTCGAGCTGCCCGTGGTCTACGGCGGCGAAGGCGGCCCGCACATGGCCGACGTGGTGGCGCACACCGGGCTCAGCGTGGAGGAGATCGTCGAGCTGCACAGCGCGCCGCTGTACCCGGTGTATGCGTTGGGCAGCCATCCCGGCTACTGCTACCTGGGCGGCATGGACCCGCGCATCGCGACGCCGCGCCGCAAGGTGCCGGTGCTGAGCATTCCCGGCGGCGCGGTGTCCATCGGCGGGGCGCAGACGGGGGTCTCGGCCTCGGCCGGGCCCAGCGGCTGGAACACCATCGGGAGCACTTCCATGTCCTTCTTCGATCCGGCGCGCGATCCGCCGGCGACGCTGCAGCCGGGCGACCTGATCCGTTTTCGCGTGGAGGGCATCGTCCGATGATTGAGATCCTTTCCTCTGCCGCGCTCGCGACCGTGCAGGACCTGGGCCGCACCGGCAGCCTGCGCTGGGGCGTGGGCACTTCCGGCGCCATGGACAACCTGGCGCTGGCGGCCGGCAACCTGCTGCTGGGCAACGACATCAATGCCGCCGGCATCGAGATCCCGGTGTTCCCCTTCAAGCTGCGCTTCGACGAGGACTGCGCCTTCGCCCTGACCGGCGCCGCCTGCGCGGCCCGGCTGGACGAGCAGACGCTGATGCCCTGGTGGGTTCACCAGGCGCGGGCGGGCCAGGTGCTGACGCTGGGCCTGCCGCAGGGCGGCGCGCAGCGCGGCAGCCGGGCCATGCTGTGCGTGGCCGGCGGCATCGACGAGCCGCAGGTGCTGGGCTCGCGCAGCACCCAGCTGCGCGGCGCCTTCGGCGGCCACGAAGGGCGCGCGCTGCGCCGCGGCGACATCCTGCGCGCCGCCGGCGCCGGCCGCGCCTGCCGCACGGGCTTCGGCCTGGTGCCGCCCGCGCTGACATTGCCGCTGCAGCGCGACGAGCGGCCAGCGGTGCGCGTGCTGCCGGCGGCGGAATACCGGGGCTTCGAGCCGGCGTCGCGCGCCGCCTTCTGGGCCGGCGAATGGAAGATCACCGCGCAGAGCGACCGCTACGGCTACCGCCTGGAGGGCGAGCCGCTGCGGCCCCTCGCGCCGATGGAGATCCGCTCCCACGGCATCGTCCCGGGCGTGATCCAGGTGCCGCACAGCGGGCAGCCGATCATCCAGATGCGCGACGCCCAGCCCTCGGGCGGCTACCCCAAGTTCGGCACGGTGATCGAGGCCGACATGTGGCGCCTCGGCCAGGCGCCCATCGGCAGCCGTCTGCGCTTCATCGAGACCACCTGGGACGAGGCCGTCACGGCGCTCGACGAGGTCCGCGCCTGGCTCGACAAGGTGGCGCGCGTGGTGGACCTTCACCGCGGCTCGCCCGCCAGGACCTGACATGCATCCGGAACGACTGCGGCAACTCGCCGAATGGCTGGCCGCCACCGACATCGGCCTGCTGGAACTGCGCACGCCCGACGAGACCGTGCGGCTGGGCCGCGACGGCGCGGGGCCGGGCGGGATCGTGCAACTGGAGGCGCAGGCCGAGGGCGAAGAGTCCGAGCCGCAGACCGTGACGGCCGAGGCCGCCTCCGTCGGCGTGTTCCTGCACGCCCATCCGCTTGCCGCCGCGCCCCTGGCGCGCATCGGCGAGCGCGTGGCGGCGGGGCAGCCGGTGGGCCTGTTGCGCATCGGGCCCCTGCTGCTGCCCGTCGGCGCGCCGCGGGACGGCGTGATGCTGTCGATGCGCGCGGCCCATGGCGACGCCGTCGGCTACGGCACGCCGCTCGTCGATCTGCAGCCTCTCTGACAAGGACCCCCACGATGGACATCGATCTGAACGCGGACCTGGGCGAAGGCTTCGGCCCCTGGCGCATGGGCGAGGACGAGGCGTTGCTCGACATCGTCTCCTCGGCCAACGTGGCCTGCGGCTTCCACGCGGGCGACCCCGTCATCATGGATCGCACCGTGCGCATGGCGCGCGCGCGCGGCGTCGACGTCGGCGCGCATGTGGGCTTTCCCGACCTGCTGGGCTTCGGCCGCCGGCCGATGCAGATCGAGCCCGGCGAACTCGTTGCCTATGTGCTCTACCAGCTGAGCGCGCTGGCGGGCATGGCGCGCACCGCCGGCCACCGCATGACGCACATGAGCTTCCATGGCGCGCTCGGCAACATGGCGGCGGCCGACGCCGCGCTGGCCGCGCCGCTGGTGCGCGCGGTGGCGGACTTCGACCCCACGCTCATCGTCAGCTCCTCGGCCAGCCGCGCCATCGAGGACGCGGCGCGGGATTGCGGCCTGCGCGTGCGCACCACCTTCCTGGCGGACCGGGCCTGCGACGACGACGGCCTGCTGGTGCCGCGCAGGCTGCACGGCGCCGTGATCCACGACCGCGAGACGGTGCTCGCGCGCGTGCGCCAGTTGCTCGAGGAGGGCACGGTCACGAGCCATGGCGGCAGGAAGATTCCGATGCGCGCGCATTCGATCCTGCTGCACGGCGACACCCCCGGCGCGGTGGACCTCGCCCGCGCCGTGCGCGGCGTGGTGGAGGCGCTGGGCCGCGTGGTGCCGATCTCCAGGCAGTCGGCCTGAGTGCATCGCGGGCACGAACATGGTGCTTACCCTGAGCGGGCCGCACACCCACGGGGCGACATAAGGGTGGCTTATCTCTCCACAGTCAAACCGTCTTGGCGCCGCGCGGGGACGCTCGATACAGTGAATTCACACAAAGGAAGCAACGATGCCTTTTTCTGATTACAAGACCGCGCTGGTGACCGGCGCCTCCTCCGGCATCGGCGCCGCCGTGGTCGAGCGCCTCTGCAAGGAAGGCCTGCGGGTCCACGCGCTGGCGCGCAGCGCCGACAAGCTCGCCGAGCTAGCCGGGCGCACCGGCTGCATCGCGCACGCCATGGACGTGAGCGACCTGGCCGGCATCACCCGCCTGACGCGGGAGGTCGACTTCGACGTCCTGGTCAACAGCGCCGGCGTGGACCGCCCGGGCTCCATCCTCCAGGCCGACGCCGAGGGCATCGACCTGCTGCTCGACGTCAACCTGCGCGCCGTGCTGCACTTGTGCCGGCTCGTGGTGCCCGGCATGGCGGCGCGCGACCGCGGGCATGTGGTCAACATCAGCTCCATCGCCGGGGCCTACAACTTCGGCGGCAACAGCACCTACCACGCGACCAAGGCGGCCGTGAGCATGCTGTCGCGCCAGCTGCGCATCGACGTCTTCGGCAAGCGCGTGCGCGTCACCGAGATCTGCCCGGGCCGCGTCGCCACCGACATCTTCGCGCACGTGCACGGCGACTCCGAGGAAACGCGCAAGCGCTTCGTCGAAGGCTTCGAGCTGCCGCAGGCCGGGGACATCGCGGACGCGATCGCCTTCGCCATCGCCGCGCCCATCGCGGTCAACGTGGGCCACATGGAGATCACGCCCACGCTGCAGGTGCCCGGCGGGCTCTCCACGGCGCGGCCGGAGACGCCGCGCGCCTGAGCGGCACACACCCACCCAAGGAGCGGCGCATGAAAGACTTCGACCTGATGGCCGTGCTGCTGAAGCCGGAGTTCGGCGCGATGCTGCTGCACGGCGTGCAGGAGACGCTGAAGATCGCGGCCGGCTCCTGGCTGCTGGCGATGGCCATGGCGATCGTGCTGCTGATGGTGCGGCTCACCGCCAACCCCGTCGCCGAGCGCATCGTCGCGGGCTATGTGTCCTACCACCGCAACGTGCCGACGCTGGTGCAGCTCATGCTCTGGTACTTCGGCATCTTCAGCCTGCTGCCCGATGCGCTGCAGGGCTGGCTGTCGGAACACAACGCGGAGACGATCCTGTCGATCGTCGCGCTCGGGCTGTGCCAGGCCGCCTACTTCAGCGAGGACATGCGCTCCGGCCTGCGCTCCATTCCCGCCGGGCAGGCCGAGGCGGCCCGGGCCCTGGGCCACGGCTACATCGGCTCGATGCGCCATGTGCTGCTGCCGCAGGCGATCCGCAACGCGGTGCCGGCGCTGGTCAACCACAGCGTGTCGCTCTTCAAGAACAGCAGCCTGGCCATGGCCATCGGCGTGGCCGAACTCACGCACGCGGTCAAGGAGATCGAGAGCCAGAGCTTCCGCGCCTTCGAGGCCTACAGCGTGGCCACCGTGCTCTACCTGTTCTTCTCGCTGCTCATCATGGCCCTCGGCGCCTTGCTGGCCCGGCGCTATCGCATCGTCGGGGCGAGGTAAGCCATGTTCAGCGTCTTCGAAATCCTGCGCGACAACTGGCTGCTCCTGCTGGTGGGCCAGTATCCGAGCGGCCCGCTCGGCGGCATCGCCGCGACCTTGATTCTCTCGGTGCTGGGCATCGTGCTGGCCTTCCCGCTGTCGGTGCTGCTGGCGCTGACGCGCCTGTCGCCCTGGCGCCTGCTGCGCTGGCCCGCCGCGGTGCTGGTCTACGTGGTGCGCGGCGTGCCGCTGCTGATGGTGATCCTGTGGGTCTACTTCCTGGTGCCGATCCTGATCGGGCGCGAGGTGTCGGGCTTCACCACCATGCTGTGCACGCTCGTGATCTACGAGGGCGCCTACCTGTCGGAGGTCGTGCGCGCCGGCATCCTGGCCCTGCCCAAGGGGCAGACCGAAGCGGCCCGCGCGCTCGGCCACAGCCACCTCGCGACCATGTGGTACGTGATCCTGCCGCAGGCGCTCTACAACATGCTGCCGAGCATGCTGAGCCAGTTCATCTCCACCATCAAGGAGACCACGCTCGGCTACGTGATCAACGTGCAGGAGCTGACCTTCGCCGCGAACCAGATCAACAACCAGCTGCTGACCCGGCCCTTCCAGGTGTTCTTCATCCTGGCGATGACCTACTACGTCGTCTGCTTCAGCCTGACGCAGCTGGCGCAGTGGGTGGAGCGGCGCATCGCGCACAAGCGCCTGGGCGCCGCGTCGGCGAAGCCGGCCGGGGACGGGGTCTCGCTGCCGCCACCGGTGGCGGCGAACCCGTGACAGAACAAGGAGACAGACCCATGACCCCCGTTCCGAACACCGCCGGGCCGCCCGTGCCCACCGACACCATGATCCTGTTCTCCAACATCAACAAGTGGTATGGCGACTACCAGGCCCTGGCCGACATCAACGCCGAGGTGAAGAAGGGCGAGGTCGTGGTCGTCTGCGGGCCCTCGGGCTCGGGCAAGTCGACGCTGATCCGCACCGTCAACCGGCTGGAGGAAATCAAGTCGGGCCAGTTGCTCTTCGACGGCCACGACGTGCATGCGCCGATGAGCAGCCCGGCGCTCAACCGGCTGCGCAGCCGCATCGGCTTCGTGTTCCAGAGCTTCAACCTCTTTCCGCACCTGTCGGTGCTGGAGAACATCATGATGTCGCCGATGCGGGTGCTGGGCGTGAAGCGCGCCGACGCCAAGGCCAAGGCGGGGCAACTGCTGGAGCGCGTGGGCCTGTCGAACAAGGCGGGGGCCTATCCGGCGCAGCTCTCGGGCGGACAGCAGCAGCGGGTGGCCATCGCGCGCGCGCTCGCCATGGAGCCGCCCGCCATGCTGTTCGACGAGCCCACCAGCGCGCTCGACCCCGAGATGGTGGGCGAGGTGCTCGCGGTGATGCGCGGCCTCGCCAACGACGGCATGACCATGATGTGCGTGACGCACGAGATGAACTTCGCGCGCGAGGTGGCCGACCGCGTCTGGTTCATGGACGCGGGCCGGATCCTGGAGAAGGCCGACCCGGAGACCTTCTTCAAGAGCCCGCGGCATTCGCGCGCGCAGCGCTTCCTCTCCGAATTGAAGCACTAAGACTTTCCCCCCTGGGAGGGGTGCAACACCGGAGGACCGGCGTAGCCGGATCCTCGGTGTTTCGCGAACCTCGCCGCCGCCGCATTCGTTCCGTTCCGTTTCGTTTCGTTTGTCCGTCCTTTACCAGGAGTCTTCAATGTCGAACTTGTCCATCTTCCGTCTCGCCGCCATCGGCTGCTGCCTCGGCACCTTGTCCGTGCTGGCCCATGCCGACCAATGGGACGAGATCAGCCAGCGCAAGGAACTCCGCTGCGGCACCTTCGCCGACGTGCCGCCCTTCGCGGCGCCCGACCCCAAGACCCGCGAGATGGTGGGGCACGATGTCGACCTGTGCAACGCGATCGCCAGGCAGCTGGGGCTGGCGGCCAAGGTCACGCCGCTGTCGGTCGAGGCGCGCGTGCCCGAGGTCAAGCTCGGGCGCGTCGATGTGACGGTCGCGAACCTGGCCTACACCAAGAGCCGCGCCGAGCAGATCCAGTTCAGCGATCCGTACTACGTGGCCAAGGAGATGCTCGCCGTGAAGGCCTCCGACCCGGGCACCAGCAAGGCCGACTTCAAGGGCAAGCGCCTGAGTTCGACCAAGGGCTCGACCTCGGAGCTGGCGATCAAGCTCAACGGCTCCGAGCCGGTGACCTTCCAGGATACGGGCTCGGCCTTCATGGCGGTGCAGCAGAACAAGTCGCTCGGCATGGTCGCCAACACCATGACCATCACCAAGCTGGTCATTCAGTCGAAGACCGAAGGCGTCCCGCTGAAGATGATCAAGGAGCCGATGGTGCTGCAACCCATCGGCGTCGGGATGAAGAAGGACGAGCCCGTGCTGCTCGGCAAGATCAACGGCGCGCTCTACGCACTGGAGAAGTCCGGCGAACTCGACCGCATCTGGGCCAAGTGGCTCGGGCCGAACACCGAATACAAGATGGTGCGCGAGGAGAAGGTCATGCCCCTGGCCGATCTCAAGTTCGAGATGCTGCCCTGATCTTCGCGCTTGAGTGGGACGATGCCGACGCTCGTCAGTCCACCGGCGCGGCGTTCCTCGCCGCGAACTCCCGCGCCGCCCAGTCCAGGAAGACCCGCACGCGCGGCGACAGCTGCCTGCTGTGCGCATACAGCAGCGAAACCGGCATCGACGGGGGAGGGTGATTCGCGAGCACCGGCACCAGCGACCCGCGCGCCAGATCCTGCTCGACGTGGAAGCGCGGTACCTGCGCGAGTCCGAGCCCCAGCCGGATGCCGGCGAGGTAGCTTTCCGTGCCCGTGACCGACAGGACGCTGGGCAGGGCGATGCTTCGCATCTCCGAGCCGAACATGAACTCGAGCGGCCTGAGATGGCCCGTGGTGATCGAGCGCAGGCCCACCACGCGATGGCCGGCCAGGGAGTCCACATCCGTCGGCGTGCCGAAGCGCGCCAGGTACTCGGGCGTGGCGCAGGTCAGGCGCTCCAGGGTCGCGACGGTGCGCGCCACCAGCTCGCTGTCGCGCAGCTTGCCCCAGCGCAAGGCGCAGTCAACGCCCTCCTGCACCAGGTCGACCCAGCGGTCGCTCTCGCTGATCGACAGTTCGATGCCCGGGTAGCGGGCCAGGAAGTCCGGCAGGCCGGGCATGAGAAAGTGCCGCGCCAGGGTGCCCTGGACCTCGACCCGCAGCATGCCCTTGGGCTGCGCCCCGCTGAAGGCGCCTTCGGCATCCTCGATGTCGTCCAGGATGCCGATGCAGCGCCGGTAGTAGGCCTCGCCGTCCAACGTCGGCTTCACGACGCGCGTGGTGCGCTGCAGCAGCCGCACGCCCAGGCGCGCCTCCATGTCCCTGATCACCGTCGTGACGGTGGAGCGCGGCACGCCGGTATCGTGCGCCGCCAGCGTGAAGCTGCGCCGCTCCACGATCCGCGTGAAGAGCCGCATCGCATCCAGTCGGTCCATGGGGGTCGCCTCCATTGTTCGTAGCGGTGGAACAGTGCGGCCAAGTCTAGCCAGATTATCTTTTTCCTCTCGGCGGCCATAGTTCGTCCAACCGCTGCTTCCGGCGGTCTTTTTGAAGGAGAAAGTCATGAGCAATGAAGGCAAGGTCGCCATCGTCACGGGCGCGTCGCGCGGCATCGGCGCGGCCATCGCCCGGCGTCTGGCGCGCGATGGATTCAGGGTCGTGGTCAACTACGCCGGCAGCGCCGCCGAGGCCGAGGCCCTGGTCGGCGGGATCGAGAAGGCGGGCGGCCAGGCGGTCGCGGCCCAGGCCGACGTCAGCGATGCCGGCGCCGTCGCGCGCATGTTCGATGCCGCCGAGGCGGCCTGCGGCGGCATCGACGTGCTGGTCAACAACGCCGGCATCATGAAGCTGGCCACGCTTGCCGAGAGCGACGACGCGCTGTTCGACCGCCAGATCGCGATCAACCTCAAGGGCAGCTTCAATACCTTGCGCGAGGCGGCACGCCGCCTGCGCAACGGCGGGCGGATCGTCAATCTCTCGTCGAGCGTCGTCGGCCTGTACCAGCCGGGCTACGCCGTCTATGCCGCGACCAAGGCCGGTGTCGAGGCCATGACGCACGTTCTGGCCAAGGAACTGCGCGGGCGCAACATCACGGTCAACGCGGTGGCGCCCGGGCCGACGGCCACGCGGCTGTTCCTCGACGGCAAACCGCAGGAGGTCATCGACCGGCTCGCGAAGCTCGCCCCGCTCGAACGCCTCGGGCAACCGGAGGACATCGCCGCCGCGGTCTCGTTCCTCGCGGGTCCGGACGGCTCCTGGATCAACGGCCAGACGCTGCGCGCGAACGGCGGAATCGTCTGAAGACGCTCATCGGGGGATCGCATCATGAAGAAGATCATTCCCACCGAGGATGGCGCCGAGATCGGCTTCGCGGTGCTGGACCGCGTGCGCTCCGAAATGCTGCACCGGGTGGGACTCTCCGACCTGCTCAAGCCCAGGGTCCCTGGTTGAGGACGGCCGGGGCGCCCGACCGCGAATCGCTGCTAGAAGAGCGCCGCGGCCTGGCCGTTCACGGGGCAGGCGAAATCGGCGATCTCCAGGGCGATGGGTTTCGATGGATCGTCGCGATGGCGCAGCAGCGCGGTCGCCTCGATCAGGTCGAAGTTGTCCTGGGCTGCCTGCACTAGGCTCTCGCCGCCCTCGCACGCGCCGAAGATGTCGCGCAGGGCATCTTCGGAGATCTCGGCGAGGATGCGCCGTCCCTTGGGTCCTTCCGGATAGATCGCGAACCGGACGACCGCCCTGTCGAAACAGTAGATGGCTTCACTGGTCATGCTCTTGACTCCTTGGACTTCCACTGTCCTCCAGGCGGGCGGCGAACTTTTTGCGCCAGATCAACTGCCGGTCGCGCGAGGGTGGTGCCGGCGCCCGCGATGCCTCAGGCAGTCTGGAGCCAGAGCGCCGCCGCCCAGGCGAAGGCGAGGCTGGCAAGGAGCGCGGCCCCCACACGCCACGCAAAGCTTCGCCCTCCCGAGATCCAGGCCAGCGCGCAGCGCGACAGCGTGTTGGCGCTGACCGCGATCAGCGCGCCGCGCACGAAGCGCTCCGTCGCCAGGCTTCCGGCGGCGTGCAGCGAGGCCAGCGAGGCCACGGGCGCATGGGCATCGACCAGGGCGGCCAGCGCCACGCTGATGTTGAGGCCGGCACTGCCGAAATGCCGTTGCGCGGTGCCCACCAGGATCGAGACGAGCGCCAGCGCCAGGGCGACGAGGAAGGCTTCGCGCGGGCGCAGGGCGCTGCTCGCGGCGCGCGGCGCCTCGGCGACGACCCCGGCTTCGCGAACCAGCAGCGGCAGCAGCCCGACGACCGCCGCTCCGGCGGCACCCGCCAGTGCCACCGGCAGCAGCGCGGCCGCCGCGGGAGGGGAGAGCGCGGTGCTCATCGTCAATGCCAGGAGCCAGGTGGCGACGCCCGACAGCGCGGCGCCGGCGGCCAGCAGCGAGGCCTGCTGCGGCCGTGCCCGCGCCTGGCTGCCGAACGATGCCACCGTCGCGCTGCTCGACACGAAGCCCGACACCAGCCCCGAGGCCAGGGTGCCGCCGCGCGCGCCGAGCCAGCGCCTGGCCATCTGGCCGCCGGCCTGGATGGCCATGATCAGCAGGACCAGCGCGGCCAGCGGACGGGCATTGATGCCGCCGAACACCTCGATCGGCCGCGAGGGGATGAGCGGCAGCACGATCAGCGCCAGCGCGGCCAGCAGCACCCCGTCGTTGAGTTCCTGTTCGCTCAGCAACTCGGTCGCGAAACGGTGCAGGCGGCGGCGCGCGGCCAGCAGCAGGGCCAGGCCGGCGCCGCAGGCCGCGCCCAGGGCTGGCGCGATGACCGATTGCACGCCGATCAGGTAGGTGGCGAAGAGCGCCAGCTCCGTCGTCAGGCCGGGGTCGCGCGAGCGGCTCTTCCAATGCGAGACCGCCGCCAGCGCGGCGACCAGCGCCGCGCCGATCGGCACCAGGGCCGGCGAGGGCAGGATCTGCGCGAGGCCGCCGGCGAGCGCCGCGACGGCGAAGCTGCGCAGGCCCGCCGCCGCGCGCCAGTCGCCTTCGCCCTTGCGGCGCTCGCGTTCGATCCCGACCAGCAGGCCCACGCCCAGCGCGACGGCCAGGCCCAGGGCCGCATCCGGGGACGGCAGGGACGCAAGGTCGAAGGGGCGAGGGCTCAAGAAGAATTCCAGGGGGTGGAAGGCATCATGCGCAGGCCCGCATGCAACACCCTTGACTGGGATCAACCCGGCGCCCCCGCGCGAGCCCGATGCCCCGGCGATCGTCGATCGACCTTCGCGACACGGGCCCTGCGCCGACGCGGGAGGCCGACGGCAGGCCGCATACTGCGCGCCTGAGCCGGTCCATCGGAGAAAGTCTTGTCATTGGCGTTGAACATCCGCAGTCTCACGCAGCCGATCGCGTTCCTGGGAGAAGTGCTCTTGTCGGCGGCTTCGGCCCTGGCCGGCCGCTGGCGCTTCCGCGTCAAGGACCTCGGCCGCGTCATGGCCGACTGCAGCGCGCGGGCGGTGCCGATCGTGCTGCTGGTGAACGTCCTGGTCGGCGCCATCCTCGCCTTCGTCGGCGCGGTGCAGCTCGCCAAGTTCGGCGCCGGCGTCTTCGTTGCCGACCTGGTGGCCATCGCGGTCTCGCGCGAGATGGCGGCCATCATCACCGCCGTCGTCATCGCCGGGCGCACGGGCGCCGCCTTCGCGGCGGAACTCGCGACCATGCAGACCAACGAGGAGATCGACGCGCTCGAAGTGCTGGGCCTGGGCGCGGTGGACTTCCTCGTGCTGCCGCGCGTGGCTTCGCTGCTCCTGATGATGCCGCTGCTCTTCATCTTCGCGTGCCTCGCCGGCCTGGTCGGCGGGATGGTGGTGGCGGCGGGCATGCTCGATACCTCCGCCATGGCCTACATGCAGCGCACCGCCGAGACCCTGACCTGGACCCACCTGGGCCTGGGCATCAGCAAGTCGGTGGCCTTCGGCGCGCTGATCGGCATGGTCGGCTGCTACTACGGCCTGCATGCCAGGCGCAATGCGGCCGGCGTCGGGGTCGCCACCACCGGCGCGGTGGTGACGAGCATCGTCGGCATCATCGTGGTGGACGCGGCTTTCGCGGTCTGCGCCAACGCGCTGGGAATCTGAATGACGCTGCTCGTGGTCAACGAACTCGACATGCGCTTCGGCGATCGTCTCATCCAGGAACATGTGTCGTTCAAGGTCGAGAAGGGCTGCATCTTCGCCATCATGGGCGGCAGCGGCTGCGGCAAGAGCACGCTGCTCAAGCACCTGGTGGGGCTGCTGCCGCCCGCGGGCGGAACGGTGATGCAGGACGGCATCGATTTCTGGCGCGGCGACGATGCGCAGCGCCAGCAGCTGCGCTCCCGATTCGGGATGCTGTTCCAGAGCGCGGCGCTGTGGTCGTCGATGACCGTGCTGGAGAACGTCTGCCTCCCGCTGGCGCAGCAGACCCGCCTCGACGCCGCGGCGCGGGAGGCCAAGGCGCTCGAGGTTCTCGAATGGGTCGAGATGCGGGAATTCGCCGATTTCTATCCGGCCGATCTCAGTGGCGGCATGAAGAAGCGCGCCGGCCTGGCGCGCGCGATCGCGGCCGAGCCGCCCCTGCTGTTCCTGGACGAGCCCTCGGCCGGGCTCGATCCGAGCAACTCGCGGCGGCTCGACGACCTGATCCTCGACATCCGCAAGCGCACCGGCGCGGCCATTGTCTTCGTGAGCCACGAGTTGCCGAGCCTGTTCGCGATCGCCGACGACGGCATCTTTCTAGACGCCGACAGCAAGCAGCCCATCGCCCACGGTTGTCCGCGCGAACTCGCCAGGCAGGCCGTGCACCCGACGGTGCACGCCTTTCTTCATCGCGAGGTGCCGCCCCCGGCGGCGCCCCCTGTCACGCACGAGGCCCATTCATGAAACGCAACGCACTGCTGATCGGCGGCTTCGTCGCCGTCGCCTTCCTCATCGCCATCGCCTCGATCTTCTGGCTGAGCGGCAACGAGCTGTTCGGCAAGCAGATGCAGGCCCGCGTCTTCTACCAGGGCAACGTGAGCGGCCTGTCGGTCGGCGCGCCCGTGACCTTCCGCGGCGTCGCCATCGGCGAGGTGACGGACATCGGCATCCAGATGGACAGGCAGACCCTGAAGACGACGATCCCTGTGACGCTCAGGCTGCAGACCTCGGCCTTGCGCATCGGCAACGGGGCCTCCGGCAAGGCGCCCGACCTGCCGGAACTGGTGCGGCGCGGGCTGCGCGCGCGCCTGGCATCGCAGAGCGTGGTCACGGGCCAGAAGGCGATCGAGCTCGACTTCCTGCCCGGCACGCCGGGCGAGTTGCTGGGCGGACCCGGCGCTCCCGAAATCCCGGCGGTGGCCGAGCGCTTCGGCGCCCTGATCGACCAGGTGGCCGACCTGCCCCTGCGCGACACGGTGGCCGAGGTGCGAAGCGCCGTGCAGGAATTGCGCGCGACCCTGGTGTCGGTCGAGCACACGCTGGATGGCGCGCAGTCGGCCCTGACCGGCGCTTCGAAGGAGCTCCAGGCGACGGGCGCCGAGAGCCGCAAGACGCTGGCCGCCGCGACCGAAGCGATCCGCCAGGTGCAGGGCAGTTCGACCGCCACGCTCCAATCGATCTCGCGCCTGGCCGACACTTCGCGCCAGACGGTGCTCGAAGCCCGGCCGGAATTGCAGGGCACCCTGGTGGAGGCGCGCAAGGCCTCCGAATCCGCCAGGCTCGCGATGGACCGGATCGCAGACATCGCCGCGCCGGGCGCGCCCATGCGCGGCGACCTCGAAGCCGCGGTCAAGGATCTTTCACTGGCGGCGCGAGGCCTTCGTTCCTGGAGCGAGCTGCTCGAGGAGAAGCCCAATGCCATCATCTTCGGGAACAAACGCGAATGAACATATCGAATCGATGCGCGCGCCTGGCGCTGGGCGCTGCCATGGTGGTGGCGCTCGCGGCTTGCGGGTCGGTGCCGCCGGCCACGCTGCTGATCCTGCCGCCGGTCGCGCCGGGCCCGGCGGCGGCGGCGCCACCGGTGGCCGCGACGCGCGTGCTCGCGGTGCGGCGGCTGGAGATGCCCGAGTACCTCGTCGCGAGGCGCGTTCGCTACCGGGCCGATGACAGCACGCTGGCCGAGTGGCCCGACACCTACTGGGCGGAGCGCATCGAAGTCGGCGTCGCGCGCGAATTCGCCGCCGCGCTGCGCGAGCGCTTGCCCGACTGGCGGCTGTGCGAGGGGAACTGCAGCGAGCAGTCGCCCGCCATGGCGCTTCAGCTGCGGCTGACGCGCATGGACTACGTGCGCGGCGCGCGACAGCTTCAGGCCAGCGTCCAGGTGGAGTTGTGGAGCACGGAACGCCAGCCTCGCCTCATTCGCGGCGAAGAGCGCAGCTACGAGATCGCGGGCGACGGCGACACGCCGCAGTCCCAGGCCCGGACCATCACGCAGCTGCTGGCCCGCGTGGCGGGCGATGTCTCGCTGGCGATGGCGGCCGTTCCGTAGGCGGGGAAGGGCGGCGGCCCGCCGGCGCGCATCTTTACAGCGCATCCGAAGCGCAAGGCGGCCGCGCATTGCGCGCCGTCAAGGTGGAAGCGGCGGACGCGTCGGACACTCGTGGCAAACCCGCCGCCTCGCCGTTCGCCACGGCGCTTCGGGGCGGGTGCAACCAACGCCGGACCGATCGACATGCTGATGGAAAACCAGGCACCCGGGCTTCGCGCGCCGGCCGCCGGCGCCGCACGACCGGCGGAGCCGCCGCCCGGAGGGCCTTCGCGTTCGGGCCGATGGTGGCTTGCCGGCATCGTGCTGCTGGCCGTGCTGGCCGTCGCGCTGACGGCCTTCTTCTGGCAGGGCCGCGCGAGCGCCGCCAAGGAGTACGTGACCGTCGCCGCGGACAGCGGCACCGTGGCCCCGACGGTGATCGCCAGCGGCACGGTCAATCCGGTCACCACCATCCAGGTGGGCAGCTACGTCTCCGGGGTCATCCAATCGCTGTCATGCGACTTCAACACGGTCGTGCATGCCGGGCAGTCCTGCGCCCGGATCGACCCCCGCGCCTACCAGTCGGCGGTGGACCAGGGCGTGGCCAACCTGGCGACGGCCCGCGCCCAACTGCAGAAGGACCAGGCCAACCTGGCTTTCGCCAAGCTCATCTTCGAGCGCGACGCGGACCTGCTCAAGCGCAGCATCGTTTCCCAGGAGACGGTGGACACGGCGCGCAATGCCTACCTGCAGGCGCAAAGCCAGATCGCCCTGGACGTGGCGACGGTGCAGCAGCACCAGGCCGCGCTCGATGCGGCGCGCATCAACCTGGGCTTCACGAACATCACGTCGCCGGTGGACGGCACGGTGGTGTCGCGCAACGTGACGCAGGGGCAGACGGTGGCCGCGAGCTTCCAGACGCCGACGCTGTTCCTGATCGCCACCGACCTGACGCGGATGCAGGTCGACACCAACGTCAGCGAATCCGACATCGGCCGCGTGGCCGAAGGCAACGCGGCCACCTTCACGGTCGAGTCCTTTCCCGATCGCCCCTTCAGCGGCACGGTCACGCAGGTGCGGCAGGCGCCGCAGACGGTGCAGAACGTGATCACCTATGACGTGGTGGTGAGCGTCCTCAATCCCGGGCTGTTGCTCAAGCCCGGCATGACCGCCTCGGTGCGCATCGAGACCCAGCGCCGCGACGGTGTGCTTCGCGTGCCCGACCAGGCCCTGCGCTACATGCCCAGCGGCGCGCCGGCGCGTGCCGACACCGCGCGGCCGGCGCAGGCGGGCGGCGCGACCAGGGCGCGCGGGGAGCGTGAGGCGCAGGTCTGGGTGCTGCCGGATGCGGGCAACAGGCAGCCCCGCCGCGTGCCGGTGGTGATCGGCCTGGACGACGATTCGTTCGCCGAAGTGTCGAAGGGCGAGCTGCATCCCGGCGACAAGGTCATCGTGTCCGAGCGCGCGGCGGGCACCGCGCGCGCCAACAACGCGCCCGCGAGCGCGCGGGCGCCCCGGCTGTGAGCACGCCTGCCGTCTCCGTCGGATCATCCGCGCCGGCCAGGGGCGGCGCGGCCGACATCGTCCTGCGGGTTCGTGGCCTGACGCGCATCTACCACGTGGGCGACACGGACGTGCACGCGCTCGATGGCGTCGATCTCACCATCGCGCGCGGCGAGTTCGTGGCGATCATGGGCTCCTCCGGCTCGGGAAAGTCGACGCTGATGGCCGTGCTCGGCTGCCTCGACCGGCCGAGCGGCGGGAGCTACTTCTTCGAGGGTACGGACGTGGCGCAACTGTCGGAGTCGGCCCTGGCGCGCATCCGCAGCGAGCGCATCGGCTTCGTGTTCCAGAGCTTCAACCTGCTCGCGCGCACCAGCGCGATCGAGAACGTGGCGCTGCCCCTGTTCTACGCCGAAGGCGCGTCGGCGCGTGGCGCCGAACGGCTGGAGCGCGCGCGCGCCGCGCTCGCATTGCTCGGGCTCGGCTCGCGCGAAGCCAACACGCCGGCCCAGCTCTCGGGCGGCCAGCAGCAGCGGGTGGCCATTGCCCGGGCGCTGATCAACGCACCCAGCCTCGTCCTGGCCGACGAGCCCACCGGCAACCTCGACACCCGCACCTCGCACGAGATCATGGAGACGCTGCTGCGGCTCAACCGCGAGCAGGGCGTGACCATCGTCGTCGTCACGCACGAGCGCGACATCGCCGCCTATACGCAGCGCGTCGTGACGATGCGCGACGGCCGCATCCTGTCCGACGAGCGCAACCCCGCGCAGCCGCCCCAGGCGCCCGCCGCCGCGTCCGCCGCGGCGCCCGACGGCATGTCGCTGTTCCACCCGCGTTCGCCGGTCGGCGCCTCGATCGGCCGTCGCGGCGGCACGGCCTGGGCCTTCGGCGCCATGATCCTCTCGGCCGCGCTGCATGCGCTGCTGCGCAACAAGATGCGCTCCGCCCTCACGATGCTGGGCGTGTTCATCGGCGTCGCCGCGCTGATCGCCATGGTGGCCGTCGGCCAGGGCGCGAACGAGGCGGTTCGCAAGCAGATCGAGAGCCTGGGCACCAACCTGTTCGTGGTCGTGCCCGGCGCCACCACCTCGGGCGGCGTGCGCTCGGGCTTCGGCAGTGCCTCGACGCTGACGCAGGCCGACGCCGAGGCCATCCGGCGCGAGGCCCCCTCGGTGGCCCAGGTGAGCTATCTCATCCGCCAGTCGGGACAGGTGCAGTACGCCGACCAGAACTGGACCACCAGCGTGCAGGGCGTGACGGCCAGCTATCCGCCCATCACGAACTGGCGCGTCGGCCTGGGGCGCGAACTGACCGAGGAGGACGACCGCGGCACGGCGCTGGTGGCGGTGATCGGCGAGACGGTCCGCAGGCAGCTGTTCAGCGACTACGAGAGTCCCCTGGGAAGCGCCATCATGGTGCGCGGCATTCCGCTGCGCGTGGTGGGCGTCTTCGAGGCCAAGGGCCAGACGGCCTGGGGGCAGGACCAGGATGACCTGGTGATGATTCCTTTCGGCACCGCCGAGCGCAAGGTGCTCGGCGTGGCCGCGCCCAGCCAGCAGGCCGCGGGCACTTCCCAGTATCCGGCGCCGCCCAATCCCTTCGGCGTGCAGCCGAGGCTGACCGGCTACGTCAACCAGATCTACGTGCAGGCGCAGTCGCCGGCGCAGATCCGGGCCGCGATCGACGAGGTCACCGCCGTGCTGAACCGGCGGCATCGCATCAGGCCGGACGACAAGGCGGACTTCAACGTGCGCAACCTGAGCCAGATCGCCGACGCCGCGGAGGGCAGCAGCCAGGTGATGGCGGCCCTGCTGGCGGTGGTGGCCTCGATCTCGCTGCTGGTAGGCGGCATCGGGATCATGAACATCCTGCTCGTCTCCGTCACCGAGCGCACGCGCGAGATCGGCCTGCGCATGGCGATCGGCGCGCAGCGCCTGCATGTGCTGCTGCAGTTCCTGGCCGAAGCCGTGTTCCTGAGCGTGGTCGGCGGCGTGGCGGGCATCGCGGCGGGCGCGATCGTGACCGAGGTGATCTCGCTGGTGGCCAGGTGGCCGACCGTCATCGCGCCATCGGCCATCGTCGGCGGCTTCGTGTTCTCGGCGGCCGTGGGCATCTTCTTCGGCTACTACCCCGCGCGCAAGGCCGCGCGGCTCAACCCCATCGAAGCGCTGCGCTATGAATGAGATCAGGCGCTCGCCGGGGCGATGCCGGCCCGGCCGCGCGCTCTGCCTTGTCGTCCTCGCGATGCTGACGGCGTGCAAGGCGATGGGCCCGGACTTCGCGGCTCCGGCGCCGCCCGCGCAGACCGGCTACAGCCGCTTCGACCCGGTGCGCGCCGATGCCGGCGACACCGAGCCGGCCCAGCGCATCACGACCGCCGCGCCGGCGGCGGACGCGAGCCCGCCCCGGTGGTGGCGCGCCTTCGCGTCGCCGGCCCTGGAGGCGCTGGTCGAGGAGGCGCTGGCAAGGAGCCCGACGATCGAGGCCGCCGAGGCGACGCTCGCCCAGGCCCGCGAGGCGGTGACGGCGGCGCGCGGCGCCCGCTATCCCCAGGTGACCCTGGGCGCGTCGCTGGGACGTGGAAACCAGAGCGGGGGCGGCGGCGCGGGCGCGATCAACAGCGCCGCCGTGGGCCCGGCGCTTTCGTACAACGTGGATGCCTTCGGCGCCACGGCGCGCCGCATCGAGCAGGCCCGTGCGCTGGCGGACCTGCAGCAGGCGCAGCGGCAGGCCGCCGAACTGTCGCTGACGGGCGGCACGGTGACGCAGGCCATCGCGCTCGCCGCCGCGACCGAACAGGTGCGCGCGGTGCGCGACATCATCGAGGCCGACCTGCGCAACCTCGAATTGGTGCGCCTGTCGGCCGCCGCCGGCAAATCGGCCGGGCTGGACGTGTTGACGGCCGAGAGCCAGCTGGCGAGCGACCGCGCCCTGCTGCCGCCGCTGCAGCAGCAGGCCAGCGCCGCGCGCCATGCGCTGGCGGTGCTCTCGGGCCGCGTGCCTGCCGACGCGGTGCCGGTCGCTTTCGATTTCAGCGTCCTCGCCTTGCCGGGCGATCTGCCCTTGAGCCTGCCATCCGCGATGGTGCGCCAGCGGCCCGACATCCAGGCGGCCGAAGCGCAGCTGCATGCGGCGAGCGCCGCCATCGGCATCGCCACGGCCGCGCTCTACCCGAGCCTGACGCTGACCGCGTCCTTCACCGCGGCCTCCGCCGGCAGCGGCACCTTGTTCGCGCATTCCAGCAGCCTGTGGGACGTTGCCGCGGGCCTGGTCGCGCCCGTCTTCAACGGCGGCGCCTTGAGGGCGCAGCGGGCCGCGGCCACCGATGCCTATGCCGCGCAGCTGGGGCTCTACCGGGAAGCCGTGCTGCAGGCCTTCGGCCAGGTGGCCGACGTGCTGCATGCGCTGGAGCATGACGGGGCCCTGCTGGACGCGCAGCGCAAGGCGCTGGATGCGGCGCGCGCCACGCTGGACCTCACGCAGCAGAGCTATCAGGCCGGCCAGGCCAGCTTCCTGCAGATCATCGAGGCGCAGCGCCTGTTCGAGCAGGCCCGCCTCGGCCACGTGCGCGCCCAGGCGCAGCGCTATGCCGACACGGCGCAGTTCTTCATCGCCATGGGCGGCAGCCCCATCGCCATGACACAGGCGACGCCATGACGCCCAAGGTCCTCGCGCTGGAGACGAAGGCGCTGACGCGGCGCTTCGGCACGCATACCGTCGTCGACGGACTCGACCTGTCGGTGTCCGAAGGGGAGGTCTTCGGCCTGCTCGGACGCAATGGCGCCGGCAAGAGCACGCTGATCAAGATGCTGACGACACTGCTGCCGCCCTCGTCCGGCAGCGCCCAGGTCGAAGGCCTCGACATCGTCCGCCAGGCCACGCGGGTGCGCGCGTCGATCGGCTATGTGCCGCAGGCCCTGTCCGCCGACGGAGAGCTCACCGGCTTCGAGAACCTGCTGGTCTTCGCCCGCCTCTACGACATCCCGCGCACGGAGCGCGCGCGGCGCATCGCCGAGGCGCTGGCCTTCATGGACCTGCAGGAGGCCGCCGACCGGCTGGTGGCCACCTACTCGGGCGGCATGATCCGGCGGCTGGAGATCGCGCAATCCATGCTGCACCGGCCGCGGCTGCTGTTCCTCGACGAGCCGACGGTGGGCCTCGACCCGGTGGCGCGCGACACGGTGTGGGCGCACATCCGCCGGCTGCGCGCGGACTTCGACACCACGATCTTCATGACCACCCACTACATGGAAGAGGCGCAGGCGCTGTGCTCGCGCTTCGGCATCCTGCGCGCCGGCAGGCTGGTCGCCTGCGGCACTCTGGCCGCCTTGCGCGCCGCGAGCGGCCGGCCCGACGCGACGCTCGACGAGCTCTTCGCGCTGTATACCGGCGAATCCGCCGAAGCCCCGGGCGCGTATCGCGATACGTCGAGCACGCGCCAGACCGGCCAGCGCTTGGCCTGAGAAGGAGGAATGCCATGAATGCCATCGATGCCGGCGTGGTGCTTCGGTCCGGCCGCTACCTGGCCAAGGTGGCGGCGATCACGGGCATGGACATGCGCAAGCTGCGCCATGACCCGACCGAGCTGCTGACGCGCGCGATCCAGCCGATGCTGTGGCTGCTGGTGTTCGGGCAGGTCTTCGCGCGCACCCACGCCATCCCCACCGGCGGGCTCGACTACACGGCCTTCCTGGTGCCCGGCATCCTGGCGCAGAGCGTGCTGTTCGTCGCCATCTTCAACGGCATCTCGGTGATCTGGGAGCGCGACCTGGGCATCGTGCACAAGTTCCTCGCCAGTCCCACGCCGCGCACGGCCCTGGTTCTGGGCAAGGCCCTGGCCTCGGGCGTGCGGGCCATGACCCAGGCGGCTTTCGTGTACGGCGTGGCGATGGCGCTCGGCGTGCCGCTGGTGTGGAGCCCGCGGGCGCTGGCCGGCGTGGTCGCGCTGGTGCTGCTGGGCGCGGCGCTGTTCTCGACTTTCTCGCTCATCATCGCGTGCATCGTCAAGACGCGGGAGCGCTTCATGGGCATCGGCCAGGTGCTGACCATGCCGCTCTTCTTCGCCAGCAACGCGATCTACCCGACCGACATCATGCCGCGCTGGCTGCAGGTGATCGCGCATGCCAATCCGCTGAGCTACGTCGTGGACGGCCTGCGCGCGCTGATGCTGGTCGGGGGCGTCAGCACCTTCGGCCTCGCCACCGACTTCGGGATGCTGGCGATGGTTCTCGCGGTGCTGGTCTGGGTGGGCGGCTGGATGTATCCGCGGCTCATCACCTGAAGGCGCGGGCAGGTTCAGGCGCGGGGGTAGCCACGGTCTGCGCGAAGGTCACGAACTGCGAGTCCGGCAGCTTCATCGCCTGCCCGAGCCTGGCCTGGTCGACCGCGCCCCGGAACACCGTCGCAAGCCCCTCCGAGGCGCAGAACAGATAGACGTTCTGGCCGATGAAGGCGGCGTCGACCGAGGCATAGAGGCGGCGCTCTTCCTGCGAGATGTCCGTCATGTTCTCGCCATGCGCGACATAGACGAGGTTGAGCGGCGCGGTGGCCACGAAGTCCTGCAGGCCTGTCAGCGCGCGCAGGTCGGCGCCCGAGTGCGGCAGCAAGGCGTGGGTCCTTGGCTCGTAGAGCCAGACGCCGTCGGCCATCGCCACGTACACGTCGATCACCATGATGTGGCGCCAGTACGGCGCGGTGCGGTCTCCGCTCGGGCGGTTGATGCCGAAGGCGGCCCACAGCAGGTCGGACAGCACCTGCGCGGTGGGCACCCGGTCGGAATACTCGCGCGTCGAGCGCCGTCGCTGCAGTGCCTGGATCAGCGGCGCGCCGCCCTCGGTGCGCGCGGGCGGCAAGGCCACAGGCTTCGCGGGCTGCGCCCGCGCCGCGCCGGGTGCGGCCGCGAGCGCGGCGCTTGCAAGGATGCCGGCTCCGGCCTGTCGTCGGGTCATCATCGATGCTCCTGGTTTCGTTGGGATTGCGGCGCGACGGCCATCAACAGGGCGCGGCGCACCAGCGTCTCGAACAGGGGCAGCTTGTAGGCGTTGCCGGAAAGCGGCGTGGCGCCTTCCAGCGCGGCACGCGCCGCCGTCCTGGCCACGCCGTCGCCGATGCGCTGGCCCACCAGCGCGGCCTCGGCCGCCCGGGCCCGGTGCGGCACGGGTGCCGCCGCGCCCAGCACGACCGCGGCGGCGCGGCAGATGCCCTCGCCATCGATGTCGAGGACGACGGCGACGTCGGCGAGCGGCCAGTCGAAGGAATCCTTCTCTCCCTGCTTCAGCTGGGCCATGCGCGGGTGCCCCGCCAGCGGCGGCAGGATGACGGCCGCCAGGATCTCGTGCGCCTTCAGGTCGTTCTCGCGGTGCGGGTCGGTGCCGGGCGAGACCAGGAAGTCCTCGACCAGGAGGCGCCGGCGCGCGCCCGCGGCATTCACCAGCTCCACCGATGCGCCCAGGGCCACGAGCGCGGTGGCGGCCGTCGACGGATGGACGACCGCGCAGGCGCCGTTGTCGAAGATCGCGTGGTACTGGTTCTCGCCCGCCATGGCGAAGCAATGGGCGCCGCCTTTTCGCAGGCAGCGGTATTCGGAGGCGCGGAAGTACCAGCATCGCGGACGCTGCAGCAGGTTGCCGCCCAGGGTCGCCACGTGCCGGATCTGCGGGCTGGCCGAAGCGCCTGCCGCCTCGCAAAGGATCGGGTAGCGCCGCCGCAGTGCCGGATGGCCGGCCAGCATGTCCAGCGTGACCAGCGCGCCGATGCGCATGCCGCCATCGGCCTCGTCGATCGCGGCCAGCCCCGGGATGCCCGACAGGCTGACGACGGTGGCGGGCGAGAGCAGTCCTTCCTTGAGGAGGTCGAGCAGGTCGATGCCGCCCGCCTTGACGACGGCCACCGGCGCGCCGCGCGTCGCGTCGCCTGCGGCGGCCATGGCATCGGCCACCGTCGACGATGCCCCCTCGGCGGCCTGCGCCAGCGTGCTGGGGCGGGTGAAGGCAAAGCGGTCCATCATGCTCAGGCTCCGGAGGGCGTGCGGCCCAGCGCGCCCAGAATCGCCGCCGGCGTCATCGGCAGGGAACGCAGGCGGACGCCGATCGCGTTGTAGACCGCGTTGCCGATCGCCGGGGCGGTGGGAATGTTCGACGGCTCGGCGATGCCGTAGGCATCCGTCGCGCTGCGGCCCTGGTAGTTCTCGAGCACGATGACCTCGATGGCGGGCGTCTCGCGCGGCCCCGCGAGCTTGTACTGCTCGAGGTTGGCGTTCAGCATGCCTCCCGTGTGCGGATCGATGACGCGGTTCTCGAACAGCGCATAGGACAGGCCCATCAGCACGCCGCCCTGCACCTGGCTCTCGATGAGCATCGGGTTCATCGGCCGGCCGCAGTCCTGCACCGCCACCACGCGCTCGACGCGCACGATGCCGGTCTCCGTATCCACGGCCACCTCGGCGAACTGCACGCCGCCCAGGTCCTGCCGCGCGAGCGCCGCGTCGTTGCCGATACGGCGGCGAAAGCCGTCGTAGTCGTCGCTGCGCGAGGCGATTTCGCTGATGCGCTCGGTGCGCAACTGCGCCGCGAGTTCAGGAAAGCCCAGGCCCCGCGCCGGCTGGTCGCGAACGAAGATGCGTCCGCCGCGCGCGACCAGCTCTGCGGGCTGCGCCTTCAGCAAGGGCGCCGCTTCGCGCATCAGCCTTTGCAGGATGCGCCAGGCCGCGGTGCGCGCGGGCGGCGTGATCGAGGCGGTGGTGCGGCTGCCGTAGGAGGGCGGGCCGGCCGGATATTCCGTGTCGCCGATGCGCACCCGGATCTCCTCGGGCCGCAGGCCCAGCACCTCCGCCACCACCTGGGCCAGCACCGTGCCGATGCCGGTGCCGATGTCCTGCACGCTCGACAGCAGCTCGACCTCGCCGTCGCGCGACACCCGCAACTCGCAGGCCGAGTTGGTCTGCACGTTGGCGCCCCAGAGCGACTGCGCCATGCCGATGCCGCGCTTGACCGGCCCGGCGTCGGCGCCCGGCGCATGCCGGCGCTCCCAGCCGATGCGCTGGGCGCCCAGTCGCCGCTCTTCGCGGCGCACCGGGCTGGCATCGATGCGGTCGCGCAGGACGAGCGGGTCGATGGCGAGGCGTTCGGCCAGCTCGTCGATCGCCAGCTCCAGCCCCCACGCGCCCGGCGTGTTGCCCGGCCCGCGCATCGCGCACCCCGGACCGGCATTGATGAAGACGTCGCTCTGCTCGGAGTGGAAGTTGGCGCACTCGTAGAGCGATTGCGCCACGTTGCCCACACCGGCGCCCAGCGTGACCCCGGCCGTGCCATGGCTCAGCAGCGAGATCGCGGCCAGCGTGCCGTCGGCCTGCGCGCCGATGCGCAGGCGCTGCCAGGTGCCCGGGCGGTTGCCCGCATCGATCTGCTCTTCGTGACGATCGAGAACGATGCGCACCGGCCT
This sequence comes from Variovorax sp. 01T432, assembly GCF_056398605.1. Lineage (NCBI taxonomy): Bacteria > Pseudomonadati > Pseudomonadota > Betaproteobacteria > Burkholderiales > Comamonadaceae > Variovorax > Variovorax sp. 01T432. The sequence goes on from NZ_JBFTPS010000031.1 coordinate 61,221, forward strand.
GCGCGCCTGGCGCGACAGGGCCACCGCGATGCGGCCGTGATTGCCCAGCGATGACTTGGAGCCGAAGCCGCCGCCCATGCCGTCGACCACCACCCGGACCTGGCTGGAGGCCAGGCCGAAGGTCGCCGCGAGCTCGGCCCGCACGCCGGCGGTGAACTGCGTGGATGCGTAAACGGTCAGGCCGTCCGTGCGCCAGTCGGCGACGATGGCATGCGGCTCCATGCAGCAGTGGGTCTGGACCTGCGTGCGGTATTCGCCCTCGACGATCACCCGCGCGCGCGCGAAGCCCTCCGCCACGTCGCCCCGCGCCGCCACCGCCGGGCCGCGCACGTTGCCCAGGAGCGGAAGCCCGGCCGCCGCGGGAAAGCCGCCCGGGTGGCCCTCCGGGGCCGATGCGGCGTCGTGCACCGGCGCGGAGGCCGGGTCGCGCGCGGCGTCCATGTCGGCGACGAAGGGCAGCGTCTCGTAGTCGACGCGAAGCAGGCGCAGCGCCTGCGCGGCGGCGTCCATGGTGACGGCGGCCACCGCCGCCACCGGCGCCCCGATGTAGCGCAGCGTGCCGGAAGCGTCCCCGGGCTGGGCGAGGACCTGCACCGCCATCACGCCCGGATGCGCGCGCGCCGCGGAGACATCGATGGCGCGCACACGCGCATGCGGAAGCGGCGACCGGAGGATTCGCCCGTGCAGCATCCCCGGGAGGCTGACATCGACGGTGAAGCGCGTCGCGCCCGTGACCTTGGCCCGTCCGTCCTGCCTCGGCGTGGAGCGCCCGATGACGGCGAGCGCCGCATTCGGCGGCAGGGGCGGCGGCTCGTCGAGCGGCACCTGCCGCCGCACCTCGGTCAGGCCGACACTCAGGATGCCTTGCGGGAATGCGGCCTCATGCGTGCCGCTGTCGGTGGCCATCATTCGCCCCTGGCGGCAGCGGCCGCGTCCAGCGTTGCCGCGACGACGTGAGGGTAGGTGCCGCAGCGGCACAGGTGCCCGCTGATGGCGGTCTTGACGTCCTCGGCGCCCGGATGCGGCTCGCGCGCGAGCAGCGCGGCGCAGCTCATCACCATGCCGGGCGTGCAGAAGCCGCACTGCAGCGCATCGTGGGCGATGAACGCGGCTTGCACCGGATGCAGCCGCTCGCCTTGCGCGAGGCCTTCGATCGTCGTCACGCCGCGCGCGCCGACCTCGATCGCCAGCATCATGCAGGCGCAGACGGGCGCGCCGTCGAGCCACACGGTGCAGGCCGAGCAGGCGCCGCGATCGCAGGCGATCTTGGTGCCGGTCAGTGCCAGCGGACCGCGCAGGGCTTCGGCCAGCGTCGTGCGCGGCTCGATCCACAGCGCGCGATCCGAGCCATTGACCTTGAGCGTGATGGAGACGGGCGCCGGCCCGACGACTTCCGGCCCTGGGGGCGACAGCTCCGCTGCGGTCGCGGCCCCCGTCATGCCGGCACCCGCCGCGGACAACGCGGTGCCTCGAAGGAAGGAGCGGCGGGACAGCGCGTGGTCCATGCGATGGACGCCGAGGGCGCGCGGCTAGCGCCGCACAGGCGGGGGAGGCGGCGGCGGAGCATATGTCTGCGGCGTGCCGCCATAGTTGTAGATGCCGTACTGGGCACCCGGGACCGAGTTCCCCTTCGAGTACATGCACTGCTGGTAGGCAATGTCGTATTGGCGCTGCGTGTTCCATCCGATGGCCGCGCTCTGGCTCGCGCCGACCGAGGCGCCCACCGCCGTGCCCACCGCGGCGCCCGTTCCGGCCCCGCGATCGCCGCCCATGGCGCCCCCCGCGATCAGGCCGATCGCGGCACCCGTGACGGTGGAGGCCAGAAGCGACTGGGCCGCCGCGTCATGGCCCGCCTGGCCGATCGAATGCGCGGCCCAGCCACGGCACAAGTCGTCGTCCTGCATGAACACGGAGAAGGGCTTGTTGGCGCTCGGCATGACGGCGACGCTGGGCCCCGTCGGCATCTCGACGCAGCCCGCCAGGGCCAGCAATGCAAAGGGCGCCATGGCGACGCGGAAGCGGGAAATGAACATCATCGACTCCTATTTGCCGGCGCCGGCGGGCGTCGCCGGAACCTGCTTCCAGCCCTCCGCGCAGATGGCGGTGTAAGGGTAGTAGGTGCGCGACGAGTCGCAGTAATACCAATACTGCGTGGGCGGCACCGGGGGCACGACTTCGCCGGGTACCAGGGCGCTCGGCGCGGGCACCCAGGGATTGGGGTAGGGATAGACCGGCCACGGATAGAAGTACCAGCTGCCGCCGACGACCCACCACCATCCCACGCGCCCGGCATGGCGCGCCTGCGTCCAGTGCCCGCCGCGCCAGACGCCCCAGTCGTGTTCGTGGAATCGCGCGATGTCGCCGTGCCAGCCGGGAGCGCCGCCACGGCCATGGCCATGGCCGCCCCCCCTTTGCGCCAGTGCCCCGGTGCAAACCGCCGAGGCGCAGACCGCGACGGCCAGCATCCCCAGGAGCTTCCGCTTCGGTTCCCCGAAGCGGGCGACGGGTTTGGACAGCATCTTCATCGGTGACTCCTTCATGCAGGGACAGTGTGCTGCGGCCGTCCGGGATTGCATTGCGCCAGATCAACCCGGCAACCGATCCGGTCAGTGGGCCATCAGCACCGGCACCGTCATCGACTCCAGCATGGTGCGGGTCGCGCCGCCGAGCACCAGCTCGCGCGCGCGGCTGTGTCCGTAGCAGCCCATGACGATCATCTCGGCGCCGCAGTCCACCGCCAGGGACAGCAGGCCTTCGCCCGCGTGGCGTCCCGACAGCCGGGCGCGTTCATGCACCTGCGAGATGCCGTGCAGCCGAAGGTAGGCCTGCACCTCTTCGCGGGTCGGCTGCATCTCGTCGTCGTCCTCGTCGACCAGCACCACCTGGCTCGCGCCCTGCAGGAAGGGAAGGGCGGCGGTCAGCGCGCGCGCGCATTCGCGCGTGGGCTTCCATGCCATGAGCACCGTCTTCGGCGTGATGGTTGCCGCGCCGGCGTAGGGAATGACGAGCGCGGGCCGGCCGCTCTCGATGAGCACCGATTCCACGAAATCGGGCGGCACGTCGAGAGCGGCCGCCTCATCGGGATCGCGCTGGCCGAGGAACAGCAGGTCCGCCGTCAGCGCCCGGCGCGAGAAGGTCTCGATCACCGGCTCGCCGCTCAGCTCCAGCCACTCGCAAGGCCGCGCGCTCACGGCCCGTGCCCGCTCGAAGGCGGCCATGGCGTGCATCCGGTGGTTGAGGTCGACCTTGCCGCCCAGCGGCATCGACGGAATGCCGCCCGCCAGGGGCAGCACCGGAAGGTAGCGCGGCTCGACGGCGAACATCGCGCTCACCCGCGCGTGGAAGATGCTGGCCATCTGGTGCGCCAGGCCCAGGCGGGTCTCGGCGCGCGCCGTGCCGTCGAGGTGGACAAGAAGAGATCGGACGGGGGTTGCCATGGTCATGCTCCTGCAGCGGGGTTTCACATACTGCGCGGCCCGGGAGCGATGGTGGTTGCGCCAGGTCAATATGTCGGCCGCGGCCTTGGACGAAGCTTGTCGGCAACCTTCAAGGAGCCTTCCAATGCCGATCATTCCGCTGAATCTCGAGACCGATACCGTCGAACTTCCGGCGCCATCGCTCCCGCCGCTGGTCACGCTCGATCAGGCGCTCAAGCGGCGCCGAAGCACGCGCTCGTTCATCGAGGACACCGTCTCGCTGGCCCTGCTCTCCTCCTTGCTCTGGTCCGCCTTCGGCGTGAACCGCGAGCAGGTGGGCGGCCGCACGGCGCCCTCGGCGCACAACTGGAAGGAGATCGACATCTACGTCGTCGTGGCCGAAGGCGCCTACCGGTACGAGCCTCGGGCGCACCGGCTCCTGCTGGTCAGGGCCGAGGACTTGCGCGCGCGCACCGGAACACAGGACTTCGTCGCCGGCGCGCCCATCAACCTGGTCTATGTCGCCGACATGGCCCGCATGGTCGAGGTCGCGGCGGAAGACCGCCCCTTCCTCGCCGGCGCGGATGCGGGCTGCATCGCCCAGAACGTCTACCTGTACTGCGCGGCGGCGGGCCTGGCGACCGTGGTGCGCGCGATGATCGACCGGCGCGCCCTGGCGCAGGCGCTCGGCCTGCCCGTGAACCAGCGCATCACCCTCGCCCAGTCCGTGGGCTACGCGAAGCCCTGAAGGGCAGGCAGGGTCTCAGGCGCTCGGCAAAGGCTTGCCGGCCGCCGCGGCGCGCAGGCGCTCCTCGATGTCGGTCAGGCCCAGCGAGGTGATGTCGTGGTCGATCGCCAGCTTGAGCTTCTTCTCCACCGCTTCGCTCAGATGGGCCTTGAGCTCGCCCATGAAGGGATTGGAGGCGAAGATCGCGAGCGAGTCGAATTCGTGGGCCGCCAGCCCCTTGTCCAGGCGATCGGCGAGCTCGCGCGCGAAGCGGGCATGCTCCTTCTTGCGCGCGTCGGTGCGCGGCTCGAAGCGATTGCCGCCCGGGCTGTTGTCCGTCGCCTCGTGGCCGGGGCGATCGGTTCCCAGCTCGCTGCCGCTCATGCGGCTCTCCTCATGCGTGAGGGTGTCCACCGGCACCAGGGGGTCCAGGGCGGAGTCGCGGCGAAAGAGTCGGGCCAGCGATGCGTTGGCCACGAGGATCCACTGATGCTTCATGTCGATCCTCCCGCTTCAGTCTTCGACGACCAGCTCGTTGAGCACCGTGGTGACGCCCGGCGCCGACCACGCGGAGCCCTGGACGGCATCGAACTCGGCCCACGAATGGACCGATCCGCGCAGGCTGACCTCCGAGCCGTTCACCACGACCTGGATGCGTCCGGCCTCGCGATCGGCCTGGCGCCCCAGGGCCTCGTGCAGGCGCTTCTCGATATCGGCCGGGCGGACCCGGGGCGCGATCTTGACGAGGTTGGAGACGCCGACGACGCCCATCAGGTTGCGCACCGCGTTCTCGGCGGCCTTGCGCTGGTATTCCCATTCGACTTCGCCGTTGAGCGTGACCCATCCGTTCTCGACCATCGGCTTGACCTTTCCGGCCGGCACGAGCGTGGACCATTCGAGGCCGCGTTCGACCGCCAGGGCGATGTCGGCATCGGTGCGTTCGTCGCCGGCGGGCAGCTTGACGGTGATCTCGATCGCAAGGGCCTTGACGCCCTTGACGCGCTGCGCGGCGCGCTCGGCGGCGTATTTCTCGGCATGGCTGGTGACGTGGCCGGTCAGCGTGACAACGCCGTCCTTGGCGGTCACGCCCACGCTGCTGGACTTGATGACCGGGTCCCAGTCCAGTTCGGCCTGGACGTCGCTTCTCAGTTGTGCATCGGATCTCATGGGGATTCCTTTCGTTGGGGGGAGGTGGCTCTCGCGCAAGCTCGCGGAGATGCGTCGATGCCACTGTAAGAAGACTCGGCACAAGCCGTGTTGCGCTGGATCAAGGGGGGGGCGAGGGCGGCCGCATCGCGCGCGGGCCGCCGCGCCGCCTCAGGAGGACGCCTGCGCGCCGGCGGAATCCTGGCGCACCAGGAGAACAGGCACGGGGCTGCTTCGCACCACCAGGTCGGCGTCGCTGCCGAGTGCCAGCCGGCTCACGCCGCGCCGGCCGTGGGTGCCCATGACGATCAGGTCGCAGGCGGCGGCGCGGGCCTCGTCCACGACGACGTCGGCGATGCGGCCCTGCGTGACTTCGCGCAGGATCGATTCGGCCGGCACGTCGGACGCGCCGGCCTGCTTCTTCGCCGCCTCGAGCACGGCCTGGCCATGCTCGCGCAGCTTCCGGATCGATGTCTCGAAGCTCTGGATGCTGGACAGCTCCACCAGCATCGGAAAGTCGTCGATGACGTGCAGCAGGCGCAGGCGGGCCTTCTGGTCCACGGCCAGGCGAATCGCTTCGCGCAGGCCCTGCTCCGCCGTGGGGCTGCCGTCAATGGGAACGAGGATGTGTTGATACATGGTGCTTCCTTGCCGGCCGTGACATGGATCCGCCCGCCGTCGGCCGGGGCCGGCAAGCCACCCGATTCTTCTGCCGGCGAAGGCGGCGGGCCTTGCGCCAGGTCAACATGCGTGGGCTGCTCAGCGCGCGCCCGCCGCGGGCATGAAGGTCCGCACGAAGTCCATCGAAGACACCACCCCGGCGATCCCGTTGCTGTCCGTCACGACCACGTGATGCACGCCGCGCTCCACCATCATGGCCGCCACGATGGCGACCGGCGTCTGGGCATCCACCACGATCGGCTTGTAGGTGCACATCTGCCAGGCGCGCGTGGCGGCGGCGTCGCGCCCTTGCGCATGGAAGCCGACGATGTCCGAGGCGCTGAGGACGCCGACGATCTCGCCCCGCAGGGGCTCCACCACCGGCAGCCAGGTCAGGCGCTTGTCCGCCAGCAGCGCCTCCACCTGGGCGATGCTGTCGTCCATGCCGGCGCTGACTACGGGGTACTGCATCAGGGAAGAAATGACCTGGCTCATGAAGCTGCTCCTTCTGGTTGTTGACGGGGTGCGCGCCCGAGCCGTGCCTCGACGGCGAGGACGTCGCGCGTGATCTTGAGCAGCGTGTCCGGCGTGACGCTCATGGCATCGATGCCGAGCTCGACCAGGTACGCCGCCACTTCCGGATAGTCCGAGGGCGCCTGGCCGCAGATGCCCACATGGCGGCCGTTGCGCCGTCCGCCCTCGATGGTCTGGCGGATCAGTTCCTTCACGCCCTCGTCGCGCTCGTCGAAGTCGAAGGCCACGATGCGCGAGTCGCGGTCCACGCCCAGCGTGAGCTGCGTCAGGTCGTTGGAGCCGATCGAGAAGCCGTCGAAGAGCCTGGCGAAGGCATCGATCTGGATCACGTTGTTCGGGATCTCGCACATGACGTAGATCTCCAGGCCGTCGACGCCGCGGCGCAGGCCGTGCGAGGCCATGGCCTCCAGCACGCGCTCGGCCTCCTGCACGCGGCGGCAGAAGGGGATCATCAGCTTGACGTTGGTCAGCCCCATGTCCTCGCGCACCCGCTTCATCGCGGCGCATTCGAGCGCGAAGCCCTCCGCGTAGGCCGGGTGCGTGTAGCGGGAGGCGCCGCGAAAGCCGATCATCGGATTCTCTTCCTTCGGCTCGAAGGCGCTGCCGCCGATGAGGCTGGCGTACTCGTTGGTCTTGAAGTCGGACATCCGCACGATCACCGGCTTCGGATGGAAGGCCGCGGCGATCATGCCCACGCCCTCGGAGAGTTCGCGCACGAAGTAGTCCGCCGGGCGCTCGAAGGACTGCGTGAGCCGGGCGATCTCGGCGCGCGCCGCCGGGTCCTCGACCTTCTCCGGATGCACCAGCGCCATCGGATGGACCTTGATGTGTTCGGCGACGATGAACTCCATGCGCGCGAGGCCCACGCCGTCGTTGGGCAGCAGGGCCGTCTGGAAGGCGGTGTCGGGATTGCCCAGGTTGACCATCAGGTGCGTGCGCGGGCGCGCCAGCGAGGAGAGCTCGACGCTGGTCTTCTCGAAGGGCAGCACGCCCGCGTAGACGCGGCCTTCGGCGCCGGCGGCGCAGGAGACGGTGACGTCGTCGCCGGTGCGGATGCGGGCCGTCGCGTCGTCGCAGCCGACCACCGCGGGAATGCCCAGTTCGCGCGCCACGATGGCCGCATGGCAGGTGCGCCCGCCGCGGTTGGTGACGACGGCCGCCGCGATCTTCATGACCGTGCCCCAGTCGGGCATCGTGGTCTCGGCGACCAGCACCTCGCCGGGCCGGAACTGGCCCAGCGCCAGCACGTCGGTGATGACGCGTGCCTTGCCGGTGGCGATGGTCGAGCCCACGGCCCGCCCGGTGACCAGGGGCGGGGCCGGCGCCCGCAGCCGGTACTCGTCGACGCGGTGCAGCGGCTTGCGCGAGGCCACCGTCTCGGGGCGGGCCTGCACGATGTAGATGTGGCCGTCGATGCCGTCCTTGGCCCACTCGATGTCCATCGGCGTGGGCGCGCCGGCGCGGCGGCTGTAGTGGTCCTCGATCGCCACGGCGGCGTCGGCCAGCGCCAGCACGTCGGCGTCGTCGATGCAGTAGCGGGCCTGGTCCTCGCGGGAGGTCGGCAGGTTGCAGGTGCTCTCGCGGCCGGCGGCCTTCGAGTACACCAGGCGCACCTCCTTGCCGCCGAGCTTTCGCCGCAGCACGGTGCGGTGGCCGAGCTTCAGGGTCGGCTTGAACACGTAGAACTCATCCGGGTCCACCGTGCCCTGGACGATGTTCTCGCCCAGCCCGTAGGCGCCGGTGATGAAGACCACGTCCCGAAAGCCGCTGTCGGTGTCGAGCGTGAACATGACGCCGCTGGCGGCGCGGTCGGAGCGCACCATCTGCATGACGCAGACCGACTGCAGGATCCTGAGATGGTCGAATCCGTTCTCGACCCGGTAGGCGATGGCGCGGTCCTTGAAGAGGCTGGCGAAGCACAGGCGCACGGCGTCCAGCAGGCGGGCCTCGCCGGCGACGTTCAGGAAGCTCTCGTGCTGGCCGGCGAAGCTGGCGGTCGGCAAGTCCTCCGCGGTGGCGGAGCTGCGCACGGCCACGGTCATGTCGGCGCCGTATTCCGCCCGCAGCTGCGCGTAGGCCGTGCGGATCTCGCGCGTCAGATCCTCGGGCAGGGCGGCCGCGTAGACGATGTCGCGCGCCAGCCGCGCGCGCCGCGCCAGGTCGTCGACGTCCTGCACGTCCAGGCCCTCCAAGGCCTCCCTCAGGCGCGGCACCGCGCCGGCCAGTTCCAGGGTGCGGCGGTAGGCGCCGGCGGTGATGGCGAAGCCGTTGGGCACCCGCACGCCGAGCGGGGTCAGCGCGCGGTACATCTCGCCGAGCGATGCGTTCTTGCCGCCCACGGTCGGCACATCGTCCGCGCCCAACTCGGAGAACCAGCGGATGAAGTTCGCTTGGGGTGGCATGAGGCTTCCTTTTCCTGCGTGCGCGCGCAGCTGATCTGAACACCCCCGACGCTAGTTCGACTGGCGGGGCGGGGACTTGATCGCGCGCAAGCGAAGGCGGATCGGCCGCGACGGGGCGGAAAGTTGCACGCCGGTTGCGCTGCGTCAAGCCGCCGCCGCCGCGCTTGCGCAATCCTGCCGGTTGTCACATTGAAAGGCTTCCCATGAGCGATGTCGTTCTGGACCCGGTGCGCTGGGAACTGGTCGAGCCCGGCGGCTCGGCCCTGGTCGACCGCTGGCTGGCGGCCGAGGGAGACCACGTGCGCGCGGGCCAGGTGCTGGCCAGGGCGAGGCTGATGCACGAGATCGTCGACATCGAGGCGCCGCACGACGGCATCCTGGAGCAGATCGCCGTGCCCGCCGGCGATGCCTTCGGGCGCGGGGACGTGCTCGCCCAGGTCGTGCGCTTCTGACTTGCAAGGAACATCGCCATGTCCATCCATCCATTGGCAGCCTGCATGCTGGCGGGCGCGGCCTTGTCTGGCGCTTCGGCGAACGCGCAGTCGCGCGGCGAACAGCTGTATTCGACCCATTGCGTCTCGTGCCACACGACGCAGGTGCACTGGCGCGAGCGGCGGCTGGCCACGGACTGGAAGAGCCTTCAGGCGCAGGTGGCGCGCTGGCAGGCCGTCGAATCGCTGCATTGGAGCGACGAGGACATCATCGCCGTGACGCGGCACCTCAACCAGCGCTTCTACAGCTTCAAGGCGCCCTCCGCGCCGGCGCCGGTGGCGATGCCCACGGGAGGGGGCCGCCCGTGACCGAGGACATGAAGAACTGGGCGAAGATGCACCTGGGGACCGTCCTGTTCATGGTCGCACTGGGCATGATGGCCTGGGACTACTGGGAGCAGAGCCGCAGCATCGAGATGCTTCCCTACAGCGCATTCGAGCAGCAGATGCGCGAGGGCAAGATCGCCGAGGTGACCGTGGGCGACACGATCATTTCCGGCCGCCTCAACACGCCCGAGCCCGGCGGCAAGAAGACCGTCATGGCGACGATGGTCGAGCCGCAGGTGGCCGAGCGCCTTGCCACTTTCGGCATTCCCTACCAGCGCCTGCGCGGCTCGACCTGGCTGCAGACGCTGCTGTCGTGGACGCTTCCGGCGCTGCTGGTCTTCGGCCTCTGGACCCTGATGGCGCGCCGCGCGGGCGGCGGCTTCGGCGGCGGCCTGCTGGGCATCGGCAAGAGCAAGGCGAAGATCTACATGGAGAAGAGCACGGGGGTGCGCTTCGACGATGTTGCCGGCGTCGACGAGGCCAAGGCGGAACTGCAGGAGATCATCGACTTCCTCAAGAACCCGAAGGAGCACGGCCGCCTGGGCGCGCGCATTCCCAAGGGGGTGCTGCTGATGGGGCCGACCGGCACGGGCAAGACGCTGCTGGCGCGCGCGGTGGCGGGGGAGGCCGGGGTGGTCTTCTTCTCGATCAGCGGCTCGGAGTTCATCGAGATGTTCGTGGGCGTGGGCGCGGCGCGCGTGCGCGATCTCTTCGAGCAGGCGCGCGCCAACGCGCCGGCCATCATCTTCATCGACGAGCTCGACGCGCTGGGAAGGGCCCGCACGGCCTTCCCGATGGCGGGCGGGCAGGACGAGCGGGAGCAGACCCTCAATCAGCTGCTGGTCGAGCTCGACGGCTTCGACCCGAGCGTGGGCGTCGTGCTGCTCGCCGCCACCAACCGGCCGGAGACGCTGGACCCGGCGCTGCTGCGCGCCGGCCGCTTCGACCGCCAGATCCTCGTCGACCGGCCCGACCGCATCGGCCGCGCCGAGATCCTGAAGGTGCACGCGAAGAAGGTCAGGCTGGCAACGAACGTCGACCTCGACCAGGTTGCCGCCATCACGGTGGGCTTTGCCGGCGCGGACCTCGCGAATGTGGTCAACGAGGCGGCGCTGATCGCCACGCGGCGCAATGCCGATGCCGTGACCCTGTCGGACTTCACCGAGGCGATCGAGCGCATCGTCGCGGGCATCGAGAAGAAGAACCGGATCCTCGGGCCGCGCGAGCGCGAGTGGGTCGCCACGCATGAACTCGGCCACGCACTGACGGCGCTGGCGCTGCCGGGCGCCGACAAGGTGCACAAGGTGTCGATCATCCCGCACGGCATCGGCGCGCTCGGCTATACGCTGCAGCGGCCCTCGGAAGACCGGCACCTGCTGCGGCGCGGCGAGCTGATCGACAAGCTGACGGTGCTGCTCGGCGGGCGCGCCGCCGAGATGCTGGTCTTCGGCGAGCCGTCCACCGGGGCGGCCGACGACTTGGTCAAGGCCACGAACCTGGCGCGCGACATGGTGCTGCGCTACGGGATGGACAGCGGCCTCGGGCCGGTGGTCTACGGCGAGCGGCCGTCCCTGTTCCTGGAGCCGACCGCCGATGGGGCCTCGACGACGGCGTCTTCCGCGACCAGCGAGCAGACGGCGCAGCGCATCGACGCCGCGGTGCGCGGCCTGCTCGAACAGGCCATGGAACGCGCGACCCAGATGCTGCGCGCCCGGCGCGAGTCGCTCGATCGCTGCGTGCGGGCGCTGGTGAGCAAGGAGACGCTCGACGAAGCCGAGCTGCTGGCCTTGGCGACGAACGCGGAAGTGTCCAACGATCCGTCGGCGGGCAGCGACGCGAAGGCGGGGCTGGCGCTGGCGCGCTGAATGGCGCGGCTGAAACAGAACCGGGGCTGCCGCTTCGATGCGGCCTGGAGCGAGCGGGGCTGAGGTGATCAGACTCACTGTCAACGGAAGACCCGTCGAGGTCGACGAGGGCGCGACATTGCTCGACGCCGCCGGGAAGGCGGGCGTCCATATTCCCACGCTGTGCCACCATCCCCGCCTGCCGTCCCACGCCGTATGCCGCATGTGCCTCGTCGATGTGGAAGGCGAGGCCCACCCGCAGCCGGCCTGCGTCACGAAGGCCAGGGAGGGAGACCGCTTCGCAACCGACGCCAGGGAGCTCCGGGAGTTTCGTCAGGCCGATCTGCAATGGCTGCTGGCGCGCCACCCGAACGACTGCATGCGCTGCGAGGTCAACGGGGCCTGCCGGTTGCAAGGTCTTGTCGACGAATACCAATTGGAAGATCGTTGGGAGCATATCCCCCGAGGATCTCCCGAGCATCCGGAGCATGTCCTCACGGACCACACATCGCCGAGCATCTGGCTCGACGCATCGAAATGCATTGAATGCGGCCTGTGCGTGGAGGCGTGCGGCGAATCGGGACAACGCCAGTTCGTGATCGGATTCGCGGAGCGCGGATCGGATCGCCTGCCCGTCACCGTCTTCGATCAACCGCTGGGCGACACCCATTGCATCTCCTGCGGCCAATGCACGCTGGTGTGCCCGGTCGGCGCCTTGATCGAGACACCGCAGTGGCGCGAGGTTCTTCGCACCCTCGACGCACGCAGGCGCGTCTCCGCGGTCCAGGTCGCGCCGGCAACGCGCATCGCGATCAGCGAGGAATTCGGAATGAAGCCCGGCACCGTGAGCACGGGCAGGATGATCAATGCCCTGAGACAACTGGGTTTCGATCATGTCTTCGACACCAATTTCGCGGCCGATCTCACGATCATGGAGGAAGGCACGGAACTCCTGTCGCGCCTCGAGAAAAGACAAGGGCTGCCGCTCCTGACGTCCTGTTGTCCAGGATGGGTCAACTGGGTCGAGATCAACCGGCCCGATCTGCTGCCCCATCTGAGTACGACAAGATCGCCGCAGCAGATGCACGGCGCCCTCACCAAGCGCGGGCCCTTCGCGCGTGGGCTGGGACCTGAATTCGCCGAGGGCAGGACGGAGCCCTATGTCGTCAGCGTGATGCCCTGCACGGCCAAGAAGGACGAGGCGCAGCGTCCCGGCGTCTCCGGCGATGTCGACCATGTGCTGACCACGCGCGAATTGGCCCGGATGATCAGGGCACGCGGTATCGCGTTCGGCGCGCTCCCGGACGACGGCGAATTCGATCATCCGCTGGGTGAGAGCACCGGCGCCGGGCAGCTCTTCGGGGCCTCGGGTGGCGTGATGGAGGCGATGGTGCGCACCGCACTGCATTTCATCGGCAAGGAGGACGCGCTACCGCTGGAATGGCATCGATTCCGGGGCGTGGGCCAGGGCGTGAAAACCGCCGAGGTCCCCGGCCTGGGCAAGGTCGCCATTTGCAATGGCATCGCCGCCGCGCAACGCATGCTGGAGACGGAGAGCTGGCGAGAGGAGTTCGTCGCCATCGAGGTCATGGCATGCGTGGGCGGGTGCCTGGGCGGTGGCGGCGAACCCAAGTCGATGGACCCGCTCATTCTCGAGAAGCGCATGCAGGCCGTCTATGAAGTGGACAGACAGTCGCCGCGGCGGCGCTCGCATGAGAACCAGGACGTTCAGGCCTTGTATGCGACGGAACTGGGACACCCCAATTCCGCGCGCGCTCTTGACCTGCTGCACACGAGCTATGCCGCGCGAAACTCCAGGCGATTGCTCCTGATGCGCTTTCTCGATGGCGTGGACAGGCGAGATGGCCGTGGCGCCGCCAGCCTGCTTCATCCGGATGCGTCGTGGTCGACCGCTTCGCCGTTCGGCGACATCCACGGCGCCGCGAACATCGAGGCATTCATCGACGCTCGCTTGCCGCCGCGCAGGCAGGGACCGGGATTTGCGCGACACCGCATGGAATCCGCCGCCGCGATCGACGATCTCACGGTCATCACGCCCGCGGGCGAGCGATGCAGGTTCAGCATGGAAATCGACACGCTCCACGAAGGCGGTCGATCCCGGATGGTGATCACGAAGCTGACGCGGGAAGTCCTGCCCCCAAGGCCTTAGACAAGCCCCTCCGGCCGCCTGTTCGCCCACTCCTTCGCCTTGGCGATCCCGATCCGGATCGCCTTGCCCTCATCGCAGCCCTCGGCGAGCAGCGCATTGGCGATCTCGATGGCCTTCAGCCGGACGAAGGGCGCCAGATGCTCCATGGCGGGCGGGTAGCGGAAGGAAGTCCAGGGCATGGCGGCGGCTCCGCGGTGGCGTCACGCCACGATGGAGTTCCAGCCCGCGGTGCCCATCGCCGGAATGCGCAAGGGCATCGGCCTGGGTTGCGGCGCGGCGGTGGTGTCGGCCACTTCGCGCTGGATGCCGCTGCGGATCACCCGGGCCAGACCGGCCAGTTCCTTGGCGTATTCGTCCATCAGGTCGTCGAGCGACACGATGCCGGTGACGCGCTTGTCGCCATCGGTCACCAGCAGGCGGCGCACGCCATGGGCTTCCATGGCAGCCATCGCGGCGGCAATATCGGCTTCCTCCGCCACGCTCGCGAGCTTTTCGTTCGCCAGCTCGCCGACCTTGATGGCGCGGGCGTCCAGGCCGCGGGCCAGCACGTCGATCACGAGGTCGCGGTCCGTGACCACCCCGGTCACGCACGGCCCCTGCGCCGTCTGGCTGGTGACGATCAGCGCGCCCACATGGTGCTCGCGCATCAGCGCGGCGGCCTGGACCAGTGTGCCGGTGCTGTCCACGGCGATCATGCGCCGGGTGCAGATGGAACCGATGTTCATGCGACTCTCCTTCGGAAGGTGGTGCGCATGGGTTCGCTCCCGCCCTGCGCGAAAGGGCATCCATCAAGAAGAAGGCCCGCCCTCCTTTCGGAACGGCGGGCCTGGCGAAGGTCCCCGCCCAGGCGCCTTCGCGCGCGAGCGGTCTGAGGTTGCCTTCACCCCATGACGTCGGGTGGACGTCATGAACTCCCCACGAGGGGGAACCCTCACTTGTCACTTCTGAATGTCCGGCTCTCGCCTTTCATTCGTCAGTGTGTTCACTTTAGTCCTCGGCGCGAGCCGCGCATTGACATGGATCAAGACGCGGCGACGTCGCGCAGATGTTCGAGAAACCACGCGCATGCCAGCCCGGCGACGAGCTCCAGCGCGCCCGCTTCCTCGAACAGGTGCGTGGCTCGCGGTATGACCTCGATGCGCTTCTCGCAATGCAGGAGCCCATAGGCCTCGTGATTGAGCGCGAGGACCTCGGTGTCCGCGCCGCCCACGATCAGCAGGGTCGGCGCGCGCACCTTGCCGAGGGCATCGCCGGCGAGGTCCGGGCGGCCGCCGCGCGAGACGACGGCCTGCACGCCCTCCGGCCGGCGCGCGGCGGCCACCAGCGCGGCGGCCGCGCCGGTGCTGGCGCCGAACAGGCCGACGGGCTGGCTGCCCGGCGCGGGGAGGGCGTCGAGCGCTTCCAGCACCCGGCCGGCGAGCAAGGGGATGTCGAACACGTTGGAACGGTTGTCGGCCTCCTCGGGTGTGAGCAGGTCGAACAGCAGGGTACCGAGGCCCCGCCGCTGCAGGGATCGCGCGACCTGCAGGTTGCGCCGGCTGCGGCGGCTGCTGCCGCTGCCGTGCGCGAAGACGACGATGCCGCGCGGCGGGTCCGACAGGCAAAGATCGCCTTCAAGGCGGTTCGGCCCGATGACGATGGGGGTGTGGTTGAGCATTGGGACGGGGTCAACGTCGCGCGGCAAGCAGCCCGATGATCAGGCCGGCCGCCGCCGCGATGCCGATGGCGCTATATGGATGATGATGCACGGCCTCGTCGGCCGTGCGGGCGGCGTCGCGCGCACGGGTCCGGGTGCTCTCCTGCAGCTCGTCGAACTGGGCGCGAAGCTTGTGGAAGGCATCCGTCAGCCTGCGGGTCGACATCTCGTTCTTGCCGCAGGTCTTCTCGGCCTCCAGGCTTTCCCCGGCGGCGGTATCGGGAATGGTGGTGTCGTTCATACATTTGCCTTTCTGGACGGTGGGGGAGCTACACCGAAACTTATCGTAGGCGCGGCCCCCCGCGCAAGATTGACCCAGGTCAAGGCGCATGGGATTCGCTACCCGAGACGCCTCTCGTCCTTGAAGACCTCGTCATCCGCGGAAGCGTTCTTCAGGCAGATCCGCTCGTGCCTGAGCACGAGATCGGCGTAGCGGTCCTGCTCCTGCTGCGTCATCCGGTCGGCATCCTTGTCGGCGCAGTCGATCATGAACTGCGACTCCTCGAAGCTCAGGCCATGGAGGATCTCTTCGCCCTTCGAGTTGATGGCCAGCGCGTTGCGGGCCGAAAAGTGGTCGCGCTGCGTTGCCGACATGCTGAGCGTCTGCATGATGGATTCCTTCCGGATGCGCCGGTGGTTGTCTGGTTGAATCATCGGATGTTCGCCGATGGGCCGCCGCCGCCATTGACGCGGCGCAATGAAGCAGGCGAAACGCCTTCGAGACCGGCGCCCTCCGCCGATGGCGGCCGGCCGGGACGACGGCGTTTGCGCAAGCGCAATCTTCGCGCCGAAAGCCGCGCGCAAACTGGCGTTCGCTGTAATGTCAACGACGGAGGTGCTGCCATGGTGTCGGTCGACTTCGAGAAGCTTCGCGCGGCCATGGTCGAGCAGCAGGTCGCGGGGCGGGGCGTCCGGTCGTCCGCGGTGCTGGCGGCGATGGGCGCGGTCCCCCGCGAACTCTTCGTGCCGGAGCCGCTGCGCGAATTCGCCTACGAGGATTCGGCGCTGAAGGTGGATGCGGAGCAGACGCTCCCGCAGCCCTACCTGCTGGCCGTGATGCTCGAAGCCCTGGCAATCGACCCGCACACCAGCGTGCTGGAGATCGGCACCGGCACCGGCTACGCGACCGCGGTGCTGGCGCGCCTGGCCCGGGCGGTCCATACCGTGGAGACGAACGCCGCCGTGGCGTCCAAGGCGGCGGCGACGCTGCGGGGCCTGGGCTGCGCCCATGTGCATTTCCTGCATGGCGAGGCGAGTCAGCGCTTCGCGGAACATGCGCCCTTCGGCGCGATCC
This sequence comes from Variovorax sp. 01T432, assembly GCF_056398605.1. Lineage (NCBI taxonomy): Bacteria > Pseudomonadati > Pseudomonadota > Betaproteobacteria > Burkholderiales > Comamonadaceae > Variovorax > Variovorax sp. 01T432. The sequence continues at coordinate 77,928 of NZ_JBFTPS010000031.1, forward strand.
TGGTGAACGCCGCCGGGCCGCACGTGCCGCACGCGCTCAGGGAGCAGCTGGCGATCGGCGGTCGGCTGGTCATGTCGGTGGGCATCGATCCGGCCGTGCGGGAGATGGTGCGCGTGACGCGCGTCTCGGAGAAGGAATACACGACCGAGGACATGGCCGACGTCCGCGTGGCGCCCCTGGATGCCGACGCCCTGCGGGCGCCGGTCCAGCGCTTTGCCCGTCCGGCGCCGCGGTCGCCGGACGCGGCGCTGGCCAAGACCGTGGCGGCCGGCTGCGAACGCTTCGCGACGCTCGACGGCGCGGACCTCGGGCCGCTGCTGGAGCGCATCGGCGACGCCCGCGTCGTGCTCATGGGGGAGGCGACGCACGGAACCTCGGAGTTCTACCGCATGCGCGAGCGCATCTCGCGCGAGCTGATCAAGCACAAGAACTTCAGCTTCATCGCCATCGAAGGCGACTGGCCCGACGCGGCGCGCATCGACAGCTACGTGCGCCATGCGCGGCACCGGCCCACGACCTGGGCGGCCTTCGCCCGCTTTCCGGTCTGGATGTGGCGCAACCGGGAGGTGCGTGCCTTCGTCGACTGGCTGCGCGGCCACAACGCGGCCGCCGACCCCGCCGACCGGGTGGCCTTCCATGGCCTGGATCTCTACAGCCTGTACAACTCGATCCATTCGGTGGTCGGCTACCTGGAAGAGGTCGATCCCGCGACCGCCGGCATCGCGCGCCAGCGCTACGGCTGCCTGACACCCTGGCAGTCCGATCCCGCCAGCTATGGCTACGCGGCGCTGAACGCGCAGTACCGCAGCTGCGAGCAGCAGGTGGTCTCGATGCTGAGCGATCTGCTGCACAAGCAGCCCCTGTACACGGGGGGCGACGGCGAGCGCTTCCTGGACGCGGTGCAGAACGCCCGCCTGGTCGCCAACGCGGAGCGCTACTACCGCACGATGTACTACGGCTCCCGCGCCTCCTGGAACCTGCGCGACAGCCACATGTTCGACACCCTCAAGAGCCTGCTGGCCTTCCACGGGCCGTCCAGCAAGGCCATTGTGTGGGCCCACAACTCGCATGTCGGCGACGCCAGGGCGACCGAGATGTCGCGACGCGGCGAGCACAACATCGGGCAGCTGTGCCGCCAGGAGTTCGGCCGCGGCGCCTGCCTGATCGGCTTCGGCACCCACGGCGGCACCGTGGCGGCGGCCTCCGATTGGGACGGGCCGATGGAGGTGAAGGCGGTTCGCCCCTCGATGGCCGGCAGCTACGAACGCCTGTGCCACGAGGCGGAGGTGGACAACTTCATCCTGCCCTTGCGCGGCCCCGCGTCCGAGGCTTTGCTCGCCGGCCTGTCGCAGCCCCGGCTCGAACGGGCCATCGGCGTGCTCTACCGGCCGGAGACGGAACTCCAGAGCCACTATTTCCAGGCGGTGCTGCCGCGCCAGTTCGACGAGTACATCTGGTTCGACCAGACACGCGCCGTCACGCCGCTGGAGACCGAGACCATCGAGGGCCTGCCGGAAACCTATCCCTTCGGGCTGTGAGGCGGCCGCGCGAAACCTGCACCGGGAGACACGACAGCATGGACCCTCTTCCAGCGATCATCCGCAAGACCGAGCGGGATCTTCGCCTGACGCCGAACCTGCGCGACTACGAGGCCGAGCGCCGCGCCTTCAGCTGGGATGCGGCCCGCGCCGCGCTGCGGGGCCTGCCCGGCGGCGGGCTCAACATGGGCTTCGAGGCGGTCGACAGGCACGCGGCCGGCCCGTTGAAAGACCGGACGGCCCTGCGCTTCGTCTCGCGCGGCGCGCCGCCGGTCGAGCTGAGCTACGGCGAACTCGCGCGCCGGACCGCCCGCTTCGCCAATGTGCTGCGCCAGCTCGGCGTCGGCAAGGGCGACCGCCTGTTCGTGCTCGCCGGGCGCATTCCCGAGCTCTATGTCGCGGTGCTGGGCGCGCTGAAGAACGGCACGGTGGTGACGCCGCTCTTCTCGGCCTTCGGCCCGGAGCCGATCGCCACGCGCATCGGCATCGGCGAGGGCCAGGTGCTGGTGACCACCGACGGCCTGTACCGGCGCAAGCTGCGGCAGTCGCGCGCGCGGCTGCCCTCGCTGCGCCACGTGCTGCTGGTGGCGGAGGAGGGCGGCACCACCGCCGAGCCCGACACGCTCGATCTCGCCACGCTGATGGCCTCGGCCGCCGAGGAGTTCGACACCGTGGCGACATCGGCGGACGACCCGGCGCTGCTGCACTTCACCAGCGGCACCACCGGCGCGCCCAAGGGCGCCCTGCATGTGCACGGCGCGGCCGTGGCCCACTACGCCACGGCGCGCTACGCGCTCGACCTGCACCCGCAGGACCGCTACTGGTGCACGGCCGATCCCGGCTGGGTCACCGGGACCTCGTACGGCATCATCGCGCCGTTGCTGCTGGGCGTGAGTTCGCTGGTCGACCTCGAGGAGTTCGACGCCGAGCGCTGGTACGGGCTGCTCGAACAGGAGCGCGTCAGCGTCTGGTACACGGCGCCGACCGCGATCCGCATGCTGATGAAGTCCGGTGCGGCGCTTGCGCGGCGCCATGTCTTTCCGGCGCTGCGCTTCGTGGCCAGCGTGGGCGAGCCGCTCAACCCGGCCGCCGTCTGCTGGGGCAAGGAGGCCTTCGACCTGCCCATCCACGACAACTGGTGGCAGACCGAGACCGGCGGCATCATGATCGCCAACACCCCGGCCTTCGACATCAAGCCGGGCTCGATGGGCCGCCCGCTGCCCGGCGTGGAGGCCTGCATCGTCGAGCACCTGGAGGCGCAGGGCGAGGCGCCCCGCGTGCGCGTGGTCGAGCAGCCGGACGTGGAGGGCGAGCTGGCCTTGCGCGCCGGCTGGCCCTCGATGTTCCGCGGCTACCTGAACAACGAGGCGCGCTACCGCAAGTGCTTCGCCGACGGTCTCTATCTCACCGGCGACCTGGCGCGGCGGGATGCCGACGGCTACTTCTGGTTCGTCGGCCGCGCCGACGACGTCATCAAGTCCGCCGGCCATCTGATCGGGCCCTTCGAGGTCGAGAGCGCATTGATGGAGCATCCCGCGGTCGCGGAGGCGGGCGTGATCGGCAAGCCCGATGCCATGCTCGGGGAGATGGTGAAGGCCTTCGTCTCGCTCAAGACCGGCTTCACGCCCGACGAGAGCCTGCGCGCGGACATCCTCGCGCATGCGCGCAGGCGCCTCGGCGCGGCCGTGGCGCCCAAGGAGATCGACTTCCTCGCGACCCTGCCGCGCACGCGCAGCGGCAAGATCATGCGGCGCCTGCTGAAGGCGCGCGAACTCGGCCTGCCCGAGGGCGACACTTCGACGCTGGAGGCCGGTGCATGACCGAGGAAGGCGTACCGCCCCCGCCCACCGGCCCCGTCCCCTGGGACAAGGCCTTCGCCCTGGGCCTGCTGGCCGACATGCTGCGCATCCGGCGCATGGAGGAGAAGTGCGCCGAGCTCTACGGCAGGCAGAAGATCCGCGGCTTCCTGCATCTCTACATCGGCGAGGAGGCGGTGGCCGCCGGCACGATGCATGCGCTGGGCGCCGACGACAACATCGTCGCCACCTACAGGGAGCACGGCCATGCGCTGCTGCGTGGCGTCGCCATGGGCGCGATCATGGCGGAGATGTACGGCAAGCAGCAGGGCTGCTCGCGCGGGCGCGGCGGCTCGATGCACCTGTTCGACCGGGCGACGCGCTTCTTCGGCGGCCAGGCGATCGTCGGCGGCGGGCTGCCGCTGGCGGTCGGGCTGGCCCTGGCCGACAAGCTCTCGGGGCGCGAGGGCCTGACGGCCTGCTTCTTCGGCGAGGGCGCGGTCGCGGAAGGCGCCTTCCACGAATCGATGAACCTCGCCGCGCTCTGGAAGCTGCCGGTGCTGTTCTGCTGCGAGAACAACCTCTATGCGATGGGCACGGCGCTGGCGCGCTCCGAGTCGCAGACCGACCTGTGCGCGAAGGCGGCCTCCTACGGCATGCGCACCGTCTCCGTCGACGGCATGGATGTCGTGGCCGTCCATGAGGCGGCCATGGGCGCGGCGCCCGAGGTGCGCGCCGGCGCGGGGCCTCTGTTCATGGAATTGCGCACCTACCGCTTCCGCGCCCATTCGATGTTCGACCCCGAGCTCTACCGCGCCAAGAGCGAGGTCGAGGCCTGGAAGACCCGGGGCCCGATCCATACCTACACCGCGCGCCTGAAGGCGCAGGGCAGTCTCTCCGAGGACGAGTTCCTCGCCCTCGACGCGAAGGCCCAGGCGGAGGTGGACCAGGCCGTCGCCTTCGCCGAGGCGGGCAGCTGGGAGCCGGTGGAAGCGATGCTGCGCGGTGTGCTCACGCGCGAGGAGGGCGCCTGATGGCCCGCACCATCAGCTACCGCCAGGCGCTGACGGAGGCCCTGCGGGAAGCGCTGAGGAAGGACCCGCGCGTCTTCCTGATGGGCGAGGACGTGGGGCGCTACGGCGGCACCTACGCGGTGACCAAGGGCCTGCTGGAGGAGTTCGGGCCCGAGCGCGTGCGCGACACGCCGCTGTCGGAGCTCGCCTTCGTCGGCGCGGGCGTCGGCGCGGCGCTCGGGGGCATGCGGCCGATCGTCGAGGTGATGACGGTCAACTTCAGCCTGCTGGCGATGGACCCCATCGTCAACTGCGCGGCGCTGATGCATCACATGTCGGGCGGGCAGTTCTCGGTGCCGCTGGTGATCCGCATGGCCACCGGCGCGGGGCGCCAGGTGGCGGCGCAGCACTCGCACAGCCTCGAAGGCTGGTACGCGCACGTGCCCGGCCTGCGCGTGCTCGCGCCCGCCACTGTCGAGGATGCGCGCGGCATGCTCGCCGCGGCGCTCGCCGATCCGGACCCGGTGCTGCTCTTCGAGCACGTCCAGCTCTACAACCTGGAGGAGGAGCTGGCCGACGACATTGTGGTCGACATCCGCGGCGCCAAGGTGCGCCGCGCGGGCACTGACCTCAGCCTGATCGCCTACGGCGGCACGCTGTCCAAGGCGATGCGGGCGGCCGAGGCACTGAGCCTCGAAGGCATCGCCGCCGAAGTGGTCGACCTGCGGGTGCTGCGGCCGCTCGACGATGCGACCGTCATGGCCTCGGTGCGCAAGTGCCGGCGGGCGGTGATCGTCGACGAGGGCTGGCGCTCGGGCAGCCTGGCGGCGGAGCTGATGGCGCGCATCGCGGAGCAGGCCTTCTTCGACCTCGACGCGCCGCCGGCGCGCGTGTGCAGCGAGGAGGTGCCGATGCCCTACGCGCAGCATCTGGAGGAAGCCGCGCTGCCGCAGCCCGAGAAGATCGTCGCGGCGGCGAAGCGCCTGATGGGACGCCTGCCGTGATCCGCTTCGAGCTGCCTTCGCTGGGCGCCGACATGGAGGCGGGGACGCTGCTGCAATGGCTGGTGCAGCCGGGCGACAGCGTGAAGCGGGGGCAGGTGGTCGCGGTGGTCGACACCTCCAAGGCCGCCGTCGATGTCGAGATCTGGCAGGAAGGCGTGGTGGCCGAGCTGCGGGTCCAGCCGGGGCAGAAGGTGCCGGTGGGTACCGTGCTGGCCACGCTGCTGGAGCCCGGCGAAGTGGCGGGCGCGCCGCAGGCGCCCGTGCCGTCGGCCGAGGCGGCCCCGGCCGCCGGCGCCGCGCCGCGCAGGGCGGTGT